>JAQXXM010000141.1 GCA_029226065.1 Clostridiales bacterium
AATCCGCCTTATTTTAAGGCAGAGAATATAAACAAAAGGAGAACACAATTATGAGCAGCAAAATTACCATCATAGGCGCAGGAAGTGTTGGTTCTACCATTGCATACACTCTCTCGAATGAAGATATTGCGTCAAAAATAGTAATGATTGACATTAACAAAAAGAAGGTTGCAGGAGAGGCTATGGATATTATCCAGGGTGCATCATTCCGTGACCCGATTGAGGTTGTTGCAGGAGATTACGAGGACGCCGCAGGGTCTGATATAGTAATCATCACATCAGGTATTGCAAGAAAGCCCGGACAGTCAAGAATAGAGCTTACACAGACAAATGTTGACATCTTAAAGGGTATCACGCCCGAAATAGTTAAGGCGGCACCAAATGCACTTTATATAATTGTCAGCAACCCTGTTGACATTATGACGTATGTATTCACAAAGATTTCAGGACTTCCCGAAAAACAGATAATCGGCTCGGGTACACTTCTTGACACTGCAAGACTTCGCTATGCATTATCAGAGCATTTTGAGGTTGCCCAGAGAAATATCCATGCCTATGTTATGGGTGAGCATGGTGACAGCTCATTCGTTCCGTGGTCGCTTGCAAAGATTTCAGGTGCATCTGTTGACGAGTACGCCGATATGATGAAGAAATACGGCAAGGAATTTAAAGACCTTGACAAAGACGCAATGGCAGAGTATGTTCATAAGTCAGGCGGAAAGATAATCGAAAACAAGGGTGCTACATTCTATGCAGTATCAGTATCGGTATGCAGATTGTGTTCACTTCTTTTGTCAGCTCATAATTCAATCTCGACTGTATCAACAATGCTTCACGGCGAGTATGGCATAGATGACGTGTGCTTGAGTATCCCCAACCTTGTAGGTCCGGAGGGTGCAACGTGCAAGGTACCTGTGCCGCTTGCAGATGAGGAAGCGGAAAAGCTCAGAAAGAGTGCGGCTATGCTTAAGAACGTAATAAGCCAGCTTGAGCTGTAAGGCATTTCAGACTGTAAACTAATCAAGAAGGGAGATATACTATGAAATACAGTTACTATCCCGGCTGTACCTTGAAGAACAAGGCCGTAGACCTTGACCGCTACGGCAGAGAGTCGGCAAAGGCACTGGGATTTGAATTGGAAGAAATAGAAACCTGGCAGTGTTGCGGCGGTGTTTATCCGCTTGGCGCTGATGAGATTGCATCAAAGCTTTCATCGGTCCGTGCGTTGGTTGATGCACGTGACAAGGGACAAGACCTAATAACGCTGTGTTCTGCCTGTCATCACGTCTTAAAGCGTGTTAATGACGATATGAAAAACGTAGACGACATAAGCACACGTGCTAACAACTATATGGCGCTTGACACTCCGTATAAGGGTGAAACGAACGTACTTCACTTTTTAGAGGTGCTTCGTGACAGAATAGGCTTTGACGAGCTAAAGAAAAAGGTTACAAACCCGCTCAAGGGTAAGAAAATCGGTGCATATTACGGCTGTCTGTTGTTAAGACCGGGCAAGATAATGGCATTCGATAACCCCGAAAATCCTACTATTATAGAGGACTTTATCCGTGCAATAGGCGCAGAGCCTGTAATATACCCATACCGTAACGAGTGTTGCGGCGGTTACATATCGCTCAAGGAAAAGGAACTTGCAAACACAATGTGCGACAATATCTGTCACAGTGCAAAAGGCTTCGGTGCTGATATGCTTGTCACTGCATGCCCCTTGTGTATGTATAACCTTAATAAGAGCGAGAGCGATATTCCCGTTTACTACTTTACCGAGCTTCTTGCAGAGGCACTTGGCTTAAAGGAGGGTGCGGATAATGAATAACAGAAAAGAGCTTATACAGGAAATAAGCGGAGTTAATCCGTATAAATGTATGAAATGCGGAAAGTGTTCGGCAACGTGTCCGTCATTTAACTTTATGGATATAAAGCCACACCAGTTCGTTACATACGTATTAAATGATGACGTTGAAGCATTGGCAAATTCAAAGTCACTTTGGAAATGCCTGTCTTGCTTTGCCTGCGTTGAGCGTTGCCCGAGAGACGTTAAGCCCGGCAAGCTTATAGATGCGGCAAGACAGACGGTAATAAGACAAAAGGATGCAGACTACTTAAAGCCTGACGCAGTACCCGAGCTTCTTGACGAGGACGTACCACAGCAGCTTTTAGTTAGTGCATTCAGAAGATACAGGAGGTGAGTCGCTTGCAGAGAATAGGTGTATTTGTCTGCCACTGCGGAAGTAACATAGCCGCAACGGTTGACGTAGCAAAGGTTGTCGAAATGGCAAAGTCCGAGCCTGGCGTTGTACACGCAGAGGACTATCAGTATATGTGTTCTGAAGTCGGTCAGGCGAAAATCGTAGAGGCAATTGAGACACATAATCTTACAGGCATCGTTGTTTGTTCCTGTTCACCACGTATGCACGAGGCGACATTCAGAAAGTGTGTTGAAAAAGCAGGTCTTAACCCGTATATGGTTGAGATTGCAAACATACGTGAGCATTGCTCATGGATTCATAAGGATATGGAGGAGGCAACAAAGAAGGCGGTTATACTTATGCGTGCCGCTGTTGCAAAGGTAAACCTTAACGCTCCATTAAAGCCCGGTGAGAGCCGAGTTACAAAGCGTGCCTTGGTTATAGGCGGCGGTATCGCAGGTATCCAGACAGCGCTTGATATTGCAGATGCAGGCTATGAGGTAGATATAGTAGAAAAAACTCCGTCAATCGGCGGCAGAATGAGTCAGCTTGACAAGACATTCCCAACCCTTGACTGTTCTGCTTGTATTCTTACCCCGAAAATGGTTGAGGCATCAGCTCATGAGAAAATCAACATATATACATATAGTGAGGTTGACAAGGTTACAGGCTTTGTCGGTGACTTCACAGTTGATATAAGAAAGAAAGCAAGAAGCGTTGACATTGACAAGTGTACAGGCTGTGGAGCGTGTCAGGAGAAGTGTCCGTCAAAGAAGAGTCCGAGCGAGTTCAACCGTGGTCTTAACACAAGAACGGCTATCTACACTCCTTTTGCACAGGCAATACCTAACGTACCTGTTATTGACCGTGACGCTTGTATAAAGTTCAAAACAGGCAAGTGCGGACTTTGCTCAACAGTATGTGCCGCAGGTGCGATTGACTACGAACAGAAAGACGAGATAGTTACACAGAAATATGGTGCTATAGTTGTGGCAACAGGCTTTGATATGATAAAGCTTGACAACTATGACGAGTATGCATACTCACAGAGCAAGGACGTAATAACGTCTCTTGAGCTTGAGCGTATTATGAACGCTGCAGGTCCGACAAAGGGACATCTTGAGCGTTTATCGGACGGCAAAGCACCGAAAAACATTGTATTTGTTCAGTGCGTGGGAAGCAGATGCTCCGACAACCGAGGCAAGAGCTACTGCTCAAAAATCTGCTGTATGTACACTGCAAAGCACGCAATGCTTATCCGTGACAAGTACCCCGATGTAAACGTAACAGTATTTTACATTGATGTGCGTACACCGGGTAAGAACTTTGACGAGTTCTACCGCCGTGCCGTTGAGGAATACGGTGTAAACTACATTAAAGGTCAGGTGGGCAAGGTTGCTCCTCAGCCGGACGGCAAACTGCTTGTTTACGGTTCAGACCTGATTGATAATAAGCAAATCCAGATGGAGGCAGATATGGTAGTCCTTGCGGCGGCAATTGAGCCTGATCCGTCAGTAAGACAGATTGCAACAATGCTTACTGCAAGTATTGACACCAACAACTTCTTAACAGAGGCACACGCAAAGCTTCGTCCTGTAGAGTCACCGACAGCAGGTGTGTTCCTATCAGGAGTATGTCAGGGCCCGAAAGATATTCCCGAAACCGTTGCACAGGCAGGTGCGGCGGCAGTTAAGGCTATCGGACTTCTTGCAAAGGATAAGCTTCTTACTAACCCGTGTACGGCAAAATCAGACGAGCTACTCTGTAACGGCTGTTCACAGTGTGCAAATGTATGTCCTTACGGTGCAATCTCTTATGAGGATAGAGAGCTTAACGACCATGGCGTTCGCCGTACCTCACGTGTTGCTGTTGTAAACAACGCATTGTGTCAGGGTTGCGGTGCTTGTACGGTAACGTGTCCGTCAGGTGCAATGGATCTACAGGGCTTCTCAAACAGACAAATCTTAGCGGAGGTGGATGCAATATGTCGATAAATCAGAACGAAGAATTTACACCGAAAATAGTTGCGTTCTGCTGTAACTGGTGTAGCTACGCAGGTGCAGACCTTGCAGGCAGCAGCAGACTTGCATATCCCGCAGACGTTAAAATAATCCGTGTTCCCTGCTCGTGCCGTGTAAACCCAATGTTTATACTCCGTGCATTTGAAAAGGGCGCAGACGGCGTAATATTGTGCGGATGCCACCCCGGTGACTGTCACTACTCCACAGGTAACTACTACGCAAGACGTCGTATGACACTTCTGTTCTCGATGCTTGACTTTATCGGTGTTGAGAACGGCAGAACACGTGTTGAATGGGTATCTGCCGCAGAGGGCGTAAAGTTCTCTACAACAATGAACGAGTTTGTGGAAAAAATTCGCTCACTCGGTAAAAATGTCAGATTGGGGGATTTACGATGCAAGAACTAATAAACCGTGCAAAAGAATTGCTTAATGACGGAACGGTAGTGCGAGTTCTCGGCTGGAAAGCGGGCGATATGCCGTATAACCCCGAGCCTGCGTTCTTTAACAGCCCCGAAGCACTTGACGAGTTCGTTTATAACGGATTTTGCGGTGCAAACCTCAGCAAATATATGATTGAGGCATCAACGCTTGAGGGCAAAACGCTTGTATTCTTAAAGCCTTGTGATACATACAGCTTTAACCAGCTCCTTTACGAGCATAGAGTTGACCGTGACAAAGCATATATAATCGGTGTCGGCTGTAAGGGTAAGCTTGATATTGAAATGATAAAGGCACAGGGCATTAAGGGCATAAGAGGCGTTAAGGGTGCAGAGCTTACCGACGATTGCGAAACTCTCACAATTGACACAATCTATGGTGAAAAAACCTGCAGTTTCTCATCGGCAATGCTTGGCAGATGCCACGTATGTAAGGGCAAGGAGCATAAGATATACGATGAAATCATCGGCGAGTCAAAGGATACACAGGACCAGGAACGATTTGCGGGCGTTGAATTTATTGAGTCAATGACTCCCGAGGAGAAGTTCGAGTTCTTCCAGAAGGAGCTTTCAAAGTGCATACGCTGTAATGCTTGCAGAAACGTATGTCCTGCTTGCTCTTGCAGAAAGTGCGTGTTTGACAGCAACAAGTTCGACTCAACACAGAAAGCGAATGTTGACAGCTTTGAAGAAAAGATGTTCCATATTATACGTGCATTCCACGTTGCGGGCAGATGTACCGACTGCGGCGAATGTTCAAGAGTATGCCCGCAGGGTATACCGCTCCACCTGTTCAACAGAAAGTTCATTAAGGATATAAACGAGTTCTACGGCGACTTCACAGCCGGAGAAACTGCTGACGGTGACCGTCCTCTTACAAGCTTTACCTTTGAGGATGTTGAGCCAAGCATAGTAACAGAAAGGGGATAATGTATGTATAAGATAGCAAAAGAAAATCTTTCGGCATTATTCCGCGAGATTTCAAAAACACAGGAACTATATCTTCCTATTAAAACGGCAGGCAAGGTAAACTTCGGTGCGTGGACGGAGGACTGCGAGGTGGATATCGACACATTAAAGTCGGTAAAGTCACCTAAGGACGCATTTTTCCCGCAGAGCGAAAACCTTTACACCTGTACAACAGAAGATAAAAAGATAAAAATAACTCCCGAAGAGTTAAAGTCACAGGACTTTGTAGTATTCGGTATGAAAGGCTGTGATGTTCAGGGTGTTGAGGTACTTGATAAGGTATTTTTGTCAAACCCTGTCGACTCGTTCTATCAGGCACGCAGAAACCACGGCACAATAGTTGCAATGGCGTGCAGTGAGCCTGAGGACAGCTGTTTTTGTAAAGTGTTCGGTATCGACTGTGCAAACCCACAGGGTATAGCAGACGTTGCAGTGTGGAACACACCCGATTACCTTTACTGGAACGCCCTAACACCTAAGGGCGAAAAGCTTACAGCTGCCGTATCGGAGCTTCTTACAGAGTCAGATGAAACAGCGGTAAACAGCCTCAAAGACGATATACATAATATAGTAGAAAAGCTTCCGTATATGGACTTGTCGCTTGACGGCTGGGGCGGTGACGCACTTGACGAAAAGTTTAACTCACCCATCTGGGAGGAACTGTATAAACCCTGTCTTGCGTGCGGTACTTGTACCTTTGTATGCCCCACGTGTCAGTGCTACGATATACGTGACTATGACACAGGTCATGGTGTTCAGCGTTACCGTTGCTGGGATTCGTGTATGTATTCAGACTTCACAATGATGGCACACGGCAACAACCGTACAAGCCAGATGCAGAGATACAGACAGAGATTTATGCACAAGCTTGTATACTATCCTGCAAATAATGACGGTATGTTCTCATGCGTAGGCTGTGGCAGATGCGTGGACAAATGCCCGTCATCACTAAATATAGTTAAGGTTATAAAAGCCTTCAGCAAGGAGGGTAAATAATATGTGCGAATGTAATTGTCATGAGAATTATAATTTAGATACACTTATCCCTAAGGTGGGCATTATAACAGGTATAACACAGGAAACTCCCGACGTTAAGACGTTTAAGGTAAACGCACCGGGCGGCGGAAAGCTGTTTGAGCATCTTCCGGGCCAGTGTGCAATGCTCTGCGCACCGGGAATAAGCGAGGCGATGTTCTCCATAACGTCATCTCCCACAAATAAGGAGTATCAGGAGTTCAGTATTAAAAAGTGCGGTGAGCTTACGTCGTATCTTCACGATTTACAGGTAGGCGACGAAATAACAGTACGTGGACCGTACGGCAATAACTTCCCTGTCGATACGGAGCTAAAAGGCAAAAACCTACTCTTTATCGCAGGCGGTATCGGTCTTGCACCGTTGCGTTCGGTAATAAACTACGTATTGGATAACCGTGACGACTACGGTACGGTAGATATACTCTACGGCTCACGTTCAGCCGACGATTTAGTTAAGCTTGAAGAGATACAGACTAAATGGAGCGTTGCCGAGGGTGTAAACGTACACCTGACAATCGACCGTGAACAGGAAGGCTGGGACGGTCACGTAGGCTTTGTTCCTACATATTTAAAGGAGCTTGGCTTTACTACAGATAAAACTGCGCTGGTTTGCGGTCCTCCGATAATGATTAAGTTTGTTTTACAGGGCCTCAAAGAGCTTGGCTTTACAAATGAGCAGATTTATACAACTTTCGAGCTTCGTATGAAGTGCGGTGTGGGTAAGTGCGGCAGATGTAATATCGGTTCAAAATACGTCTGCAAGGACGGCCCCGTATTCCGTTTCGACGAAATCGAGAAACTGCCCGATGAATATTAATTAGGAGGAAATAGTGATATGGAAAATATGGTAAACGTATTTCTTTTCGGTAAGAAGTATGAAGTTCCCGAAAACCTGACAATAATGCGTGCAATGGAATACGCAGGCTATCAGCTTGTACGTGGTTGCGGATGCCGTAACGGTTTTTGCGGTGCTTGCGCAACTATCTACAGAATAAAAGGCGATCGTGACCTTAAGGCTTGCCTTGCTTGCCAGACTAAGGTTGAGGATAATATGTATGTAGCAACACTTCCGTTCTTCCCGCTTGTTAAGCAGGTGTATGATATGGACGAGGTTGCACCCACACAGCAGATAATGATGCAGTTATATCCCGAGATATACGCATGTATCGGCTGTAATGCTTGTACAAAGGCTTGTACACAGGATTTGAACGTAATGCAGTACATAGCGTATGCGCAAAGAGGCGATTTTGAGAAGTGTGCCGAGGAGTCATTTGACTGCGTAATGTGCGGTGTATGTTCATCACGCTGTCCTGCCGGTATTTCTCATCCGCAGGTTGCTATGCTTGCCCGCAGAATTAACGGTAAGTACCTTGCTCCTAAGTGCGGCCATCTTGAAAACCGAGTAAAGGAAATCAATGACGGAACATTTACAGAGCTTATCGAGGCACTTATGGAAAAGCCAATTGACGAGCTTAAAGAGCTTTACAATACAAGAGAGATTGAGAAATAAGGGGGATTTGAGCTAATGTATTCAGAGAGATTTACTGATTCGATTAAGGCGGTTGAAGCGGCACGTGCAAAGAACATCGCTTACGAGCCCGCAAGAATGACCGCACAGGAAAAAGACGATTTATTAAAGGCTTATCACCCTGACTATAAGGAGAGCGAGTTCAGCGAGCTCAAAATAGGCCCGAACAAGGGTGAGAAAGTTCCTCACGAGCTTGCGGCAGTTTTGCAGGCAAACAGCAGAATTAATCCGTCAGAGATTGACCTGTCAAAGGTAGATTATGACGTTGACGTGCTTGTAATCGGCGGCGGCGGTGCAGGTTCATCTGCGGCAATCGAAGCCCACGAGGCAGGCGCAAACGTAATGATAGTTACAAAATTGCGTATAGGCGATGCCAACACAATGATGGCAGAGGGCGGTATCCAGGCGGCAGACAAGGAAAATGACTCACCTGCTATCCACTTTGTAGACGCATTCGGTGGTGGTCACTTTGCCGCAAAGCGTGAGCTTTTGAGAAAGCTTGTATGTGATGCTCCCGAGGCTATTTCGTGGCTGTCAGACCTTGGCGTTGAGTTTGACAAGGACGCAGAGGGTAATATGATAACAACCCACGGCGGCGGTACATCACGTAAGAGAATGCATGCCGCAAAGGACTATTCAGGTGCTGAAATAATGCGTACACTCCGTGACGAGGTATTAAACCGCGAGATACCTGTAGTTGACTTCACATCAGCAATCGAGCTTATCTTAGACGAGAACGGCAATGCCGCAGGTGCAGTGCTTATGAATATGGAAACAAACGAAATATTAATAGCACGTGCAAAGACGGTTATAATAGCAACAGGCGGTGCAGGACGTATGCACTACCAGGGCTTCCCCACATCAAACCACTACGGTGCAACAGCCGATGGTCTTGTATTGGGCTACCGTGCAGGTGCAAAGCTGCTTTATGCTGAAACATTGCAGTATCATCCGACAGGTGCGGCATATCCCGAGCAGATTTTCGGTGCGCTTGTAACAGAGAAGGTACGTTCACTTGGTGCAAAGCTTGTAAACGCAAAGGGCGAAGTATTTATGCATCCGCTTGAGACACGTGACGTATCAGCCGCATCAATTATCCGTGAGTGCGGCGACCGCAACAACGGCGTTGACACAGGCGAAGGTCTTGGCGTATGGCTTGACACTCCTATGATAGAGGCTATCGGCGGTGAGGGTACAATTGAAAAGAGAATACCGGCAATGATGAGAATGTTCGGCAAGTACGGCATCGACATCAGAAAAGAGCCAATTCTCGTATACCCCACACTTCACTATCAGAACGGCGGTCTTGACATTACAGACGATTGTATGACTACAAATGTCAACAACCTGTTCGTTGCCGGTGAGGCAGTAGGCGGAATACATGGCCGTAACAGACTTATGGGTAACTCACTGCTTGATATTATAGTATTCGGCAGAAGTGCAGGTAAGAATGCGGCGGCAAAGGCAAAGACTGCAACAGTAGGCGCTCTTACACTTGAGCATGTAAACGCATTTGCAAAGGAACAGCAGTCAGCAGGCATAACTACAGATGAAGTATCACCGAAGCTGTTGCCCGACTACCGTAATAAGTAATAAGAGAGGATTATTTAACAATGAATTTATTTAACGGAGTAATTCCTGTTCAGGGCATCACATTTTTGATGTTCTGCCTGTTTGCAATTTTATTTGTAGGCTATGCATTTGGCCGTATCACAATCAAAGGCGTGTCATTAGGTGATGCTGGCGTATTTATCATCGCATTGCTGTTCGGCTGTTTCTTTTATAAACCTCTTGAAGCACAGCTTGCAGTCGCTTATGGTGACGATGTGGTATATTACGCAGATAAGGCATTGAAGATTATCGAAAACTTAGGTCTTATCCTGTTCGTAACATCAGTAGGCTTTATCGCAGGCCCCAACTTCTTTGGTAATATGAAGAAGAACTTTAAGTCTTATGTGCTTATCGGTCTTGTGATTATACTGTTCGGCGGACTTTCAGCAGTCGGTTGTATATATATAGGCCGCGCCTTGGGCGAGCCAACAGATGGTAGCTTTACAGCTATAATAGCAGGCTTGCTTTCAGGCTCACTGACATCAACGCCTGCGTTCTCAGCGGCAAAGGCAACGGTAAACCCCGAATTTGAGAGTCTTGTATCAGTTGGGTTGGGTATCGCATATATATTCGGTGTTATCGGTGTTGTGCTGTTTGTACAGCTTGTACCGAAAATCACAAAGGCAAATATGACCGAGGAGCGTGCAAAGATTACAGTATTAAAGGACAGCGACTCGAAGAAAAAGAGTATCGGCAATTTACTAAGCCTTGACGAGCATGGTTTTGCGGCATTTGCAATTGCGGCAGTAATCGGCACAATTGTAGGTATGATAAAAATTCCGCTTTCATCAAAAGGACTTGCCGGCACAACGTTTGCCTTGACAACAACAGGCGGATGTCTTCTGACAGCGCTTGTATTAGGTCATTTCGGCAGAATAGGCAAGCTGAACATGATGCCTCAGACTTCAGTATTGAAGCTGTTCCGTGAATTTGGACTTGTGTTGTTCTTAGTCGGCGCAGGTATACCGGGCGGTGCAGAGTTTGTGGCGCACTTTAACCCCATGTACTTCGTATACGGAGTTATTATGACAACAGTTCCGATGTTTGTTGGCTACCTGTTCGCAAAGCACATACTGAAGCTTCCGCTATTGAACAGCCTTGCTTCAATCACAGGCGGTATGACATCAACTCCTGCACTTGGCACACTTATAAACGTGGCAAAAACAGAGGAAGTTGCATCAGCGTATGCGGCAACATACCCCATTGCACTTATAGCGGTTGTATTGGTATCGCAGTTTATAATAATCTTATTCTAATTCGGGGCGGCGCAAAACCGCACCGAACGAACAAAAACCGTGCCTTGTGTACCTGTGTACACGGCGGAATAACCCTCGTAGCATAGCTACTCGGCGGTTTTTGTCCGCTCTGCACAATTTTGCCCCACCCCGCGGGGCGGCGCAAAACCGCACCGAGCGAACAAAAACCGTAGCAGTTATGTTATCCATATTCACTAAACGCATCGAAGATGCTACATCGTTCTTATGGATAGCATAACTGCTTGTATTATGTAGGGAGATGCGGTTTTGTCCCTGTTATTATCGGATTTAAGGAAAACGAATAGGAAGAAAATCAGAGGTTAAAGATATGTGGTTAGTATTAGCGTTGCTTTCATCAATTTTTGCGGCACTTACATCTATTCTCGCAAAGGTAGGTATAGAGGGCGTAAATTCAAGCCTTGCCACTGCCATACGAACGGCGGTTGTTTTGATTATGGCATGGGGTATGGTGTTTTTGACAAATTCGCAAGTCGGAATTTCGGAAATAAATAAAAAGAGCTGGCTGTTTCTGATTTTGTCAGGGCTTTCGACGGGTGCATCGTGGCTGTGTTATTATAAGGCATTGCAGATAGGTGATGCATCAAAGGTTGTTCCCGTAGATAAACTGAGCGTAGTTATTACGCTTATTTTAGCCTTTATATTTCTGCACGAAACCTTTACATATAAATCAATAATAGGCTGTGTGCTTATCGCCGCAGGAACGATACTTATGGTACTCTGACACCATAGCTTAGCAGAAACAAAAATGCCCGACTGTATAGCCGAGCATTTTTCTTATCCCACACCGTCAAGCATATTATCAATAAATACGCCGTAGCCTTTGGTGGGGTTATTCACAAATACGTGTGTGACAGCACCTACAAGCTTGCCGTTCTGAATTATGGGCGAGCCGCTCATTCCCTGAATGATACCGCCTGTCTTTTCAATAAGCTCATCATCTGTTATCTTTATAACCATATCCTTACCTGCGGATTGAGAAAGTACAATCCGCTTTATCTCGATTTCGTATTCCTTAACGCCTTTGCCGTCTGCGTCGCATAAAATTGATGCCTTGCCCGGGCGGATTTCGGACTTTTCGGCAGTTTCTATGTCCTTGCCCTCGCTTGGAGATAGCATAGTGCCTGAAATTCCGTGGTGTTTGTTGGCGGTAACATCACCGAGCTTTTTGCCGTCAATTGCACCGCTTATAGCACCCGGCTGACCTTTTTCGCCCTTTGTAATGGAAATGTCTGAACAATCCTGAATAATGCCATTTCTTACGGGCATAATATTACCGGTGTCAATATCGCAAATTCCGTGACCGAGCCCTACAAATCGGTTATCAATAAAACAGGTAATCGTGCCGAGCCCTGCTGTGCTGTCACGAAGCCACAGACCGAGCTTTGCGCCCTCGTTAGTTTGAATTGGAGTCACGTCCACACAAAATTCCTTGCCGTTACGCAAAAGAGTCAGATTGACACTGCCGTCTTTGACCGCCTCCAAAACAATATTTACACTTATTGCGTCTGTGTTATTTACCTTTTTTATTATATCGCCTTTTTTTATACCGCAGGAATTTGCAACGTTTACTTTTTTTCCGTAAATGTCAGTCAAAGTCATTGTGTCGGTAATAATAAGACCGTCGGTGTAGACCTTAACGCCCACACATTCGCCCGACAGCTTCACATTATAAGCCGCCGCCGTAGTCGTCAGGCTCAAAAGCAACGCAGATAAAGCTGCGGAAATTTTATACATTCATATCTTCGTCTCCTTTCGATTTCTCACCTGAACTATCAGGCTCTAATATTGTCTGTTTTTGTCGATATCATTATACTGTAAAACTTATTCTTATTTTGGTGTAAAAAAACATAGCTTTTTTTAAAAAAGTGTGGTAGAATATAATCAGGAAACAAAAAGAGGAGCCGAAAATGGAAAACTATTTTGAAAAATTAAACCCTAACCAACGCCGTGCGGTAACTACTACCGAAGGGCCGCTTTTAGTCCTTGCAGGTGCAGGCAGCGGTAAAACCACTATGCTTGCAAGCCGTGTGGCGTATATATTGGAAAACACCGACACACGTCCGTGGCAGGTTCTTGCAATAACCTTTACCAACAAGGCGGCAAGGGAAATGCGTGAGCGAATAACTAAATATGCCGGAAGTGACATAAAGGATATGTGGATTGGCACATTCCATTCTATTTGCGTGCGGATTTTGCGCACGTGCATTGACAGAATTGGATACACCTCCGAGTTCGTCATATACGACTCCCAGGACTCAAGAACATTGCTAAAAGAATGTATCAAAGACCTTGGTTTAGACGATAGAGAATACAGCCCAAGGAGCGTGCAAAACGTAATCTCACGTGCTAAAAATGATATGCTTGAGCCTGATACATTTATGTCGGAGTTCGGCGCACATCCGAGAATGAAACGTGTAGGCAGAGTGTACGAGCTGTACGCACAGCGTTTAAAGAATAATAACGCTCTTGACTTTGACGATATTATTATGCACACAGTTAATATTCTCAAATCTGAGGAGGATATACGCCAAAAGTACCGTCAGAAGTTCAGGTATGTACTCGTAGACGAGTATCAGGACACGAATAATTCACAGTATGAGCTTATACGTCTGCTTGTGAACGAGGATAACAATATATGCGTAGTAGGTGATGATGACCAGAGTATATATAAGTTCCGAGGTGCAAATATAAATAATATCCTTGAATTTCAATCCGACTATTCGGGTGCGGTAAAGATAACTCTTGACGAAAACTACCGTTCGACCTCAAACATACTCGATGCCGCAAACGCTGTTATTTCAAACAACAGCAAGCGAATGGGCAAAAACCTATGGACAGGCAAGGACGAGGGCGAAAAGATAACGGCATATACGGGCTTTTCGGAAAAAGACGAGGCAAGCTTTATTGCAAGGCAAATACGCCGTGAGCATACATATCGTGGCAAGTTCAGCGACTGCGCAGTGCTGTACCGCACCAATTCACAGTCACGTGCAATAGAGGAAGCACTGCTCTATGAGGCAATTCCGTACAGGGTTGTTGCAGGTCACCGATTTTATGACAGAAAGGAAATAAAGGATATTGTCGCATATCTTAACGTCATACATAATCCAGATGACAGCGTAAGTCTGTGCAGGATTATAAACGAGCCGAAACGGAAAATCGGACTTGTGACGATTGACAAAATTCGTGAGCATGAGAAAGAGGACGGTATTTCTATGTATGAAATACTGAAAAATCCCGCTCAATATTCCGACCTGAAAAATACAGCGTCAAGGCTTGTCAGCTTTGCGGATATGATAGAGGAATTTAGAGTCAAGGCGTACAATGATAAGATGTCTGTTGAGGAGCTGTGCAAGTATGTACTTGAAAAGTCAGGGTATATGGATATGCTTAAAAACGATGACACAACCGAAAGCAAAACACGTCTTGAGAACATAGAGGAATTTATAAATGTTGCGTATGAGTTTTCCCATAACGATGAGTATGAGGGAAAGCTGAACGAGTTTTTGGAAAACGTATTGCTTGTATCGGATATTGACGGATATGATGATGAAGAGGACTGCTGTGTACTGATGACGGTGCATAGTGCGAAAGGTCTTGAATTTCCCGTTGTGTTTGTTGCAGGGCTTGAGGAGGAGCTGTTCCCAAGCAGAATGTCGCTTGAAAGCTCAGATGCTGATGAAGTGGAGGAGGAACGCCGACTTTGTTACGTGGCACTGACACGAGCCAAGGAAAAGCTGTATCTTACACGTGCAATGTCACGTTTTAAATTCGGACAGCGTTTGCCTGCCGATGAGTCACGTTTTTTGCGTGAAGTACCGTCAAAATACATAGAAGATGCAAGCGCAATGGCGATGAAGGCGAGAAACAAGCTTGAAGATATGGGCATTGATATAAAGCCAAGCGTAAAGGAGATACAATACAGACCGAAAGAGGAGGCTGTTGCGGCTGTTGACGAGTTTGATTTCAGAGCGGGCGACCGTGTACGGCACAGGAAGTTCGGTGACGGAACGGTGGTATCATCACAGGCATTCGGCAGGGATGCAATAGTTGTGATTGATTTTGATACTGCCGGAAACAAGCGGCTTATGGCGGCATTTGCCAAGCTTGAGAGAATAAAATGATAAATCTAACAGGAGAGTGAGAAAATGGCATTTGATGCAGTGGCAGTAAGAGCCCTTGTCAATGAACTAAACATACTAAATGGGGGAAGGGTTGATAAAATATATCAGCCTGAGCGTGACGAAATAGTAATTGCTGTGCGGACCTACGATGCAAGCTATAAGCTTCTGCTTTCCGCATCGCCTGCACATCCGAGGATACATCTTACAAGCCATTCCAAAAAAAATCCGAAAACCGCACCTCTTTTCTGTATGCTTTTAAGAAAGCATCTTGCAAGCGGACGGATTAAAGATATAAGCCAGGTGGGGTTTGAGAGAATAGTTAAAATCCTCATTGAGAGCTATGACGAGTTAGGTGATTATACGGAAAAAACACTGTATATAGAGATAATGGGCAGACACTCCAACATTATACTTGTAAATAACGAGGGCAGAGTCATAGATTCTATAAAGCATATTGACGAGTCGGTCAGTGCCGTGCGGCAGATATTGCCCGGGTGTAAGTACGAGCTTCCGCCCGTTCAGGACAAGGTAACGCTCCTTGACTGGACTAATGACTGTGACATAGACTTTCTCGGTATCACAAGGGTGGATAAGGCACTCATATCACGCATTTCGGGAATAAGTCCCCTGACATCACGTGAGCTTGTATATAAAGTGTTCGGGCGGACTGACGTTTTGCCAACGGAAGTAAACACCAACAAAATGGCGATGCTGAAGCTTGAAATAGCCCGACTGCAAGGTGCGGTACTAAATAACGAGTTTTCGCCCTGTATAATAGAGGACAGTGAAACTGGCAAGCTTGTAGAATTTTCGTCAATACCAATCAAACAGTACGAAACATTAGGCATAGTAAAGCAGTATGACACTATGAGCGAGGTCCTTGACGATTTTTACTACAAAAAGGACGTCAACGAGCGTATGAGGCAGAAAACCGCAGACCTCATAAAGCTTTTAAATAATCACAGTGAGCGAATTGCCAAGAAAATGACTATTCTTGAAGCAACGCTCAAAGATGCGGAGAAAATGGATACGTACAGACAGTATGCCGATTTGATAACGGCGAATATTTACCGCATAAAAGAGGGCAGTGACAGTATCGAGGCGGAGAACTATTTTGATGATATGTCAAAGGTTACAATCAAGCTTGATCCGTCATTGTCGCCATCGCAGAACGCACAGAGATACTATAAGAAATACAACACGGCAAAAACGGCTCTTAAAGAGGCACAAAAACAGCTCAAAAACAGTCGTGAGGAGCTTTTATACATCAACAGTACACTTGCAATGGTGGAAACGGCAGACAGAATTGAGGATATTTCATCAATCCGCCGTGAGCTTGCCTGTGAGGGGTATATAAAGAAAACCCGAAACGCTCAAAAGAAGGTAAAGGCGGAAACGTCAAAGCCGATGCATTTTGTATCAAGCGACGGATTTGACATATACGTAGGCAGAAACAACACGCAAAACGATTACCTTACGCTAAAGCTTGCCAATGCAGGCGACTGGTGGTTTCATACAAAGGACATTCACGGCTCGCATACGGTAATCAAGCTCGGGCTTGACAAGGACGTACCTAAAAATACAATCCTTGAGGCGGCATCGTTGGCGGCATATTACTCCAAGGCACGTGAGAGTGCACAGGTGCCTGTGGACTACACGCAGATACGCAATGTGAAAAAACCTAACGGCGCAAAGCCCGGAATGGTGATATATGAGCATTACAACACTGTTTATGTAAAGCCGGAATTGTTGCAAACATTAAACAAAGATTAAAGATTTAACACTTTGCAATTAAAATAGAGTGTAGCGGGGCTGTAAGGTCCTGTGGGGATGAAAAAAAATAGTGCAGAACGGACGAAAACCGCCGAATAGCAAGGCTATGAGGGTTATCACGCAGTGTACGCTTGTACTCAAGTGACGGTTTTCGTTCGTAGTTTGACGGCATAGATAAAAAGAAATCTGAAAAAGTCAGATTTCTTCAAAAATAACTGCTTTTTTAATGTTTTTTTAATCTATTTATGCTACAATGCAGATAGATTTTGCCGTCAAACGATCGGTGCTGTTTTTTTGCGTCCCCTTTTTTAATAAATTGTAAACCTTATATGTAAAGTCTTGAAAAATGAAAAATATGTATATATAATGTACAGTATGAAAATCACGTAACGGAGAAAGTTCTTTGTGCGTGGGCATTTGATTAGCCGTATGCGGCGGAATGGAGAATGTTATGTCGAAAATAAAAAATGTCCGTGATTGGACAGCGGATAAGCTGTCAAAAGTCAAGCAAATTAATTTCAGAAAGCTTGGCAAGAAAAAATTGATACTTATAGGCATTGTGACGGTGGCGATTATTGTGGCAATTGTCGGTATCGTTAAGCTGACAGGCAAAAATCACGAGGGTGAGGCACAGCTGCAAACGGCAACGGCAGAACGTCGGACCATATCACGTTCCGTAACAGGCTCGTCGATTATCGAGGCGAACGATACATATAATGTAACAGCACTCGTAACAGGTGAAATTCTAACAGATACCTTTAACGAGGGTGACACAGTGAAAAAGGATGACGTACTCTATACCATAGAATCGTCAGATGTTCAAAATAAACTGACACAGGCGGAAAACGCTCTTGAAAAGGCACGTCAGGACTTTTCCGATGCGGTCAAGAAACGTTCGGACACCATTAAGGCAAACAATCTTAGTAAATCAAATACCAACGATTCAATCACAAAGGCTTTAAACAGTGTAGAAACAGCTGAAAAGAACTACAAAAACCTTACCGTAACATCAGATTATACAGGTACTATCACCGAGGTTATGTTAGATGAGGGCGACAGTGTAGCAGACGGAACAAAGATTGCAAAAATAGAGAACACCAAGACGCTTGAAATACAACTGCCCTTTAACGAGGCAGACGTTGCGAGCATCACAAGCGGTAGTACCGCCGAGCTTACACTTGCAAAATCGGGCGACAAGCTGTGGGGAACGGTAACAAAGGTGTCATCAGCCGCTGTATCTACAGCGTCACACGCAATAGTCAAATACGTAACAATAACTGTTAATAACCCGGGCGCATTGACGGCAGGAGAAAGTGCATCAGCAGTGGTAAACGGTGTTGCATGCAGTGATTTGGGTGAGTTCAAATACACTGAAAGTGGATACATAACTGCAAAAACGAACGGAAAAATAGGCAGTTTGTATATAAAGAAAAATGACTACATAACAAAAGGTCAGACGGTGGGCTACTTGACATCCGACAGTGTAGTAACAAGCTATGACAATGCAAAGTTAGAGCTTGACAGTGCATACAGAAGTCTTGAAAAGCTTGTTATAGACAGTGACACATATTCGCTTGATTCAAGCGTAAACAGTGCGAGAATGTCGCTTGAAAATGCAGAAATCAACCTTGAGGACGCACAGAAAAATCTTGATGATTACACAATAAAAGCACCCATTGACGGAACAATCGTAACTAAGAACAAAAAGGCGGGCGAGAAGCTTGAGCAAGGCACATCAAACACCGAGCCTATGGCAACTATATACGATATGTCCGTTCTTAAGGTACAGCTTACAATTGACGAGTCGGATATACACGATGTACAGATAGGACAGCAGGTAACCATAACCGCAGATGCAGTAGAGGGCAGATTTGAGGGCGAAGTCAGCAAGGTGGGCATAGACGGCACTTCTACAAACGGCGTAACAACGTACCCTGTTGAAATATCTATTTATGAATACGGCGAGCTTCTGCCGGGAATGAATGTCGACTGTGAAATACAGATAGAAGAGGCAGAGAACGTAGTCGCATTGCCCGTAAGTGCAATACAGCGTGGCGATATTGTATATTTAAAAGGCGATAAGACGGATGATAACGATAAAGCACCTGACGGATACTACAGCAAAAAGGTAGAGACGGGCATAACCGATTCAATGTTTATAGAAATTAAAGAAGGAGTAAATGAAGGCGACGAGGTAGCAACCACCATAGCTCCAAGCGGTACAGAAGCCCAAGGCGAACAGATGCCTGATATGAACGGTATGATGGGCGGCGGTATGATGGGCGGAGGAATGCCCGGTGGCGGAGGAATGCCCGGCGGCGGCGGAATGCCCGGTGGCGGTGCACCCGGCGGCGGTGGTGGCCCGAGATGATGAGGTAGATAACTATGTCGCATTTGGTAGAATTAACTGATATATATAAGATATATAAAATGGGTGATACCGAGGTTCACGCCTTAGACGGAATATCCCTGACTATAGATAAGGGCGAATTTGTAGCCATTGTCGGCTCATCAGGCAGCGGTAAATCCACGTGTATGAATATAATCGGCTGTCTTGACGTTCCGACAAAAGGCTCATATAAGCTTAACGGCAAGGAGATAAGCAACTATACGCCCGATGAGTTGGCGGACGTACGTAATAAAATGCTGGGTTTTATATTTCAGCAATACAATCTGATACCAAAGCTTACGGTGCTTGAGAACGTACAGCTTCCGTTGCTGTACGGCGGTGTGCCTGAAAAGGAACAGCGTGAGCGTGCAATGGTGGCACTTGGTCGTGTAGGACTTGGTGACAAGGCGAAAAATCTGCCGACACAGCTTTCTGGCGGACAGCAACAGAGAGTATCAATAGCACGTGCATTAGCAGGTGATCCGTCGGTTATTCTTGCCGACGAGCCTACAGGTGCTCTTGACTCAAAAACAGGCAAAGACGTTATGAAGTTTTTACAGACTCTCCATCGTGAGGGCAATACTATAATTCTTATCACTCATGACAACTCCATTGCCGCACGTGCAAGCAGAGTTGTGCGAGTGACTGACGGCAGAATTGTCTATGACGGACCTGTGTCGGGTGATAAGCTTGTAGCGGAACAGTCCGCCGCAGGCAGAGATGAGGAGGACGAATAATAATGGGCTTAGGCAAAAGCTTTCAAATGGCCATTTCAAGCATCATTAACAACAAGGTGCGTTCGCTCCTCACAATGCTTGGTATAATAATAGGTATAGCGGCGGTAATAATCCTCATATCCGTAATGAACGGTCTGACGAGTGAGGTTTCAAAAGTATTCAGCGAGTTTGGAACAACATCTCTTAATACCAATATACGTTCAAGGCCAAATGTTGAGGTAACGCCCGAGGAGCTTTACGAGTTCGCAGACGAACACCCCGACCTGTATAGCGGTGTAACGCCCAATATTTCTTTATCGGGCGAATTTAAAACTCCCGATGCAGGTGATGATACAGTTTCTGTAAGTGCAAAGGGCGTGTCGGAGGACTATTATGATATACAGAAACTGGAGTTGTGCTTTGGCAGATTTATTACATATCAGGACTGCGAAAACAAGTCCAATGTAGCTGTTATCGGCTCGTTTCAGGCACTTTATTACTTTGGCTCGTGTGAGGCGGCACTTGATCAGACTGTCCGCCTGAACGGAAAACCGTATAAGGTAATCGGTGTACTTGAGGAAGAGGAGGACTCAACCGAATCTTCAAGTGACAACGCTATGTATATCCCATACACTACGATGATGAAGGCGACATCAACCGGTACAGTTTCTTCTTATATAGTAAACGCAAAATCCGATGAAGTGGTTTACGATGCAAAATCAGCTCTTGAGGCATACCTCTTAGAGGCGGTAGGTGATGATGACTACTATACGGTAACGTCATTCCAGTCAATAATCGACAGTATGCTGGAGATGATGGATAAAATGGAAATGGTGCTTGTCGCCATTGCGGCTATATCACTGCTTGTCGGCGGTATTGGAATTATGAATATTATGCTCGTTTCGGTCAGTGAGAGAACACGAGAAATCGGTATCAGAAAATCACTCGGTGCAAAGCATAAGCATATTATGATGCAGTTTGTAATGGAGTCGGGTGTTGTAAGCTGTATCGGTGGAATTATAGGTATCATAATAGGTGTAATTTTCTCACTCTTAGCGGGCAGTGCATTGCAAATGAGCGTTTCGCCGTCTGTGGGTGCAATAGCCCTTGCCTTTGGCGTGTCGGTGGGTATAGGCGTGGTATTCGGATTTTTGCCTGCACGTAAGGCGGCAAAGCTGAACCCGATAGATGCATTGAGAAACGACTAACGGAAAGGATATATAAATGTTATGATGAAAAAATTACTATCTGCCTTGGCAGTAACAGCGTTGAGCGTGGCGGTAACTCTGCCTGCAACGGCTGCAAACGCAAAATGGCAGTCGGACAATGAAATGGCGTCACTTCTGAGCGGCTTAAATATAATGGTGGGAGATGACAGCGGTAATTTCAATTTCGACTCTTACGTTACAAGAGCCGAAATGGCAAAAATAGCCGTTGCATCATCGAGCTATAAGAACACTGTAGCGTTAGGCTTGCAGTTCTCGCCGTTTTCGGATGTTAAAAGCTCATACTGGGGTGCGCCATACATACGTGCGGCAGTATCTGCAGGAATTGTGGAGGGCTATATTGACGGCACATTCAAGCCTACAGGTACAGTCACGTATGAGGAGGCAATAACTATGATGCTCCGTGTTTTAGGCTATACGGAATCAGACTTTGGTGCATCATACCCCTACGGACAAATAGGCACAGCAGATGCTCTGAAGCTTACCGACGGTATATCTGTATCAATGGGCGAGCCTATGACACGTCGTGATATTGCCAAGCTTGTCTGTAACGCACTCGACACTAAATCAAAGACAACAAATCAGGACTTAATAGCCGTACATGACTGTCAGTTCATTGAGGACGTAACGCTTGTAGCAACAAATTCGGAGGATAAAACTCTCGGCAGTGACGAGATTGCAACCTCTGCGGGGAAATATCGTATAACCGACAGCTTCGATGATTCGTATATCGGAGCAAAGGGTGATATGGTAGTAAAGGACGGAAAGTATTTCGTTGCCTTCTCCTCGGATTCTCAGGTGACATCGGCGAAATATATAGTATATTCAACGCTTAACGATGCAATTCTCTGCTATCCTGCGGGTAACAACACGCAGATTAAACAGTTTAAGATAAGTGATACAACCACTTGCTATAAAGAGTCGGTTGCGTATACATACGGAAACCTACGTTCACAGATGGAAATGGGTGACGTTTTGCGTATCAGCTACGGAGCAGACGGTGAGGTTGATTATTTAACCTATAGCGAGGGTACGCTCAAAGGTCCGATAAAGGCACAGTCGGATTATTGGTTGTCAAGCTTTGATATTGATTTAAATACAAAGATTGTACGTGACGGAAAACAAGTTGATAAAAGCCAGATACAGACAAATGATATTCTGTATTACAGTGAGCCACTCAATATGATAATGGCATACACCAAAAAGGTAACAGGCGTTTATGAGGATGCTATACCCTCCAAGGATTTGCCAAAACAGGTAGTTGTGTCAGGTGTGACATACGAGGTTGAGGGTGTTGATGCTTTTAATGACTTATCATCAAGCGGAAGCGTATCAATAGGCGACACTGTAACACTGCTGTTGGGACGAGATGGTGAAAAGGTTGCAGGTGTCGCAACTTTGACATCAAATTCAGGAACTATCGTGGGCTATGTAACAGGCTCGGGCAAGAAGGAGTTTTCTAAGTCGGACGGTACATCATATATGAGCTACTACGTGAATGTAGTAACAGCGGACGGTGTATCGTATACGTATCCGACAGATACCGATAAAAAAAGCAGTGTCAATAAAGTTGTATCAATATCCATTAAGGACGGCAAGGCACAGCTTGCAGGCGAGATAACGCCATCAAATGTTTCAGGTACTGTCAGCTACTCTGATATGAGTATAGGAAACAACTCTGTTTCGGAAAACGTAAAAATCATTGATGTAGCAAACACAGTTTATTCAGATGTGCCTTTATATGTTAAGACATATATGCAGCGTCTTGACGGTATAACTCTGAAATCAGGCGATGTTCTGTATGCGAAGAAAAACTCTAACGGTCAGATAAGCGAAATGATTGTTAAAAACGCTACAGGCGATATGTATTCTTATGGTATCGTAACGTCCGTTACAAAGGGCAATGAAAATATATCATCAACCGCAACTATTGAATCAAACGGTGCTACATATACAGTATCGGGTATGCAGGGTATGTCGGTAGGTACACCCGTTAAATTTGTAAAAGACGGTGCTAAGGTAGACTTTGCATCAAACCTTAAGGCAGTTGAGGGCGGAGTAAGTCAGCTTGAGACGGGGTATGCCGTTATAGGCGGAGATAAGTATATTTTAAGCTCCGATGTTGAGGTCTATGAAAAATCAGGCACACGGTATATGAGGATTTCTATATCTGATGCTATAGAGGGCGATTACAGATACGATTGCTATACGGACAGCATAACTGGCACAAGAGTGCGTGTTATAGTAGCAACCAAGAGATAACGGTCGTAGTAATATATTGTTTATATATATGCAGTTATGCAATCCCTATTCACTAAACGCATCTAAGATGCTACATCGTTAATAGGGATAGCAAAACCGCTTAGCAGCGAAGATAGATACGCAGTTCTATGCCTGTATTCACTAAACGCATTGAAAATGCTACATCGTTCATACAGGCAATAGAACCGCTTAGCATAGTACGCAGTTCTGTTCCTACACTCACTAAACGCAACTAGTGCTACATCGTTCGTGCAGGAAACAGAACTGCTTTTCCCAAACAACCGCAGTTTAGTCACCCACATCGCTAAACGCATCAAAGATGCTACATCGCTCCTGTGGGCAACTAAACTGCTTTTTAATGTCTCGGGTATTGTCGAAAATAAACATTTAGAACTAAAAAAAGAAAAAATAAGTAGACAAAATGCACTAAGATAAAAAAAGTTAAAAA
>JAQXXM010000142.1 GCA_029226065.1 Clostridiales bacterium
AATCATTGAAAAAGATTTACAATGTGAACATTATTTTGAGAGTGCAACAAATTACATATTTGAAAAAATGTTGCTGAATAAACCTTTAACACTTACCGGAACAGAACACCCGGATGGGAAATTATCCTACAAGGACAAATATATAATGTGGGATAACAAATCAAAACAATCTCCTGTTAATCTTAAAGATCATATTCAACAATTTGATAGATATATTAAATCATCGGATAAAGAAGTGGTTGTATTTATGGTTATAGCACCAGACTTTACTGAACAAAGTGTCCAAGAATGTGTAAATTACTCTTTAAATAATGATACGCAAATTTTGTTAATTACTGCTGAAGAATTAAAATATGTGGCTGAAAAATGGGAAAACAATCACGAAGGCGAAATTTTTAATTTGGGATATTTCAAACAAAATGGGAGGTTTGATATTAACTTACTAAAATTATAATACCATAAAGCAAATAAGCCGAATTTAACGAAAAATAAGGTTAAAATCCGTTCAATAACAAGGTGGAAATTTGTTATCGCAACAAATTTTGTTGCTATTTAGCTATGGGGGGGGTAAATTGTTGATTACCACCTCATCCGTCAAAGCCTGCGACTTTGGCACCTTCCCCTTGAGGGGAAGGTGCCAGGGTAGTCGACTGATGATGTGTACAAACAATAATTTATTCCTGAACATAAATCAAATTTTACATTAATCGCTTTATACTGCTACTTTTGCAACGCATCTTTGTTATCTGGGAGCAATATCCATTATTTAACCGTAACTGTTATATCTTTGCCGTCGGCATCCGCAATGATTTGGGCACCGTCGGTAATTTTTCCGTTAAGTGCGAGACGTGCAAGTTGATCTTCAAGCATAGAACGTATAGCACGCTTTAACGGTCTTGCACCGTACTTCACATCGTATCCAGACTCTAATATTAAATCCTTTGCCGCATCTGTAACAGTTATAGTTGCGTTCTTTTCAGAAATTTTATCCGTTATATCCTTTAACATAAGATCGATAATTTGTCTTAGTTCAGATTTAGAAAGAGGCTTAAACACAACAACTTCGTCTATTCTGTTCAAAAATTCAGGACGGAAGAAGTTTTTAAGACTCTTATCAACGTTGTCTTTCATCGTCACTTCAGTATCACGTGCAAAGCCTGTTTTATTTGACGAAAATTCCGAGCCTGAGTTGGTTGTCATAACGATGATAGTATTTTCAAAGTTGACAATCTTTCCATGACTGTCGGCAATGCGACCGTCATCAAGAATTTGCAGGAACAGATTAAACACATCAGGATGTGCCTTTTCAATCTCGTCAAGAAGTATAACAGAATACGGCTTTCTGCGTATTTTTTCTGTAAGCTGACCTGCATCGTCATAGCCGACATATCCAGGAGGCGACCCGATAAGCTTCGATACTGCATGCTTTTCCATATATTCAGACATATCAATTCTTACGAGTGCCTCTTCGTTGTTGAACATCACTTCTGCAATCGTTTTAACAAGCTCAGTCTTTCCGACACCTGTAGGACCTGCGAATATAAATGAAACAGGACGTTTCTTTGTCGTTATATCGGCACGTCCACGACGTATAGCCTGTGCTACGGCGTTCACTGCCTCGTCCTGCCCGATAACACGCTCATGTATACGTAATTCAAGATTGAGCAGTTTTTCCGTTTCGTCCTCTGTAAGCCTGTGTACAGGTATTTTTGTCCATCCCTCAATTACTGCGGCAATATCATCAAATGTTATTTCTGCATTTTTTGCATCGTTCTCACAACGTGCTTTGTCAGATTCAAGATGCAGCTTTTCAGAACGTAAATTTGCAATTTTTTCATAGTCGGGATTATCAGTACCGGAGCTGTTTATTTCGTCAAGCTCCGTATCAATAATTTCAAGACGTTCATTAATTAGAGACAACTCATAAAGTGCTTTGTTTTTAAGATTTACACGCGAGCCTGCCTCATCAATTACATCAATAGCCTTGTCAGGCAAAAATCTGTCTGTTATATATCTCTCCGACATTTTAACTGCCTGTGTTACGATTTCGTCTGATATTTTTACTTTGTGATAATTCTGATAGTAATCTTTTATGCCCTTTAATATCTCAATGCTCTCGTCTATTGACGGCTCATCAATCATAACAGGCTGAAAACGTCTTTCAAGTGCTGAATCTTTTTCAATATGCTTTCTGTACTCGTTAAGAGTTGTTGCGCCTATAATCTGAATTTCACCACGGGCAAGGGCAGGTTTGAGAATATTTGCCGCACTCATCGCACCCTCTGCATCACCTGCGGCTACAATGTTGTGGATTTCATCAATAACAAGCACAACATCACCACGTTCCTCGGTTTCTTTCAAAAGAGACTTCAAACGTGACTCAAACTGACCTCTGAACTGCGTACCTGCAACAAGTGCGGCAAAGTCAATAAGATAAAGACGTATACCAAACAGCTTTGGCGGTACACTTCTTTCAAAAATACGCATTGCAAGGCCTTCAGCAACTGCCGTTTTACCGACACCGGGTTCACCCAACAGTATGGGGTTGTTCTTTGTGCGTCTGTTAAGAATTTGAATGACACGTTCAATTTCATCATTCCGGCTTACAACTCTGTCAACCTTGCCAAGTGCGGCACGTGCGGTTAAATCAATACCGTAGGTGTCAAGCATACTCTTTTTACCGCTTTTACGTGATTTTGTTTTATCATCTTTCTTTTCACTTTGCGACGAACTACCCATATTGCCGAACATATTATTCATAAAATCCGATAACGGTGCAGTTGCGGCACCACCCTCGGTGTCTTCGTCCGCATCAATGCCCATATTCATAAGCATATTCGCTTCCATTTCCTTTAACCCTTCAGGTCCGCCCATACTTTCTATCATATCATTCATCTGATCGTTGATTGTTTCAATTTCATCAGCGCCTATGCCGAATTTTTCAAACATCTGGTCAACAGGTGCAAGTCCCAATTCCTTTGCACATGAAAGACAGTAACCATCCATAGAGGTTTTACCGCCTTCAACTTTTGTTATATACATAACTGCGGGTCTGATTCCGCATTTGATACACATTTCCATATATTTTAATAAATTCCTTTCAAAGAATAACAAGCATAATCGCTCGCTCAAAATAAGCGATTTTATACGTTATAAAATGCCACGTATATTTTATCATATAATTGGCAGATTTAAAAGACTTTTTTGAAAAATTCATTATTTATTTACTATTTTTAATAAAAATATGTGTTTTTACACCGTTTATGCAGAATTTTTTACTAAATCACACCATAAAAATTCAAAAAAGTATTTACTATTTTTTATGAGTGTGATATAATTATAGAATGTATAATAATTTTTAGTAATTGAGAGGACTGATATTAATGGGTATGACGATGACACAGAAAATCCTTGCTAAGGCTGCAGGATTAAATTCCGTAAAAGCGGGCGATTTGATTATGGCTAAGCTAAGTCTTGTACTGGGCAATGATATAACTGCTCCTGTTGCAATAAGAGAATTTGATAAGCTTGGCGTAAACGGTGTTTTTGATAAGAAAAAGGTTGCACTTGTTCCTGACCATTTTACTCCGAACAAGGATATAAAATCTGCTGAACAGGCGAAGGTAGTAAGAACTTTTGCAAATGAGTTTGATATAGAAAACTACTTTGAGGTAGGAGAAGTGGGTATAGAGCATGCGTTACTTCCCGAAAAGGGACTTGTAGTTGCAGGTGACGTTGTAATAGGCGCAGATTCTCATACGTGTACTTATGGCGCATTGGGCGCATTTTCAACAGGTGTCGGTTCAACTGATATGGCGGCAGGTATGGCAACGGGTGAGGCATGGTTTAAGGTGCCTGAGGCGATTAAATTCAACTTGACGGGCAAGCTCAATCCGTACACAAGCGGTAAGGATTTGATTTTACATATCATAGGTATGATAGGCGTTGACGGCGCTTTGTATAAGTCTATGGAATTTACAGGCGAGGGTATGCATAGCCTTACAATGGACGACCGCTTCACGATTGCGAATATGGCAATTGAAGCAGGGGCTAAGAACGGAATATTCGAGGTTGACGATTTGACACGTGAATATATGAGAGAACATTCGACACGTGAGTTTAGCGAGTTTACAGCGGACAGTGACGCGCAATACTGTCAGGTGATTGATATTGACCTTGCAACCGTTCCTCATACAGTGGCATTTCCGCATCTTCCCGAAAATGCGAGAACTCCTGAAAACTGGGGTGACGTTGCGATTGATCAGGTAGTAATCGGCTCATGTACAAACGGCAGACTATCCGATCTTGAGCGTGCGGCGGAAATTCTAAAGGGCAAAAAAGTTAAGAAGGGAATAAGAGTTATAGTATTCCCTGCTACACAGAAGATTTATCTTGATGCACTGAAAAACGGCACGCTTTCTGCACTTGTCGAGGCCGGCTGTGTAATATCAGCACCTACATGCGGTCCATGTCTTGGCGGTCACATGGGTATTCTTGCCGCAGGCGAGAGATGCGTTTCGACAACAAATCGTAACTTTTTGGGACGTATGGGACACGTTGAGAGTGAAGTGTATCTTGCAAGCCCTGAGGTTGCGGCGGCAAGTGCACTGACAGGTAAAATAACAGCACCCGAAGAGGTTATGTGAATATAAATAAAAGAAAGGTTGTTTAGTTATGAATGCAAAAGGTACAGTAATAAAATACGGTGACAATATAGATACAGACGTTATCATCCCGGCACGATATCTTAACACATCATTGCCTGATGAGCTTGCAAAGCATTGCATGGAGGATATAGATAAAGAGTTTGTAAACAAGGTAAATGACGGCGATATTATGGTTGGCGGCGCAAACTTCGGTTGCGGTTCGTCACGTGAGCATGCTCCGATAGCTATTAAGGCGAGCGGTATTTCATGCGTAATCGCTGAAAGCTTTGCAAGAATTTTCTTCAGAAACTCAATTAATATAGGACTTCCCATACTTGAATGTCCTGAAGCTGCAAAGGCTATAAATAACGGTGATACCGTATCGGTTAATTTTGACAACGGTGTTATCACAAACGAGACAAGCGGCGAAAGTTATCAGGCAACTGCCTTCCCGCAGTTTATGCAGGAGCTTATCAATGCAGGCGGACTTGTTAAATACATTGCAAACAAAGGAGACAAATAAAATGGCTGACTTTAACATAGCATTAATAAAGGGTGATGGAATAGGCCCTGAAATTGTAAACGGTGCAGTAACTGTACTTGATGCCGTTGCAAAGAAATATAATCATACGTTTAACTATACAGATGTATTAATGGGCGGTTGTGCAATAGATGCAACAGGCTCGCCGCTTCCGCAGGAAACTATCGACATTTGTAAAGCGTCTGACAGCGTTCTTTTAGGTGCGGTAGGCGGACCAAAGTGGGATAACTGCAAGGAAAGGCCTGAAAAAGGCTTGCTTGGTATAAGAAAGGCGCTTGGTTTGTATTCAAATCTGCGTCCGTCTATCTTAAAGCCACAGCTTAAAGATGCATCACCCCTTAAGGATGAAAAGCTTGAAAACGGCTTAAATGTTATGGTTGTACGTGAGCTAACGGGCGGTATCTATTTTGGTGAGAGAAAGAACGCAGAGGACGGTTCATGGGCAAGCGATGAAGAAAAATACAGTGTAGAAGAAGTACGGCGTATAGCTAAAATTGCATTTGATACGGCTATGCTGCGTGATAAACGTGTCGTGTCGGTTGATAAGGCGAACGTACTCGATTCGTCAAAATTATGGCGCAGAACTGTTGAAGAGGTCGCAAAAGATTATCCTGAGGTTTGTCTGTCACACATGTATGTTGACAATGCCGCAATGCAGTTGGCTATTAACCCGGCACAGTTTGATGTTATCGTTACTTCAAATATATTCGGTGATATTCTTTCAGACCTATCATCAGCTATTGCAGGCTCTATAGGAATGTTGCCGTCAGCATCATTAGGTGCAACAAAGTGCGGTATGTACGAGCCTATTCACGGCTCTGCCCCCGATATTGCAGGTCAGGACAAGGCAAACCCAATAGCAACTATCGTATCTGCGGCAATGATGCTTGAGATGTCCTTTGGTCTTGTTGATGAGGCAAAGGCAATAAATGATGCTGTTGATAAGGTACTTGACAAAAACTACAGAACTCCTGATATTTACAGCGATGGTATGATTAAGGTCGGCTGTAAGGAGATGGCAAAACTGATTGCCGAAAATATATAATAAAGGTGAACATAATGGAGAACAATATACACAGTCTGCCTACTGTAGCAATGCGTGGACTGGTGGTGTTTCCGTATATGCAGCTCAATTTTGATGTTGCACGTACGGCGTCTGTAAAGGCGATTGAGACTGCGTCTCAACAGAATTCTAAGATATTCCTTGTAACTCAGCGTAAGGCTGAGGTGGAAAATCCCAAAGAGGACGATATATACCGTGTGGGAACAATCGCTGTAATAAAGCAGATTATGCATCTGCCCGGCAACGTTACACGTCTTATAGTGAAAGGCATATCACGAGGTATCATAAGGGAGTATGAAAGCACCTCGCCGCATTTTGTGTGCCGTGTAGAGGAAATAAATGAGGCGCCTATAAGCGTAACAGATGCAGAAGAAGCATATTGCAGAGTGCTGAAAAATAAGCTTGAAGAATATTTTGCGGTAAACCCGAAACTTCAGGCAGATAAGTTTATGAGCATACTTGATATTAAGCACCTCGGTCAGCTTTGCGACACTATTGCCGCAATGACTGAGCTTGATACAGAGGACAAGCAGGTGTTGCTCAACGAGCTTAACTACGAACGCCGTGCAGAGGAACTTATAGACCGTATCGAGCATCTTATCGACATAATGGAGCTTGAAAACAAGATTATTCGTAAGACGCACGAGCGTATAAACGAAAATCAGCACGAGTATTTTCTGCGTGAGCAGCTTCACGTGATTGAGGACGAGCTGGGCGATAAGGACGGTATTGGTGCAGAGGTTGAAGAGTTCAGAAAGAAAATAGAAAAGCTTAAAATCAAGAAAGAGCATAAGGATAAGCTTTTAAAGGACGTGGAAAGATTTTCAAAAATTCCCTCGGTAAGTGCCGATAGCGGTGTTATAAGAACGTATCTTGAAGCAGTCCTTGGCTTGCCTTGGGATAAGGCGAAAAAGGAAAAGTTTGATATAAAGGCAGTTGAGAAAGTCCTTGACGAGGATCATTATGGGCTGGAAAAGGTAAAGGAACGAATCCTTGAATTTCTTGCTGTAAGAAGTCTCACAAAAGGTAAAAATACAACTGTACTATGTCTTGAAGGACCGCCGGGTGTAGGTAAGACTTCAGTTGCAAAATCAATTGCACGTGCTTTGGGCAGAAAATATGTAAGGGTATCTTTGGGCGGTATCCATGACGAGGCAGACATTCGTGGACACAGAAAAACATATATAGGTGCTATGGAGGGGCGTATTATAGCGGCAATGCGTGAGGCAGGTGTTAAAAACCCCGTAATGCTCCTTGATGAGGTCGATAAAATGGGTATAGACTACAAGGGCGATCCGTCAGCGGCACTGTTGGAGGTGCTTGATAATGAGCAAAACAACGAGTTCCGTGACCACTATATAGAGATACCTTATGACTTGTCTGACGTCTTGTTTATTACAACCGCAAACACTCTTGAAACAATCTCACAGCCGTTATTGGACAGAATGGAGATAATAAACCTTTCGGGATATACGGCAAAGGAAAAGTTCTATATAGCAAGAGACTATCTTGTGAAAAAAGCACTTGTAAAAACAGGTATGAGTGATGAAAGCTTTTCCATTTCAGACGGTGCAATAAATATGATTATAGACCACTATACACGTGAGGCAGGTGTGAGAAAGCTTGAACAGACTATTGAGTCATTGTTAAGAAAAGCGGCAAAGGAAATGCTTGATACGGGCTGTGGCAAGGTAAGCATCACAAAGAGGAATATAACTGACTATCTCGGCAAGGAAAAGTATCATTTTGATTTAATGAATGAAACAGATGAGATAGGTATTGCACGAGGCTTGGCGTGGACAAGTGTGGGCGGTGAAACACTGTCGGTTGAAGCAAACGTAATGGAAGGCACAGGTAAGGTGGAGCTTACAGGTAAGCTTGGTGACGTAATGAAAGAGAGTGCCATGGCGGCTATAAGCTATATACGTTCAAAATCCGATGAGCTTGATATTGATGCGGATTTCTATAAAACAAAGGATATACATATCCACGTACCCGAGGGCGCAGTACCCAAAGATGGTCCGTCAGCAGGAATAACAATGGCAACTGCTGTTGTTTCGTCACTTTCAAAAACACCCATACGCCGTGATGTGGCAATGACAGGCGAAATAACGCTCCGAGGCAAGGTTTTGCCCATAGGCGGACTTAAGGAGAAGTCAATGGCGGCATACCGTGCAGGAATAAAGACTGTTATAATCCCTGATAAGAATAAATGCGATATTGACGAAATTCCAAACGAGATACGAGGGGATATGAAGTTTATACCCGTGTCGAATATGGACGAAGTGCTTGATAATTCTCTAAGAAGGGAGTAAAAACAGATGATTACAGGAATTAATTTTCAGAACGCACAGTTTGAAACTTCAGCAGTGAAGAAAGAGGGATACCCAAAATCCGATTTGATCGAATTTGCGTTTGCAGGCAGGTCAAATGTGGGTAAATCGTCGATGATAAATAAGGTCTTAAACCGTAAATCATTGGCACGTGTATCGGGTACTCCCGGTAAAACAATCACGATTAATTTTTATAATATTGACAACAAGATTTATCTTGTCGATCTTCCCGGCTACGGCTATGCAAAGCGTTCAAAGGAGGAGGTTGCAAAGTGGGGAAGTATGATGGAGGATTATCTCGCAAACCGCGAACAGCTTGTACAGACCATTTTGCTTGTTGACAGCCGTCACACACCGACGGATCAGGATATACAAATGGCGGAGTGGATTCGTCACTATCATGACAGATTGGTTGTAATAGCCACTAAGATGGATAAGCTGAAAAAAAGCGAAATTGATGAGAGAATTGACGATATTGCCCAAACTCTCGAACTGACAGAGGATGATGTGCTGATACCGTTTTCGACAAACAATGATGAGGGTAAAGAGCTTGTTATCGATTTGCTCCAGCTTATGCGTGAGGGAGTATTGCTCCCGTATGAGGAGTAAAGAAAAACGTGAAAATCTTATTAAATAATCGGAAAAGGCTTATGTCGAAAACGTGATTTGAGATTTTCAGCAGTAAAGCCTTTCCCAACCACCATTAAGAGGTTGTTGCGTTAGCAATAGCCTCTTTTTGAGTGCATTTATCCATATTAGCAAATAAATGAAACAGGAGAATAATTATATTACAATAAAATGTGTTATTTTTTACGCAACATATTGATATTTAGTAAACTTTGTGGTATAATGATTTTGCCAAGCTAATTTAATATGCGTAATGGGTTATTTCTATTTATGGTATAAATATACCCTTTTTGTGGCATACTCGTTTATGTGAATTTGATAAAAATGCAAATTCCTTTCATGCGAGTATGTTTAACTCATTATGCATAGAATTAGTTTGGCGACTATCGGAGTTTGCGTTTTTTATGCGTCTGCTCCGGTAGGCGCATTTTTTATACATGAATTTAATCAAGTTAGATTTGATACTGTATAAAATAAATAATGCGTGATCTAAAAAGGAAGGAGGTGTCTTAACGTGAACAATATGGTTATGTCTACCAAAAACACGACAGCTACACGTAGAAACACGGGTATAGTAGCAGCAGTTGTGACAATTGTGATGGGTATACTTGTTGTAGCTTTTTATATTTATGCAAACGAACATACAAGTAGTGATGGTGTCATTCTTTGTCTGCTATTGGGTTTGTTTTTGATTTGCGATGGAATAATAATGACCGCAATACACTGTATTAACGGTTCCACTTATGTTGATGTATACAAAGATAGATTTATCGGCAAAGGTATCCAAAATTTAAACGCATTAAATTTCAACATAAAGCTTGAAGAAATAAACAATATATCTGTCGAAGGATTTTGGTTACATATTCAGACAAGCAGCGGAACTTATAAGGTTATGACAGATAAAGACACAGCAACGAAGATATTTAATTATTATATTGAGTTGAAAGGTTGATCTGTCAAAGCTGCTTTACGCAAAAGGCAGAGACGTTTATTCGTTTCTGCCTTTTGGTGGTGTGGAATTGATTTAGTTGCGTATTTCTCCTGCCCATTTAAACGCATATTTGGTAATTAGAACAGCAATAATTTCGTTGATAATGGCTGCTGCAACAATAGTTCTCGATATGATGCCCGCAGATGATGAATAAACTCTGTTCAGCGATGTTACTGCTATTTTGGTAAAAACAAGAGAAACTACTGAATGTGACGGGCAAATCATACGTATGACTTATAAGTATATTCAATCTTCAAGCAATAAAAGTATTTGCGTTATAAACTTTCTTTTATCTTTGTGCTGTGGTGGGCCTTCAATATAAATGTGGCGGCATTTCCCTGATATTTTCAAGTTGTGTTGCTTTGCGTAAGAAATGAGAGTTTCTCGTGCGGCGGGAATATCCTCGTATGCTCCATGATGATACAGTGAGATTGCACGAAAGCTTGGGATATTTGATATGTATTCTCC
>JAQXXM010000143.1 GCA_029226065.1 Clostridiales bacterium
CAGCTACAACAATTGTTTGATTTTGCGGAAGGGGCAAATCGTTGCCTGCGGTGCTTTGGGCGATGATATCGCTTTGAGGCTCCTGCGTTACTTCGGTCAGAGCGTTTGTTGACTCCGTTTCCATGTTCTGCGCAAAGAATCCGGCAATTCCTACGGCAATTACACAGCAGCATAGTGCTATGTAGAAACCGGGAAGCTTCTTAGTTTGATTTTTTTGTTCCATTTCAATCATTCCTTTCAAAATCTGTGGATTTTCAGACATTTGCATAATCGCCTGTCTGTAAATGTTTCGCGCTCGTCGGAAAAAAAGCTTTCTGCGAGCCGTTTATATGCGTATTTTTTCCTTTTATGAGTATTTATATACGCAAATCCATAAATATTTTAAAAAAATTTTCAATTTACTATAGCCAAAACGGAATTTTTGTAGTATAATAGTGAATAGATGATTGTGAAGCAGTATTTCGCAATCGGAATGGATGAGAATACAAAATGGGAGAGTGATCTGTTTGAATATAAGAAAAATGCCCAGAGGCGGAATTGGTGTGTTTTTGTCTGATGACGACCTTGAGCAGTACGGCATCGACACTGAAACGGAAAGACCGCAGTCGATGGAATTACATAGAATGTTATTTGACGTTATGGAGAATGTACGCAAGCAAACCGATTTTGATCCGTATAACGGCGGACAGGTAGTTGTTGAGGCAATGGTGGTTCCGGGCGGTATGGATTTGCATATAAATAAGATAGGAACGAATATCGAATTGCCGATGTTGCCGGGAGCCGTGTCGGACGTACATACGAAAAGAAAGACATCGCCAAGCAGGCGCCGCACGATATCGGGCGGCAAACGTCTCAGCCGCAGTCAGTTTGATGCGGTAAGGAATATAAGGGTTAAAAATTCCGGTGATTTCTTCGCTGAAGGTCAATTCGGCAACCGAGCACTTCTTGATTTTATGGAGAAAATCGGTCTTGTTCAACCGGTGGAAGTACAAAAGCATTGTAACAAAATGAAAGAGGATAATGAGAGTGTGTTCGTGTTCGACTCATTTGAAAATACCGAAAGCGCATTGTGTCATGCTGAGGAAAATACACTCAAGGAGGGTGAGCTTTACAGAAACGGTTCGCGGTATGCTCTTGTGACAAAGCTGAAAAAGAACAGTATACAGTACAATGTTTTAAGCGAATTTTCGTATAAGCAGTGCAGCGGCAGCATTACGGCGGCACATTATAAAGAAGCGTGGAAACAGGTTGTGTGCGGAGATGAGCTTGTTAAAATGGCGGAGGCTGTAAGGGGAATGCAGTAACAACAAATGTAAAATTTATATGAATATACAAATTTTTACTTGCAATTTTCATGTAGATGTAGTATAATGATTAAGTATCCATGGGCGTAAATAAGCCTATGTATAACTATTGTGAAAGGAAGAGAAAAAACTATGAACTTATTTGGTATTATCGCACATGCTTCTGAAGGTGCAGCGAACACTGCACAGCAGGCAGCAAACGGTGCTGAAGGTGCAACCTTGGGGGCAATGCTTACAAGCTTTTTACCGCTTATTATTATTGTCGTAATATTTTATTTTCTGCTTATAAGACCGCAGAGAAAACGCGATAAGGAAACAAAAGCAATGCTGGAGTCACTGAAGGTAGGCGATAAGATTGTGACAATAGGCGGAATATGCGGAAAAATTGTCAAAATCAAGGATACGTTTGTATTTGTGGAAACGGGTAATATAGGAACCGAAGCTGAAAAGTGTGTAATCAAAATGGAACGCGATTCTGTTAAGTCTGTTGAAAAGAAGGTAACAAACTGATAGACATCGGAGTTGTTTTCAGAGGGGGGGTGCTGCGTTAAGCGACACCCCCTTCTGTCAACTCTCTGTCAGACACCCACGCTTTTTTCAACAGCCAAGGCAAATTTCAAGTCGTGAATTGCCCCGCTTACCACGCGGAATGACCTGTTGTGATTAAGCTGTCAATATCCATATATGCGTTCTCAATTCGCTCGGTATGATAAGTCCAATAATTATCAAAAATCTTATCAGTTATGTGCTTTTCGTCCCACATTTTCAGAACATCACCACTGTTCATATTTTT
>JAQXXM010000144.1 GCA_029226065.1 Clostridiales bacterium
GTGTCTTTTTTCGACTATATTATTGATTTCGGTGATTTATATGAAACATATAAAAAGATTTTTTACCGCAATATTGGTTATTTTAATTGCTTATGTAGTAATAAATTACAACACAAGCTTTTTTACAGATATATCTGCAACCGTTCCATATCTTGAAGCAAACTATCCCGAGCTTGCCCACTCTATAAGCTCAACTTCAAAAAGGATTAATTCAAATATATCGCAAATTCCTACACCACGCGAGCTGTTGGCAAGATTTCAAAATAAGGAATTGCCTATAGACCCTGAAGATATCGCTCAAAATATTTACTATTCAAGTAATTCGATGCTGAATTTTTACGGCAAACGCAATATTTCAGTTGTCGTTGACGGTGATATAATTGATGTATACGGTATTTCCGACAAAGAAAGCGATAAATATATTGTATACCGTTTTCTTGACGAAAGCGGAGAATCACTGCGTCAGGAAGTCGATGTATGCGACAATGACGGCGAGTTCAGAAAACAAATCCGTATTCCTGATAATGCGTACCAGTTTACGGTATTTACAGGACCTGAGCAATACGGCGATTATGAAAGTATTGTATATGACTACATCTATCTCACCCAAGCATCAGACGGTAACTGGAGCATTAAAGAATCACCTGTATTTGAAAGCAATGTAGAAAAGTTTGAAAAAGCAAAATCCAAAAGCAACGCTTTAGCCGATACATTCGATGTTCATCACACAGACGGCAGTATTATTTCACAGGCAAAGTCTATAACCAAAGGCATTGAAGATGATTACAACAAAGCTGTGGCAATACACGATTGGATATGTGAAAATATATATTACGATTCCGACAGCATTGAGGGCACTTCCAACACTGCGCCGTATATCGCATCAGACGTATTAAAAACAAGACGTGCAGTATGCTTAGGATATGCAAACCTGTATGCTGCAATGTGCCGCAGTCTTGATATCCCCTGCAACGTGGTGACAGGCTATGCGTTGGGCGTGGGCAGTGCCGACACAGAGTGGAACGCCCAAAATACTACCACTACAGAGGCAAACCATGCCTGGAATGAGGTATATTTAGATAGCCGCTGGGTAATAGTCGATACAACGTGGGATTGCAAAAACAAAATAACCGATGGCAAAGCACAGACAGATAAGAACATTTCCCACTTGTTTTTTGACTCAAATCTGAAATTCTTCTCCACAAATCACAGGATAACAGAGTATTTGCGGTAACATCACTTTTCTTGCCAATTTGAATAAAACACTTGAAAAAAGACTATAATTATGGTATACTATATGCGTAAGCGTATAGTATACGTACCTATATGGGGCTGCAATGGCTTCGACGGGGACGAGGAAGCTTAGGAAGCGAGCCGAGGATGAGTCAGCCTCGTTAAAAAGGCTTAAACTTTAAATATAAACGCTAAAACAGAATTAGCTTACGCTGCCTAATTGCGGCGTTGTCCTCCCTATGAGTACCACGGCATAGGCTTGGGCATCATACAGTGGTGAACGTGAGCAGAGGGTGTCTCGACCTCTGCCATGCATAAGAGACTACTAAGGTCATAGCTTTGGCTGTGAGGTTTTGACTGAGGGAATGTTTTTCACAGCCTGCGCTCGGAGAAACCTTGGTGGATTTGTTTTCGGACACGAGTTCGATTCTCGTCAGCTCCACCATGAAAATACACGTCACTTTTGCCGAAAACGGCAGAGGTGACATGATTTTTATATTGTTAAAATTTGTTTCTAATTTTAGCGATTTATGCTGTTTTACGTCCATATTATAAAAATCAAAAAAAAATAAATGGACAAGTAAAAGATTTTGTGATATACTATGATTATAAAGTTTGTTTAGCATAGGTAAGACTTCCGGACTTCCAAAATCATTAATTATATTAGTGATAGAGACAATAAGAATGAATATGAATTTTAGCAAAATAATTCAAATGTATATATTCGATGGCAATCTCAAGGGACGTATTATGTGTGAGTTGTCGAATTGAAATGGCAGAATTTATAAAATCTCAAGAAATGAGCTTAATAAATTTTCAGAGCGAAATGACTCTGGATTTACAGGTATATATTTTTGTTTGGAATAAATGAATATAATGATGAAACAATATATGTTGGTGAAGCCGAGAATATCCTCAACAGACTTAAACAACATATCAATGAATACTATTGGAATGATTGTGTAGTTCTGATTAGTAAAGATAATATATCAAATTAAAGGAGGAGTTATCATGACACAAACACATGAGCAAATCGTAAAAAACATTAAAGGTAGTTTGGCTGTTGAGGGAATGAGCGTGAGTGAACGTTCCCTTTATAACATGGAACGCTTATCTTCCGGAAGTATTTCAT
>JAQXXM010000145.1 GCA_029226065.1 Clostridiales bacterium
CTTCAAGAGTTTCACGGTTATATCTCATTCCGTTGCATACTTCACAGGGAACGTAAACATCAGACAGAAAGTTCATTTCAATTTTTACTATACCGTCACCCGAGCAAGCTTCACATCTGCCACCTTTAACGTTAAAGCTGAACCTGTTTGATTTATATCCACGTACCTTTGCCTCATTTGTCGAGGCAAATACCTCACGTATATCTGTAAATAGGTTAGTGTACGTTGCAGGGTTAGAGCGTGGTGTTCTGCCGATAGGACTTTGGTTTATATCAATCACCTTATCAAGCTCCTCTATACCCAAAATCTCTTTATGAGCACCTGGTCGTGTACCCGCTCCGTTTAAGGTATGAGCGAGGCTTTTATACAGTATCTCATTTACAAGCGAGCTCTTTCCTGAGCCTGACACGCCCGTTACACATGTAAGCACACCTGTGGGAAATTTTACATTTATGTTTTTCAAGTTGTTTTCATGAGCACCTTTGACAGTTATCCAGCCCTTGGGCTTTCTGCGTATCTGCGGTACGGGTATACTAAGCTCACCGCTTAAATATTTGCCTGTAACGGAGTCGGGAAACTTTGCAAGCTCCTCTGCCGTACCTTCGCCTACAATTCTTCCGCCGTGTATGCCTGCACCCGGTCCTACGTCTACTATGTGGTCGGCGGCAAGCATTGTGTCTGTATCATGCTCAACTACTATTACAGTGTTACCTAAATCACGCAGATGCAAAAGTGTGCCTATAAGTCTGTCGTTGTCACGCTGATGCAGACCGATGCTGGGCTCGTCAAGAATATATAATACTCCTGTAAGTCCTGAGCCAATCTGCGTTGCAAGACGTATTCGCTGTGATTCGCCGCCCGATAATGTTCCTGATGAACGTGACAGCGTAAGGTAATCAAGTCCGACGTTCAACAGAAATTGAAGTCGCGATTTTATCTCTTTTATAATCTGACTTGCAATAATCATTTCACGCTCGGTAAATGTTACGGAATTTATAAAATCCATTTCGTCCTTTATTGACATTTCCGTAAACTCATATATGTTTTTACCACCAATAGTAACGGCAAGCATATCGTCGTTAAGCCTTGCACCATGGCATTTAGGACAGGTTATATCGCTCATATACCGACTAATATCGCTTCTTGCATATTCTGATGTAGGTCTGTCGTATCTGCGTTGCAGGTTTGTAATAACACCCTCAAAGGGCATATTATATTCGCCGTTTCCGTATGCACGGTGATATTTCATTTTAATTTTTTCTTCGCCCGTACCGTAGAGGACTGCATTTTTTGCATCTTCAGGTATATCCTTATATGGGGTGTTTATATCAAACCCGTATTTATCTGCAATTGCCTTATATGACATATATGCAATACTTGTGGGATCATCATAACTGTTCCAACCACTGCACCGTATGGCACCGTCTATAAGGCTTTTGTTTTTATCCACAACAACGAGATCAGGATCAATTTTCATCAACACGCCAAGTCCGTCGCAATGAGGGCACGCACCAAACGGATTATTGAAAGAGAACAATCTCGGTTCAGGCTCGGAAATACTTATTCCACATTCGTCACAGGCATAGCTCTGTGAAAAACGCATCATTTCTCCGTCCACAACTTCAATCACAACAATATCACCTGACAGCTTTAATGCAGTTTCTATGGAGTCGCTTAGCCTTGACCTTATATCATCTTTTACTATGAGTCTGTCGATTACTATATCAATATTATGCTTTACAGTTTTCTTTAAGGCAGGCGGCTCTGCAACGTCATACATTTCACCGTCAACCTTTATTCGCACATAACCGCTTTTCTTTGCACTCTCAAATATATTCTTATGCTCGCCCTTTTTAGCTGTAACAATAGGAGCAAGTACCTGTATACGTGAACGTTCGGGTAGCTCCATAATTCTGTCTGTAATCTGGTCAACCGTCTGACGCTTAACCTCTTTACCGCACTTAGGACAGTGTGGTATTCCCGCTCTTGCGTACAAAAGCCGCAGATAGTCATATATTTCAGTTACAGTGCCTACGGTAGAACGTGGATTTTTTGAGGTAGTTTTCTGATCAATACTGATAGCAGGCGACAATCCTTCAATATAATCGACATCAGGCTTGTCCATCTGACCTAAAAACATTCTTGCGTATGAAGAAAGCGATTCTACATACCGTCTCTGACCTTCGGCATATATAGTGTCAAATGCAAGCGAGCTTTTGCCTGAACCTGACAGACCTGTCAGAACAACAAGCTTTTCACGCGGAATATTCACAGATACATTTTTAAGGTTATGCACTCTTGCACCCTGTATTTTAATTTCATTATTTTTCATAATTCACCTCGTATCAGCTTAAATAATAAGTTCCTGTTTCGTTTTTGCGTGTGACAGTCAGACGTTTAATCGCCATAAGCCGCTCCTTGTCGGCTGATATTGACGTTTCTATAAGAGTTTTAACGAGTTCATCTTCTGCATACAGCAGTATTGCAGTCTTTGTTATCTCAACTCTGTCACATTCGTCAAAACTGCGTATGTCAATAACTTCGGCGTTTATTCCAAGATTAACGTACAGTGCACGTTCCGCCTCGTAAAAATCCTCGTCTGAAATATTTGAATCGGCAAAGCATATAAATTCAAGTGCTTCATCCTCATACATATATAAAACAGGTGTCAATATTCTGTCTAATATTATATTTATCGCCTCATTTAGCGTCTTTTCGTCAATCATTTTCAAATTCCTTTTCAATTCGTTTTATGGCATCACGGTACTGAGCCGCTTTTTCAAACTCAAGATTTTCAGCGGCATTGAGCATCATAGCCTCAAGCTCGGCAATTTGAGCACGTATATCGGACACGTCTTTAGATAACTCATTCTTAACGGCCTCCATAGGCTCTATTATTTCACGAATATCCTTCTTGATAGTTTTAGGCGTAATATTATGCTCTTTATTATACTCTATTTGAAGAGTACGACGTCTGTTTGTTTCATCAATTGCACGTTGCATAGAGCCTGTTATGTTATCAGCATACATTATGACACGGCCTTCGGAATTTCGTGCCGCACGTCCGATTGTCTGGATAAGCGACATTTCACTTCGTAAAAATCCTTCTTTGTCTGCATCTAAAATAGCAACAAGTGCAACTTCGGGTATATCAAGCCCCTCTCGCAGTAGGTTTATTCCCACAAGTACATCATACACACCAAGCCTTAAATCTTTAATAATTTCTGTACGCTCTATAGTTTTGATTTCAGAATGCATATAAGTAACTTTGATACCGATTTCTTTAAGATATTTTGTTAAATCTTCTGCCATTCTTTTAGTAAGCGTAGTCACAAGTGTACGCATACCTTTTTCAGTTACAGCCTGAATTTCACCCAACAAGTCATCTATCTGATGATTTATCGGCCGTATATCTATCACAGGGTCAAGAAGACCTGTGGGGCGTATTACTTGCTCGGCAACAACTGTAGAATGTTCTTTTTCATATTCGCCAGGTGTCGCACTTGTGAATATTACACTTGAAAGACGTCTTTCAAACTCATCAAATTTAAGCGGTCTGTTGTCAAACGCACTGGGAAGCCTGAATCCATATTTAACAAGAGTTTCCTTTCTTGCACGGTCACCGTTATACATACCACGTACCTGCGGGATTGTAACGTGAGATTCGTCGATTATCATAAGATAATCGTCGGGGAAGTAGTCTAAAAGCGTATATGGTGCTGAACCCTCCGCTCTGCCGCTTATGTGTCGGGAGTAGTTTTCTATACCCTGACAGAAACCTATTTCCTGCATCATTTCAAGGTCATAAAGTGTGCGTTGCTCAATACGCTGTGCCTCGATTAATAAATCACGCTCTTTAAAGTATTTTACACGTTCGTGCATTTCCTCTTCAATTGCCGCCATAGCAAGCATCATTTTGTCAGCAGTGGTAACGTAGTGTGACGCAGGCATTATAACCGCATGGCGGTATACACCTATTATTTCACCTGTTACAACATTTATTTCGCAAATTCTGTCGATTTCATCACCAAAGAACTCAACACGTATTGCGTTCTCACCGTTATTTGACGGAAATATCTCCACAACATCACCACGTACACGGAATTTATTACGTACAAAATTAATATCGTTACGTTCATATTGCATCTCAACAAGTTTTTTTAAAATTTCGTCACGGTCACGTTGCATACCCACTCTAAGGGAAAGCATCATATTTTTGTAGTCCTCAGGATCTCCCAAACCGTATATACACGATACGCTCGACACTATCAATACGTCCTTGCGTTCAAATAACGCAAATGTTGCACTGTGTCTCAGCTTGTCAAGGTTTTCGTTTGTCATTGCATCTTTTTCTATATAAGTGTCCGTTTGCGGAAGATAAGCCTCAGGCTGGTAATAGTCATAATAGCTCACGAAAAATTCAACGCAGTTATTGGGGAAAAACTCCTTAAATTCACTGCAAAGCTGTGCGGCAAGTGTCTTGTTATGGGCAAGGACAATAGTGGGCTTGTTTGCGGCGGCAATAATATTTGCCATAGTAAAGGTTTTACCTGAACCCGTAACACCCAAAAGTGTCTGAAATTTCTCACCATGTTCAAGACCTGAAACAAGCTTTTCTATAGCCTGTGGCTGATCGCCTGACGGCTCAAAAGGGGAGACAAGTTCAAATTTATCCATAACAAACACCTCACAAAAATCATTCACATTTAATTTTAACAAAAAACGCATTAAAATGCAATAGTTAAAGCACAAAAAAATGTTGACAAAAACACTTTTTTGTGGTATACTAATA
>JAQXXM010000146.1 GCA_029226065.1 Clostridiales bacterium
GTTACCAAACCCCTAACGGGTTTGTAACACAATCCTTCCTTTATTCATAATATACGGCATATAGAAAAAATATGAGGTGATATTATGAATAAACTGGTTATTGACGGTGGTGTACCTATAAGAGGAGAAATAACCATTCAAGGTGCAAAAAACGCCGTTTTGCCAATACTTGCCGCATCAATAATGGCAGATGGTGAATCAGTGATACATAACTGCCCACGACTTAGAGATGTTGAAAAAACGTGTATCATTCTTGAGGATTTGGGTTGTGATGTCAGGCGTGAACAGGATACGCTCTATATCAATCCTGAAAATATAAATAATTGCAAAATAGATGAAAAGCTGATGCGTGAGATGCGTTCGTCTATAATATTTTTAGGTGCTATTCTTGCGGTGTGGAACAAAGCTGAAGTGGGTATGCCGGGAGGTTGTCCTATCGGCTTAAGACCGATTGATTTACATATCAAGGCGTTAAGAAAAATGGGTGTACAAATAACGGAGGAATTTGGGTATTTAAAATGCGAGAGTGACAAGATTTCTGGTACGCAAATCCATCTTGATTTTCCGAGTGTAGGTGCTACGGAAAATATAATGCTTACAGCAGTAAAAGCAGACGGTGCAACGGTTATAACCAACGCTGCACGTGAGCCGGAAATAATAGATTTGGCGAAATTCTTAAATTTAATGGGTGCAAAAATAAACGGTGCAGGCTCAAGTATGATTGTTATTGAGGGCGTAAAGAAATTAAACCCTGTTGAATATACAATTATGCCTGACAGAATTGTTGCTCAGACGTATTTGATTTCGGCACTTATTACAGGTGGTGAAATTGTCCTGAAAGACGCTATTGCCTCGCATATACATTCGGGGCTTGCATTGTTATCGGAAATGGGTGCGAAAATCAACACGTATGATAATACCATACATTTAAAGAGCAATGGCAAAATAAAAAATGTACACATTATTAAAACAATGCCTTATCCTGGCTTTGCAACCGATATACAGTCGCCTTTTATGGCACTTGCATCTGTTGCGGATGGAACAAGTGTTTTTGTTGAAAATATGTTTGAAAACAGATTTCGTCACGTTGACGAGCTTGTAAGAATGGGTGCAGATATAAAAGTAGAGGGGAGAAGCGCTGTTGTAAGAGGAGTGAAACGTTTTTCGGGCGCCAATGTTGAGGCTTACGAGTTACGCGGCGGTGCGGCACTTGTACTTGCCGCTCTTAATGCAGAGGGTAAAACAACGGTGTCGGGAGTTGACTTTATTGACAGAGGTTATCAGTGTATTGAAGGTAATCTGTCAAAATGCGGTGCTAAAATAAAAAGAATACATATTTAGTAGGGTGATGAAATGGATAAAAAACGGAAGAATACCGAAAAAGTTAATAAAGAAACAACACCTGCATCGCCGTACCGAAATGTAGATAACGTCAAACGGCACGGCAATGCAGAGAAGACAAGGTACGGTACACGCCCTGTTATAAGACACGATGAGAGAGACGAAAAAAAAGTTCTCAAATTCTCAGCCACATATACAGAAGCAGATAAAAATCGTAACATCGAAAAAGAACGTAAACGTGAAAGACTACGCAAACAGCGTTTAAATGCGGGAATAGGCATTGCAATAGCTATAATCCTTGCTATCGTTTTGATGTTTATGACACCGATTTTTAACATAACAGAAATACGATTAAATGGTAATGACACTGTCTCAAAAGAGGTTATTAATGAGCATATAGGAGACTTGATTGGTTCAAATTTGTTTGGTACAAGCATATCAAAAATAGAGCAGAAAATGACAGCTCTTCCACAGATACGAGAGGTTAAAGTCAAAAAGGCAATTTTTCCGGCACGGCTCGAGATTGAGATAACGGAAAGTCAGCCGGCGGCATATTTGCTAATCGGTAATGATACGTTAATTATTGATTCGGATTTAAGGATAATTGATGATACATCTGTGTTTGATTCGGGAAAACTGCCCTGTATAAGCGGTGTGAGTGTTTCAGGTTATGAGCTTAATTCAAAGCTTGAAATAAAATCTGATGAAAAAGAGAAAGCACTCGAAGTTATGCTTAAATCGCTTGAATCCTGCGGATTAGTTGAAGCAGTTAAATATATCAGTATAGATGATTTAACGGCGATAACATTTAACTATGATAACAGAATTGACGTCGTATGCGGTTCTCAATTGCAGATAGACAGAAAAATACGAATGTTTGCAGAAAGTATCAGGACATCTACTTTTGATGAAAACTCGATAGGGTCTGTCGATTTGAGTGTCCCGGGAACAGCTGTGTATAATCCATAATCACTAAAGTGTACGAATATATACAAAAAAACTATTAAATTTGTATAATTTTACTATTGAATATTAGTGAAAAAGATAGTAAAATAGAATGTGTATGTTCATGTATAAGATGGACATGTTCTTACGTAACTACGAAGGAGGATATTATTATGAGTTCAATGCCTATTGGATTAGAGGATAACACCGTAATTGAAGGAGCAAGAATAAAGGTAATCGGTGTTGGTGGCGGCGGTAACAATGCCGTTGACAGAATGATTGATGCAGGTGTTACAAAAGCAGAGTTTATTTGTGTGAATACAGATGCACAGCAGCTTTCAAATGTAAAAGCGGGAACGGTTTTACAGATTGGCGCTAAACTTACAAGCGGTCTTGGTGCAGGCGCTAAGCCTGAAATCGGACGTCAGGCGGCAGAAGAGACAAAAGATGAGATAAAAAATATTGTTAAGGATGCAGATATGGTATTTGTAACTGCCGGAATGGGTGGCGGTACAGGTACAGGCGCGGCACCCATAATAGCTGAGGCTGCAAAGTCAGCAGGTATACTTACTGTTGCGGTTGTTACAAAGCCGTTTGCGTTTGAGGGTCCGCAGAGAATGAGAAACGCCGAGGAGGGTATAAAGAATCTTGCAGAGCGTGTAGACTCAATTGTTACAATACCTAACGATTTACTTTTAAAGATTGCAGATAAGAAAGTAACAATTAATGATTCGTTCAAGCTTGCTGACGATATTCTCCGCCAAGGTGTTCAGGGTATAATTGAAATTATCACTCAAAAGGGTATAGTAAACTGTGACTTTGCAGATGTACGTACCATTATGAAGGACAGTGGCGTAGCACACATGGGTATTGGTATAGGCAAGGGCGAAAACGCTGCTCAGGATGCAGTTCGTGCCGCTATTGAGTCACCGTTGCTTGAGACAAGCATTGCAGGCGCTGAAAACGTATTACTTAATATTACAGGCGGAACAGAGTTTTCACTTGTTGATATGGGCGAAGTATCGTCAATTATTAAGGATATGGTTTCAGATGGTGCGAATATAATAGTTGGATCAGCTATGGACGAGACAATGAAGGATGAGATTAAGGTTACTCTTATCGCAACAGGTCTTGATGGCTCAATCAAGAGAAATGCTGATGCAGGAGTTAAGACAACATCAAAGAGTTATGAAAAGCGTCCTATATCTTCGTATTCATCATCAGTTTCTGACTATGACGATGATTCGATTTTCAAGCGTCGTCTAAGACCGGGAATGGACGAGATAGATGTTCCAAGCTTTTTCAAAAGATAAATAATTTGACAACATACCCAGGCTGTTGCATTTTTGCAACAGCCTGTTGGT
>JAQXXM010000147.1 GCA_029226065.1 Clostridiales bacterium
AGTGCCGTTAGAAGTATGAGTTCCATAATTTTACCCTTTCTGTCTTGCGTTTTATACCAATATTTTATCATATTTATCACATTAAGTCAATCACATACCGCTATAAAAGTGCAAAAAAAGTGTGGAAAAGGTGTGGAAAAAGTGTGGATAACTTTACCAAGCCTTCGGATTTTGAACTTCAGGAAGTTTAATTTTGGGAACTCCAGAAGCCCTTTTTCAGTACTCAAGAAGTTGCATTTTTAAAGTTTTAGAACTTTCAAAAACAAAGCCTAACTATACTAATAAAACTATACTAATAGAGTGATATATATAGAGAGATACTGAGTCAGTCAAGAGAGTCTTTAAAAAAGACTGACTGACTTTGATGCTATGTATTTATGTATCACAAAAGCAGAGCGTTCTTTTTCTTTTATCACAAAACGGACACATTGTCAACAGGTATATTTATGACCTCTCTATGTGTTACATTGACAAATCGGATAAAATATGGTATTATAGCAGTAAAAGAGTGATGATTATGGCATTGCATTTTTGTAAATGATTTCAGGGTGTGTATTTATGGAACAGAATGAATATTATACTTGTTATGTAGATTGTTTGATTAAGGACTATATAGGAGTATTATCCGAAGGCTTTGTTATTTTGCGGTTTATAGAAAAACAAAGTATGATATAATAATTAAAAAGGATGTTAAAATGTGACAACATACTAAAATTTAAAAAGGAGATGAAAAGTAATGAAGAAAAGAATTTTAACATTATTATTGGCTGGTGCCCTTGCTTTTTCTTTAGTGGGATGTGGGAAGCAAATGACACTTAACTTAGCATATGGTGAGAGGACAGGTACTTATTCCGGTGATATGAATGAAGCCGGATTGCCAAACGGACAAGGCAAATTTACCACCACAAACAGTGATGGTGAAGAGTGGACTTATGAGGGAGAATTTAAAGACGGTCACTTTGAAGGTGAAGGAAAAACAACTTGGAAAAGCGGTAAAGTAGAAATCGGTACATATAAAGATGATGTTATCGTTCCGATGAAAGACAGTGAAATTAAATCACTATACGCAACTCCCGAAAATTTCAAAAACCATTGTGTTGAAATTATAGGTAAAGTATTTACCGCACCGGAATACACAGATGATGGTGTTGCACTTCAAATGTTTGCAGACTATGAGAACTCTGAAAACAATACTATTGTTTATATTTATGACAAGGATTTTGAAGTTAAAGAAGGTGATTATGTAAAAGTAATCGGCATTGTCGGTGAGCCGTTTGAAGGTGAAAATGCTTTTGGTGGAGCAGTAACCGCACCTACTATAGCCGCAAGAGAATATTCTGTTATCAGTTATCAAGAAGCGGTTGTTCCCACAACAAAAACTATTGATGTTAATCAAACACAGACTCAATTAGGTTATTCTATAACCGTTCAGAAAGTCGAGTATGCAAAAACAGAAACACGAGTATATGTAAAAGTGGACAATCAAGGTTCTGATAAATTCTCAGTATATAGTTTTAACACTAAACTTACTCAGAACGGCAAGCAATATGAAGAACAGGATAATTGGGATGCAGACTATCCGGATATTCAGACAGATTTGCTTGTAGGAAATTCAACTGAAGGTATCATTGCGTTCCCTCCTGTTGATGAAGGAGCTTTCACTTTAATCTTTGAAGGAAATTCGGAAAATTGGGATGAAAATTTGAAACCATATACATTTAATATCGAAGGATAAGGAGTAAAAGAAAATGAAAAAAATAAAATCAATTATAGCAGTTGCTTTAACACTTGTACTTGTATTTTCACTTACAGGTTGCGGAGAAATAAAAAAGGCCGAAACATCTGTAAACGGTATGTTTACTGCATTTAAAAATCTTGACTTTGAGGAAGCTAAGAAATATGTAAATGTAGATGATATAACAAATGGTGAGAATTCCAATGATAATGCCGAAACAGTTATGAATGCTATCTTTGGAAATTTGAATTATGAAATCGTTTCATCTGAAAAAATTGATGATAGCACTGTTATTGTAAAAACAAGCATCACCGCAACCGATATGAAGCCTGTTATGAGTGAGTTTTTCACACAGGCTATGCAGTACGCTTTTTCAACCGCATTTTCAGACACGCAGCCTTCTGAAGAAGAACAGAACAAAAAGATGGAAGAAATATTGGTTGAATGTGCATCAAAACCTGACCTTGCAACTGTTACAAACGAAGTTGATATTAAAGTTGTAAAGAATGAAAATAAAGAATGGAAAATAGAAGCTGATGATACATTCGTTAATGCTGTACTCGGTGGACTTATGGATGCGGTTAAAAGTTTAGAAAACGCATTTACTACTGAAGAATAATCTTACTTGAAGTGAATAATAAATTGCTTTTAACCCCCTCGGATTTGAGGGGGTTAATTTACTTGCTAAACGGACACATTGTCTATATTCATTGACATTTCGCCTTATTTGTGGTAAAATATATGTAACTAAAGTTATATAGAGATATAGATGGAGGATATTATGAAGAAATTAGCAGGTATATTAAGCGGAATAATGCTTATGACATCATTTGCAGTTCCCGTAATGGCGGAGAATACAGAGAAGAATATTGATGTATATACAAACTACGTAAACGTAGAAATCAACGGCGAAAAGTATGATGTGCGTAACTTCTTAAGTGACGGCACTACATACATAGCACTACGTGACGTATCCGAGCTTTTAGACTGCAAAGTCGATTGGGAGGATGACACGAAAACGGCTGTAATTACAACAGGCGTAAATTCCGTAAATAAGTCCGCCAGCGCAGTCCTTGAGATGACAGGCGAAAAAACAATTGCCGTATTAAGTGACTACGTAAACGTAAAGGTTGACGGAATTAAAAGAAAAGTACGCAACTTCTTAAGTGACGGCACAACATATATTTCGTTACGTGACATATCCGAGCTTTTGGATTGCCTCGTTGAGTGGAACGGCGACACGAAAACAGCGTCTGTTACAGACCTACATTCTTTAGTTGTAATGAGTGTGAACGGTACTGATGTAACAGGTGATATATTCAGAGAGAATTATGATTATATTGAGACAGCGTTCGGTGCAATGGCATCAGCGGAGGAGTTGGTATCTACATCAAAGGAAATGCTTGCTGTAAAAGAAATTGAAAAGCAGAAAATAAAAGAGTTTGGCGTTGATGATTATGATACGGCCGTTAAAAGAGCGGAAGAAGCTGTTTTGCTTTTGGAAAAGGAATACGGTGTTGACGTTGTAAATGAATATTTAAACGATTACGGTATCACACGCAATGATTATATTAGGCTGACAGCCGAAAACGATTTAGATATAGAGTTAAGTGAATATATGACTTCAACATTCCCCGAATACAAAGGGGTAAAAGATGAGGCGAAGGCACACTATGAACAGAATAAAGATGCGGAATTTAAGACACATTCAGCACAAGTAAAGCATATTCTTATTCCTACTACAGATGATAACGGAAATCCGTTGTCAGATGCCGATAAAAAGAAAGCATACGAGACAGCAAAGGCAATTGCCAAAAAAGCAACCGCTAAAAACTTTGACAGCTTAATTAAAGAGTACAATAACGATCCCGGACAAACTGATGAGGGATATTACGTTACAGGCGACGGCACATTCGTACCCGAATTTGAAAATACTGCAATGTCACTTAAAAAGGGCGAAATTTCCGAGCCTGTAGAAACATTATACGGCTACCATATCATATACGCAAAAGAGGTTTATGAATATGTACCGTATGAGGATTTTGAACAGGAGTATATTTCCGACAGGTATGATGAGATTAATTGGGAGTACATTGAGAAATGGATTTCCGAAGCTGAAATAGTATATTATGACGACGTTATAAACCGTATTCTGGCAAACTGACAGAAACTTACATTGACATTGCCTTTAAGATATAGTATACTTACTTAAGTATTGTATTATCAACAAAAAATAAGCATTATTGAGAGTTGCTTTGCGAAAGAAGTTAAGTTTGGAAAAAGAGAAGCAAGCAGATTGTGCGTTCGCACGAACGCCGTGTACTCAATGTACATAAGCGAGTGCGGACGTGCGGGATGCACCGCTTATCTTTTTCCAAATGAGCTTTATGAAAGGAGTTAATTACTATTAATATTAAAAAAGTATTATCAGCCTTTATTGCAGTGATTTCAGTTTCTGTAAACGCTATGGCGGCACAGATACCCGACCATAACGGTACGGACTTAAGTCAGTTTGCAATAGGCACGAAGAAGCTTAATAAGGCAGTAAAAAGCTACAGCGATTTATTCAAAAGCGCAGGCGACCAATATGGGGTGGACCCCAATATTTTAGCAAGCGTGTGTATGCAGGAATCAAGCGGTATAAATTATCAATATTATTCAGACGGCGTAACGCCCCGACCTGCGTGGGGCATAATGCAGATTGAGGACACGAACGAAAAGGCGTTTGCCAAGTTCGGACTTGACCGTACAGGTACGGCGTGGACACTTGAGGACAGGCTTGTGCCTGCAAAGGCTATTCCGTATGCTGCATATCTGCTTTCAGAGGCATTGTACAGATACGATTATGACTACATAAAAATGCTTCAGTCATATAATTTCGGTCAGACGGTGCTTGACAGGATTATTGCCGCAAAAGGCGATGACTGGCTTTTGGAGCGTGTAAACGCAAAAGACTATGTACAAAACTGGCCGTATAAAAGCTACGGCGATCCCCTTTATCCCGAACACGTTTTAGCGTACTACACAAACGATATTGAATATGTGGGTGCAAAGGTTACTCTTAACGGCAAGCTTGTAAAGTTTGACGACCAGTACCCCATAATCGAAAACGGAACAACGCTTATACCTATCCGTAAGGTGGGCGAGATGCTTGGTGCTACTGTGTGGTGGGAACAGGACAAGGGTGCTGCACATATAAATAAAAATGGTAAGGAAATACTGCTCTTTACAGGTACAAATACAGCGTACATTGCAGGCAGAGAATATCTCTTAAACGTAGGCGCTAAGGTGGAAAACGGACGTACGCTTGCACCGCTTAGGTTTGTTGCCGAGGCACTTGATATGGATGTAACGTGGCACGGCGAGACACGTATGGTAGAGCTTAATAGTAAGTAAGTGTTTTTTGGTAAAATATTTGAAAATATATTGACATTTCTGTAAGTGTATGATATAACTAAAGAAAACATCCTTGGAGGAGAAATACATGAAATTTTCAACTAAATTTATAAAAGCAAATGACAAGGTTTCATCATTTGAAGAATTTGTTCCTGCACCGTATTTCAGAAAAACATTCGAGCTTGATTTTAAGCCCGAAAATGCTGAAATTACTATATGCGGTCTTGGATTTTATGAGTTATACATAAACGGCACAAATGTCACAAAAGGTCCGCTTGCACCGTATATCAATAATCCCGATGACATATTATATTACGATAATTATGATATTACGGAGCTGCTTAATGAAGGCACCAACGCAATAGGTGTTATTTTAGGTAATGGCTTTAGAAATGCATACGGCGGATTTGTTTGGGATTTTGATAAAAGTACAAGCAGAGGTCCTGTTACCTTCGCTTTGGCACTTGAAGCAAAAGACAATGACAAAGTCTTTGAGCTTGAGGCAGACGAAACCTTTAAAACGCATAGCTCACCCATACTTTATGATGATTTGAGAATGGGATATTGCTATGATTCAAGACTTGAAATCCCCGACTGGAATACATGCGATTTTGATGATTGTGATTGGCAGTATGCAATGGCAGAAAGAACTCCTCGAGGTTATGCAAAACTTTGCGAGGTTGAGCCGATTGTTGTAACAAAGGAGATTAAGGCAGTAGAAATCAAGCATTATGACAGACTCGGATTTGCTCACAATTTAAGTATAGAGGGTAATCCGCCCCTTGAGGAAACGTACAGAGATAATGTATATGTCTATGATTTTGGCGTGAATACTGCGGGTGTGACTTGTATTAAAATAAACGGAAAACCCGGACAAAAAATAACAGTAAGACACGCTGAAAGTCTTGTTCGTGGCGAGTTTTCCGTAAATTCGACTATTTTCTATCGAGACATATCTTTGAAGAAATATTTGGACTATGGACAAACTGATGTATTCATCTGTAAGGGTGGAGAGGAAACGTTTATCCCTAAATTCAAGTATGACGGTTTCAGGTATGCGTATGTTGAAGGCCTGGAGGATTATCAGGCAACAAAGGAGGCAGTCACTTATCTTGAGATGCATTCAGACTTTGAGCAAAGAGGTGACTTTGAATGTTCTTGCGATACTATAAACGCATTGCAGGAATGTTCACATATATCGGATTTATCAAATTTCTTCTATTTCCCGACAGACTGCCCTCACAGAGAAAAGAATGGCTGGACAGCAGATGCGTGGCTTTCATCAGAGCACATGCTTATAAATTATACAGTTGAGAAAAGCTTAAGAGAATGGCTGTGTAACATCAGAAGCGTTCAGCGAATTGACGGCGCATTGCCCGGAATTATTCCCACAGGCGGTTGGGGGTTTGAATGGGGTAACGGCCCTGTATGGGATGCTGTATGTGTTGAAATTCCATATTCTTTGTATAAATATACAGGTGATAAAGAGGTCATAAAAGAAAATGCATCAATGATTATGAGATACTTATATTATGTATCGTCAATGCGTGATGAGAAAGGCTTAACAGGCTTCGGACTTGGCGATTGGTGTGATCCGTTTGAAAGCAATGAACATCCTATATCAGCGCCTCTTGATGTGGTTGCAAGTATTGCAACATATAATATCGCCAAAAAATCAGCATTTCTGTTTAGTCAGGTAGGACTTTCTAAAGAAAGCGAATATGCTAAAACTTTCGCAGAGGAAATGCGTCAGAGTATAAGAGAAAACCTTGTAGATTTTTCATCTATGACAGTTGATGGCGACTGCCAGACCTCACAGGCTATGGGTATCGCACATGGTATCTTCAATGATGATGAAATTGAGCGTGCAAACAGCAAGCTTTTAGAGATAATCCATCGTGACGGTGACATTAACGCCTGTGGCGTTATCGGAATAAGATATATATACCATGTCCTTTCAAGCATGGGCGAATCGGAGCTTGCATATAAAATTGTGACATCCGAATCACGCAGCTGCTATGGCTACTGGATAAAGAATAAGGCAACGGCTCTGTGTGAAAGATTTGAGGAATTTGATGTTGCCTGGGCTAATTCAAAAAATCACCACTTCTTCGGAGATATATCGAGCTGGTTTGTGCAATCAATTGCGGGATTAAAGCCAAATCCGAATGCTGACGATATTTCTTGCTATGAGATTTCGCCAAGCTTTATAGGCGACTTGACATTTGCAAAGGCATATCATACATCAGTTTACGGAAAAACGTCTGTGAATTGGGAACGAACAGAAAATGGCAATATTAAGCTTTGCGTTGATATTCCTGAGGGAATACACGGAAAAGTTGTTCTGCCCAAAGGGTATTGCTTTGAAAACTCAAAAGCCGAGCTTGATTTAACAAGCGGTGTATCGGAGTGGGAGATTAAGTATTAAATACCCCTGACGTGTATTATAAGGGGAACGTAAAAAAATAGAAACCCAATTTTTTCAAAAAGATAGGGGCATGCAAATGAGTATTTAAAAAATTCTCATTTGTGTGCCTTTTTTGTGCAATAACACTAAAAACAATCTGCAAAATACATAAAATATTGACAATGTTCACGTGAAAAAAAAAGTGTTATAATAAATATATATGGCTTTGCAGGGGCAGGTCTTTGTAGATACGCTAAGGGCTGTAATATTAACGGTTGTGTGAAAATATCCTTGCAGGCAAACATTTTATTTATTACATAATAATATACTTTTAAGAACGGCAAACTATTACAAGGAGGAATGGAAATGGAAAAAAAGCCTGTACCTCAATTCAAAGGTACAAAAAAACAAGAGCTTGAGCTACGTGAATTTATCGAGAAAGAAAAGGACGAGCCGGGCGCATTAATGCCTGTACTGCAAAAAGCACAGGAGATTTACGGATATCTGCCAATTGAGGTTCAGACGATTGTCGCCGATATGCTGGGTATATCTCTTAGCGAGGTGTACGGCGTGGTGACATTTTATACGCAGTTTTCGCTAAATCCTAAGGGTGAGCATAGGATAAGTATATGCTTAGGTACTGCGTGCTACGTTAAGGGTGCGGACAAAATCCTTGACGCACTTGAAGAAAAACTTGGTATCAAGCCGGGCGAATGTACACCTGACGGTGTGTTCTCGCTTGATTCCTGCCGATGCGTGGGTGCGTGCGGACTTGCACCCGTTATGATGGTTGATGATGATGTGTACGGAAGAATGACAGTTGACCAGATAGACGGCATACTGGCGAAATATGAACTTAGAAAAAGAGGTGATGATTGATGCTTACAATAGAAGAACTTAACAAGATATATTCTGCCACAAAGGATATTATAGCAATGCGTCACCATAACGGTGAGACACCGAAGAACTGTACATATAAACGTCAGGTGCTTATATGCGGTGGTACAGGCTGTACATCATCGGGCAGTAAAAAGGTTATTGAGACGCTTGAGAGTGAGATAGAGAAGAACGGACTTGAAAAGGAAGTCAAGATAGTAAGAACAGGCTGTTTCGGACTTTGTTCTTTAGGACCGATTATGATAGTTTATCCCGAAGGCTCTTTCTATGCACGTGTTACGCCTGAGG
>JAQXXM010000148.1 GCA_029226065.1 Clostridiales bacterium
TTTAAAACCTCCTCCTCGGTACGTGTTTGCAGAAGAAACTCGATAAGAGTTCCAATAGCGTTAATCGAAAGCACAGGTTTTAAAAGACATATTATTATCAAGCGTGACAGGTGTGTACGTGAATATCTTTTTTTTACAGGACACGGAAGAATACCGTTTTTTACGTAATTATTTATCATTGATGGGGTAAGCAATGTATCGCCGTCGGGTGTAAATCCGCCTATGTATTTGTTGATAAGCGTTATTACCTGATCCATATATACTTCTATATCAGGCAATTCGTTCCATGTCGGAAGATTGCATCTGCCGTTTTGTTCCTCAAAAAACCTTGCATAATCATTCATTTTATTTATCCCCCTCGTTTTTTTATCTAATGAAAAACTACTCGTTTTAAGTGAGCAATTTCGCTTGTTCAAAAAAAGCGTACCTACCTGTCCCCAAGATTGGGGGCAGGAGGTTGATGCGTTTTTACATATTATAACATTTCTTTTTACAAATGACAAGTAATTTTTTAAATTTTTATAAATTATTTTTAAAAACTATTGACATAAAATATAAAATGGTATATAATAGTTTTCAAAACAAGATTAAAAGGTAAGGAAAATCTGTATGACATATAAATTTTCAAAAGTAACAGCGCTTGTGGGGTATTACGGGTGCGGTAAAACAAATCTTGCCGCCAATCTTGCACTCGAAATGAGCAAATCGGGAAAGGTTACGGTTGTAGATATTGATATAGTAAATCCGTATTTCCGTACAGCAGATTTTAAGGATGAATTTAAAAAGCACGGTATAAGCCTTGTAACTACTGAATATGCAAATACAAATCTTGATATACCTGTACTGAATTTTGATATAGCAAGTATTTCAGAAAATTCTGATTATGTAATAATAGACGTAGGGGGCGGGAGTGACGGTGCCGCGGCACTTGGAAGATATCATACCGTTTTAGAGGAGAAAAATACGCAAATACTATATGTATTTAATATGTATCAAGGACTAAGTGCAGAAGAAACGGCACAGTCAATGCGTGAGATAGAACACGCCTGCAGGATGAAATGTACGGCACTCGTTAATAACTCAAACCTCGGCACAATGACAGAGCCCGAGGATATATTAAAGAGCAAGTCATTTGAAGATGAGCTTGTAAATATCACAGGACTTGATGTGGCAATGCGTTGCGCAACAAAACAAATGTTTACGACATGTTCAGAGGATTTGTGTGTAGAAAGAATGGTGCGTATGCCGTGGGAGGAAATATAGAAGTATAACGCAAATGTGACGAATAGGGAGATAAAGATGATTATTGTGAATTTTGAACGTTGTAAGGGCTGCGGACTGTGTGCAGAGGTTTGCCCTAAAGGGATAGTGTCATTGCAGACTGAAAAACGCAATGAGAAAGGGTACTATACAGCTATGTGTACAGATGATAGTAAATGTATATCCTGTGCTATGTGTGCAATGATATGTCCGGATTGTGCAATCAGAGTAGAGAGGTGAGATAACTGATGGAGAAAATGCTGATGAAGGGAAATGAAGCTCTTGCAGAAGCTGCACTTCGTGCAGGATGCAAATGCTTTTTTGGGTATCCGATAACTCCCCAGACGGAGATTTCGGCATATCTTGCAAAGAATATGGCAAAAAGAGGCGGAACGTTTTTACAGGCAGAAAGTGAAATAGCCGCCGTTAATATGGTTTTAGGTGCAAGTGCCTCGGGAGTAAGAGCCATGACATCAAGTTCATCGCCCGGCATTTCCTTAAAAAGCGAGGGGATATCTTATCTTGCAGGCTCAGATTTGCCTTGCGTTATAGTAAACGTGCAAAGAGGAGGCCCGGGACTTGGTGGTATACAGCCCTCTCAGGCAGATTATCTCCAAGCCACAAAAGCGTCGGGACACGGCGATTTTCATATACTCGTTTATGCACCTGCATCAGTACAGGAGACCATTGATATGACATTTACCGCATTTGATACAGCGGACAGATACAGAATACCTGCAATGATATTGTCAGACGGATTGTTGGGGCAAATGATGGAACCGGTTGTTTTCCCTGATATAAAAGCACAAATAACCGAAAAACCCTGGTCATGCTGCGGACATAAAAATGAGCGAAAGCATAATATTATTAATTCACTGTATCTTTGCCCTGATGAATTGGAAAAATCCGTAAGAGACAGATTTGAGAAATACAGAGAGATAGAAAAAACTTGTACAGATGCAGAACTGTATTTATGTGATGATGCACAAATAGTTGTCACTGCATTCGGTGCAACTGCAAGGATTGCAAAGTCGGCAGTGGATATAGCAAGGTCTAAGGGTATAAAAGCAGGGCTTTTCAGACCGAAAACGTTGTATCCGTTCCCCAAAAAAGAGCTAAACAATGCTTGTGCAAAAGCACAACGTGTTTTGTGTGTTGAAATGTCTATGGGACAGATGGTAGATGATATAAAGCTTGCACTTGAATGTAGGATTTCGGTTGATTTTCTCGGTAGAACAGGCGGAAACATCCCATCGGTTAAAGAAGTAGTTGATAAGATAACGTTTATAGGAAAGGAATAGGGAAATGTCAGTAGTGTTTGAAAGACCTCATGCGTTATGCGATACACCAACCCATTATTGCCCGGGCTGTACGCATGGTATTATTCACCGCCTTGTGGCAGAGGTGATAGACGAAATGGAAATAGAAGGCGAAACCGTCGGCGTTTGCCCTGTCGGCTGTGCCGTAATGGCGTACGATTATTTCAATTGCGATATGATAGAGGCACCGCACGGCCGTGCACCCGCCGTTGCAACAGGTGTAAAAAGAGCAAATCCCAATCTTATGGTATTCACATATCAGGGTGACGGAGACCTGGCGGCAATAGGTACGTGTGAAACATTGCATGCTGCTGCAAGAGGTGAGAATATAACTATAATATTTGTAAATAATACAATTTACGGTATGACAGGAGGGCAAATGGCACCCACAACTATACCGGGACAGGTGACACAAACTACACCGTATGGGCGTGATCCTAAAACGCAGGGATTTCCCCTTAAAATGTGCGAAATATTAGCACAGATGGATGGCACTGCTTTGGCTCAGAGAGTATCGGTAGACAGCGTAGCACATATAAGAGAAGCAAAAAAAGCAATACGCAAGGCTTTTGATAATCAGAAACATAAGCGTGGATTTTCTATAGTAGAGGTTTTGTCCACTTGCCCTACAAACTGGGGTATGACACCTCAGGAGTCGCTGGAACGGTTGCGTACGGAAATGATACCGTATTTCCCGTTAGGTGTATATAAGGATTTACCTGTATGGAATGGTGACGGGGGTGAGGATTGATGCTTACAGAGATTTTAATATCAGGCTTTGGAGGACAGGGCGTGCTGTTTGCCGGTAAATGCCTCGCACAAGCAGGTATGCTTGCAGGTATGAATGTTTCGTGGTTGCCGTCTTACGGCCCTGAAATGCGCGGAGGTACTGCCAACTGTTCAGTGTGTCTTTCAGATGAACAAATCGGCTCACCGCTCATAAGCGAGCCGGATATATTAATAGCGATGAACACACCATCCTTTGATAGATTTGTCAATACTGTAAAGAGCAATGGAAGTATATTTGTTGACAGTTCAATCACTGATCGTGTATCTGACAGAAATGATATTTCTTGCAGATATATTCCTACATCACGCATTGCACAGGAAAATGAGCTTTCAGGTATGGCAAATATTATATTGCTCGGAAAAGTCCTGAAAAATTGTAAAGATAAGCTCGGGGGAGTAACTTTTGAAACGCTGAAAGACTCATTGGAGCATATTATTCCCAAAACGAAATCTGCACTTATTGAGAAGAATATTCAAGCCCTTATGTTGGGTATGGCGTAAAATGTTTTCGTGTATTGGCTTAACCTTTACTTCAGTGCCATATTATAACTTAGATAATAGAAATCAATCAGAAATCCGAACCCATTACCAATCGGTACAAGGTTCGGATTTCTACTGTATCAAGCTGTGTTTCGGGAGATTTTCTCTGTTATTTAGTCTGTCTACTTGACAGGGCGGGGTTCAATACTAACATTAAACTTACAATTCGTTTTTTATTTTACAAAACTCTCCTTTTCTGCTTCGATACAAGATTCATATACTCCCATCATCATTTTTATTATATAATTAATACAACCGCCACCGCCGATAACAAAAAGCCGCATAAGTTCGGAATTATATTCGTGTTCCCGAAGTATGCGGAAGATGCTTTTCAAATATTCTGTTGCGGCAGTACCTTATAAAATTTTCTATAAGCTAACGGAGGAATATTATATTTTTCTTTGAAAAGCCTGCTGAAGTATGTATATGTGCCGATTCCAATCTCCTCGGCTATGCGGCTGACAGACAAATCGGTATTTTTCAAAAGATAACTCGCCCGACGCATTCTGCAGGATACTATATAATCATTGACGGTTTGGTTAAAGCTTGTGCGGAATTTTTCATATAGATAATTTTTCGAAACATTAAGCTCCCGGCAAAGAGTTTGCACAGTCAGATTTTCCTTCAGATGCCCGTCAATATATTCCGCCGCCCGGACAGAAAACGGGTCAAGCTCCGGGGTTATTATCTCGTTTGTAAGAATATATGACACAATCATGACAGCAAGCTCAAACATACTTTTTATTTGCTTTTCGTTATATTCCTTGATATTCATATAATAGCTTTCCATCATTTTGTAATCAGGCTTCATCCAGTCAATTCGCCTGTACACCTCGTCAAATTTCATAACTCTTGTTCTTCCGATAACGATATACCCGATTATATTATCGAATTTTATTATGGGAACA
>JAQXXM010000149.1 GCA_029226065.1 Clostridiales bacterium
AATCCGTTTGCATAGCAAACGGTATGTCATCAAGTCGCAAGACTTGTATGTTACTTTCCTTCGAATTGATAACATTCCGTCTTGCGGCGGATTACATACAAGGCTTAGCTTTGATTTAGAAGCGATTTTTTGCTATACTGTTCGTAAGAGGTGAGGATATGAAAGATAATCCTTTGCTTAAATATGCCGAACAGTTGGCGGTTAACATTAAAACTTTGTGCAAATCTTTTGATGATTTTAGTCTTTCCCCTTACCCAACCTATTATTGGGACGGTTGGGTTTTTGTTTGATTCTTTTAAGTTAAATCAAAGAGTCAGTGAGGGTGCGGAATATACTCTTGCCGCGAGTTCTTGATTGAGCATATAAAGGCTCTTTGGGTCGGAGCCGAAGAGCTCCATTTTGGAGATAAGCTCGTTCGCATTGGTTTCCTCTTCGCCTTGTTCCTTTACGAACCAGTCGAGGAACTGCATGGTGCGGAAATCCTTTGCTTCGTATGCCTCGGCATAAATGTCGTTGATCAGCGCGGTTACATACTTCTCGTGTTCAAGTCCTGCCTTCAAAACATCCATATGGCAGGAGAAATTATTGTCGGGCTTATCAATGGCTTCTAACGTCACCTTTTGGTTTTCGTTTTGCAGGTATTGATAGAAAATTATAGCATGATCGCGCTCTTCCTGCGCTTGAATCTTATACCAGTTGGCAAAGCCGCTAAGTCCCGCATTCTCAAAATAATTTGAGAAATCGAGATAAAGATATGCGGAATAAAATTCCTTATTGATTTGCTGATTGATAAGCTCGTGTACTTTTGCATTCATTTTTATTGTTCCTCCTAAAATAAATAGTTTTTTCTAACCTCAAAAAGGCTTGAGGATGCTTGCATACCGGACATATTTCGTGTGCGGCAACGCTTTCGGTCAGAGCACCCTCGGTTTTATGCACATACCCGCAGACGGTACAAATATATTACTTCATTTAGATAGCTCTCCTTTACTAAAAAATATCAAACCGATTGTTTTCGTTCGGTGATGTTATCGCATTTTTCTATTTTGTATTCATTTTTTTGTTGCCGTTTGGCACAATCTCTTTTGTAGCAGAATTCCGAGTTCCCGTTACAGAGATAAAAATCGCCGCCCTCTATTTTAAGGGAACGTCCGAGAACTAAAGCATCGGCTAATTTTCTTCTTGCTGTTTCGTAAATTTTTTGCGCCGTTGTTCTTCCTACACCAAGCTGTGTTCCGCATTCTTCCTGATTAAGCTCTTCTTTGTCAATCAAGCGTATTGCCTCATATTCGTCTACTGTCAAAATTACAGGTTCGCCCACTCGTTCTCCCAAGGTAGAAAATTCGCGAGTTTCGGGAAACCGGCACACTCTGCGGCATTTTGTAGGTCTTGGCAATGGAAATACCTCCTTTGACATTAGGGTTATATTATAGCACATTTTTCGGGCATATGTCAATAACTTCATCGAACATTATTGACATATGCACGAAATTATGATAAACTATATTCAACTTTTAACAGGGTAAGACTTATGGATATTTCAGCTTATTTTCCGATTTGGAACAAATTAAATACAAACGAACAGTCTAAAAAGCACCCATGAAAAGATAGGAAACCACGTGTGCAGTACCCGTGAGGCTGCAACACGGATGCTTATATATTTCGCGAACGAGGGTGCGGTCAGGCCGTCACTAGGGACAGTTGAGATCATTGATAAGAACAAGCTTGTAGGAATAGCGGAGGGATAAGTTATGGAGCTTGTATTGCTGACTGCAATCGGTGTGGGCGGTGCCACCGTCATCGGTGCGCTGATAGGTTTTATTTTCAAAAATATATCGCACAAATTCTCGGATATAGTTCTGGCTTTTGCCGCAGGTGTGATGCTTGCTGCGGCTGTGCTGGGACTTATAATTCCTTCGCTTGAGTACGGCGAAAAATACGGAATACTTGTTACGGTTGCAGGCATTTTTGCCGGTGCTGTCTGCCTCAATCTCATCGACAAATTAGTACCTCATTTACATAAATTTGTGGGCGATGAACCGGAATCGCACAACAACGCAAATTTGAGCCGCGTGCTTCTGTTCGTCTTGGCGATTGCCATACATAATCTGCCCGAAGGAATCGCCGCAGGTGTAGGCTTTGGCTCGGGAGATACAACGCAGGCCCTTGTCATTGCAGGCGGTATTGCTTTGCAGAACATTCCCGAAGGGATGGTGATCATAGCGCCTATGCTTGCCGCAGGTATCCGCCCTCGCAGAACCTTAATTCTTGCTATGATTACAGGACTTGTTGAAGTTATCGGAACCTTGATCGGTTATTTTGCCGTCAGCATTTCCAACGCTATTTTACCCTTTGCACTTGCATTTGCCGGCGGTACGATGCTATATGTTATCAGCGATGAAATGATACCCGAAACACACGCGCACGGAAGCGAGCGAGGCGCGACCTATGCGTTGCTTGTCGGTTTTTGTGTAATGCTTGTTACGGATGTGCTGTTAGGGTAAAAGCCGGTGATAATATAATCAAAATCAATAAATCATATATTATTGTTCTGCAAATCTGATATTTTAATATTATTAAGAGCAGGCTTAAATTTAAATATAATATCTGCTTCTAACACCCTTAGAAATGTTGTGTCATTAAGTTCAAAACACCCAAAAAACTCTCGTTCAAAAGAACGAGAGTTTTTTTATCCAAGCCGACAGGCTTGGTATATCATCACGCTTTAGTGTGTATATCATCAACACGGCATTGCCGTGTTGTATCTCATCACACCATAGGTGAGTATAAAAAACTGTCGGCTTGATGATATACAGTGCTCCGCGTTGACTTATCGCAGACTTCATGCTACAATAGTTAAAATAATTTTGTCAAAATAACAATAAGGATGATGTGTATAATATGAACGGAAAAATATATGATCAAAATATGCTAAGGGTTGAAAAAGCAGATAACGATTTTGTTGATTGGTATGAAGTGACATCTGATAACTTTGATATTTACGGATTAGTGCCCGAGAATGACGGGGTTTTGACGCGTAGAATCCCTTTAGAAATTGCAGAAAAAGTGAGTCCGGGAGTTTCAGGCCAAAGTGGATATGGCGCAGGAGGGAGAATTGTATTTTTAACAAATTCGCCCTTTGTTGCATTAAGGACTGAATATGGAGGCGGTGCTATACCAACGGTGTGTAATCATTGTTTTTCATATGGATTTGACCTATATAAATTTTGTGATGAAAAAGATGTTTTTGTTGGCACATACAGACCTGCTAACGATTTTGATTTTCGTTTTGCGGAATTTAAGGTGCAAACCCGAAATGATGGTGAGACAATTTGCTATACTTTAAATATGCCTCATTTTGCAGAGATTAAAAAATTATATATCGGGCTTGAAAAAGGTAGTTATTTAGGTAAAAGAAAAAAATACCGTAACAGTAAACCGATTGTGTTTTATGGTTCGTCTATTACTCATGGTGCAGCCGCAGGAAGACCCGGTAATACGTATGAAAACTTTATTTCCCAAAAATATAATCTTGACTATATAAATTTAGGATTTGCCGGAAACGCCAAAGCCGAAATTGCTATGGCAGAATATATTGCCGGACTTGATATGTGCCTATTCGTTTGCGATTATGACCATAATGCACCCGATGTTCAGTATCTTATGGATACTCACTACAGATTATATGAAATAATAAGGGAAAAGCATCCCCATATTCCGTATATAATGATTTCAAAACCTGATTATTTCACAAATCCAAAAGAGAACTTCGAAAGAAGAAAGGTGATTCTCGAAAGCTATAACAAAGCAATAGCAGCGGGGGATAAAAATGTTTATTTTATAGATGGAGAAAGCCTGTTTGAAGGAGAGTTTTACGAATCGTGCACCAGCGACGGTTGCCATCCTAATGACATTGGATTCTATCGAATGGCCAAGAAAATTGGAGCTGTTATTGCAGAGGTTTTGGTCGATAAGAAGATATGAAAATGTGGATTTCAGATTAACATTTTTCTTGCCAATAATCCCAAACTAAATAAAAATCTATCCCCTTATGAGAACGGATTTTTGCTTGTATTATTCACTATTCATTTTTTATCATTCAATATTCATTAAATAAATGAACGGATTTTCAAATGTATATTGAAGTCGCTTCGCTGATGAATAATGAATAATTTCGGTGTGGCTTTGCCACAAATTATATATCATAAGACACAGAACCGTCCCCTGTCTTATACACCAAAACCCTCTTAAAGCGGGTGTGTGTAAGAGTATTGACGGATACAATTTTAGCAGTTATAATGAATATGTTAAAAAAGCCGATTTGGTCGATACAGTCTTTTGTTTGGGAATTATTAATAAAGAACAATTTATTGATTTTAATAATGAATACAATGAAGATATTTGTTTGGAAATTGAAAAAGAAAAGTTAAGACTTACAGATGCTGAAGCCGTAGAAATTATTTTTAAGATTTCTAAATGCCGAACTATTACTCAATTTCAGAATTTGAATATCGAAAAAAGAGATAAATATTTGAAACTTTTAAGAAATAACGGTTTGTCTATAAGACAAATTTCCAGATTAACAGGTATTGGGTTTAATATAGTCAGAAAATTTAAATAACACAAGAGAACCGTCCCCTTGTGTTATCCTTGTGTTACGGCAAAACCGAGAAAGACAGGGGACGGTTCTCTGTCTTGACCGATTAAAAGATTTATGATAGAATATATTCGGTGATAAATTATGCCGAGACAAGCAAGAAAAAAGATTATTATGAAATATTCAAAGTGTAGAAGTATTTCAGAATTTGAAGTATTGCCGACCGATTCGAAAGAAAAGTATATAAAAAATTCCACGCAAATGGCGTTTCAATTCGTCAAATTTCAAGATTATGCGGTGAAACGAAAGGACTTGTGGAGAATTATTTAAGATAGTTTCGTTCAAGACACAGAACCGTCCCCTGTCTTACCTCAGTCAGGATAATAT
>JAQXXM010000150.1 GCA_029226065.1 Clostridiales bacterium
GTTTTTGCCTGTTCTGCGCTAAATGCAACAGCCACACTTTAGTATGCTTTAAATAACGTACCTACCTTTTTGCCCTCGATGAGGTCATAGAGTGTGTCAATCCTCTCTCCGTTTGTTATTATCATACTTATTCCTGCACTGTTTGCAATTTTGGCGGCTTCAATTTTTGTTACCATACCGCCTGTGCCGATATTTGAGCCTGCACCGCCTGCATTTTTCTCAACTGTATTTATGTTTTCAACACGGGAAATGAGGCTTGCATAAGGGTTTTTCCGTGGATCGGAGTCATATAATCCGTCAATATCCGAAAACAAAACGAGTAAATCCGCATTTACTACTTTTGCAACAATAGCGGAAAGACTGTCGTTATCGCCGATTTCAATTTCCTCAACAGAAACGGTATCGTTCTCGTTTACAATCGGTATAATTCCCATTTCAAGGAGCGTCTCAAAAGTATCCTTTGTATGCTGTCTTCTTTTTGTGACGTCTATGTCCGAGCGTGTTAAAAGTATCTGGGCTACGGTATTATGGTACTCTGAAAACATCTTGTCATAAAGCGTCATAAGCTCACATTGTCCCACTGCGGCAAGAGACTGCTTTACTTTTGTATCTGTGGGCTTTTTTGTGTAGCCAAGCTTGCCCATAGCAACACCTATTGCACCTGATGAAACAAGTATAACCTCGTATCCCGAGTTGCGTAAATCCGAAAGGACACGTGCAATATCATTAATTCGTCTTAGATTTATTTTACCTGTATCGTACGTTAATGTAGACGTTCCAACCTTAACGACAATACGTTTCATATTCTGATTTACCATAGATATATCTTCCTTTGTTAAAATATTATATCAATTATACAATAAAATATCCGATTTGTAAAGTGGCAAATCGGATAAATAAAGGGAAGATGGAAATGTTCTTATGTAGCAGTTTTTTTTGTAACATAGGAAATTGCTCGTTTTGAGTGAGCAATTTTGCTTGTTCAAAAAAAGCTTTCCTGTTTGCCCCCAAGAGTGGGGGTTTGGGGGTTGATGCATTTTTACGCTTTTTTATGATAACGGTAAACTCGTCGCCCCAGTCGTAGGACTTTTCGTTATACCGTGCATCTATACCTGAACGACGTATGAGATTTACCGCATTTGAAATGGTATTACGCAGTATCTGTACATCTTTTATTTTGTTTATTTTTAAGGTTTGTTCGCTTGACGCATCTAACAGCGTGTCAATAAGCTCTGATGTTTCCTCCTCTGTGAGGGAATTTTCACAAATTCTGCGTGTTGCCTCTATCTGTAATGCTCTGTCCTTGAGTTTTAGGAGCATTCTTGCCTGACGTTCCGAGAGATTAAAACTGCGTATGTATTTTCTGACTAACGGATCAAGTCTCATAAGGCTTATGCGGTCGCTTATTTCGTATGCACGGTTACCAAGCTTCCTTGACAGGTCACGTGCTGAAAAGCCTTTCTTTTTTATAAGCTCCTTATAGCTTTCTGCAATTTCAAGAAATGATAAATCCTCACGCTGTAGATTTTCAAGGAGCGAAAGAATGGCACATTCCGACTCATCGGAATCTATTACAGTGCAGGGTATCTCCTTTAAACCGGCACTTTGTGCGGCACGATATCTGCGTTCACCTGATATTAGCTCGTATTCGCTGTCCTTTATACGCCGAACGGTTATGGGTGTTATTACGCCGTAGCGTTCTACTGAACGGATAAGCATATCCATAGAGTCTGCATCAAAATGCTTGCGTGGCTGACAGGGGTTCGGACGTATCAGCTTCAGAGGTATTTTTTTTACGTTCTGATATGTAATATTTGACATTGTATTGACCGTTATTTCCTTTCTCTTTTCGGTAAAGAAAAGAAGTTTTGTAAAAGGGGACAGCGGACAGCCTGTGTATGGTACTTGAATTAGTGGTGTCCGCTGTACCTCGGTGGTGGAAGGTGTAAGACAATTGGGGGTGAAGCTTTCGCTTCAGTATCTGTTTTGTTTGTGTCTTACATTTACAATTATAACATAAAAAATTCCTAAGTAAAGCAAAAGCGTACGACATAAATCGGTACGCTTTTTGAGTTATTTCATTTTGTAAGCTTTCTCGACAGGGATTTCTGTCGCTTTCTTTCCTTTTCTGGGGAAAGCTGGCGGAGTGTGTCGGACTTTTTTTACAATTATTATCTTATGATTAAGGTCTGTGTAAGGTATATCAAGTGAAAATACACGTTCTACCTCGCCGCCCAACACCTCTATTGCGGGCAGTGCATCTGTAAGCTCCTGTTGTGCTAACGGACCCTTTAATGCAAGGAAATATCCGCCAACACGGACTAACGGCAGACACCATTCAGATAGTGTACGCATATTTGCAACGGCTCTTGATACGGCAGTGTCATATTTCTCACGATAAATATTTGACAGCCCTGCATCCTCGGCACGTGAGTGGATAAATTCTATACCTGATGTTATATCCATTGCCATCGCCGCATCTTTCAGAAAATTTATTCTCTTGTTCAGCGAATCAAGCAATGTCAACTGCATTTGGGGCATTGCCGCCTTTAAGACAAGTCCGGGGAAACCTGCACCCGTACCGACATCTATAACTTTATCGCCTACACAGCCTGTAAGAAGCGGTGTAAGACTGTCAAGAAAATGCTTTGTTATAACATCGCAAGGCTCTGTTATACGTGTGAGGTTTACAGATTTGTTGCGTTCTATAAGTATATCGTAATATTTAATAAGTTTATCCGCCAAATCATCTGGCATATCCAGCTTAAGCTCTTTACAGCCGTTTATTATTTTCTCTTTCATATATTAAACAGTTTCCTTCCGTTCTGTTCGGTGATGTTTTCTATTTCTTCAGCTGTTACGCCTCGCAGCTCTGCCAATTTATCTATAACACTCGTGAGGTACAGAGATGAATTTCTTTTGCCTCTGTAGGGGGTAGGGGCGAGATATGGTGAGTCGGTTTCTATTAGAAGTCTGTCAGAGGGTACTGCCTTTGCCGATTCGCAGGGTTTATGTGCATTTTTAAATGTAACCGTACCACCGAATGCTATATACATATTCAGCTCGTTTACTATCTGTTCTACCATTTCTGCACTGCCCGAATAGCAATGGTATACACCGCCACATTCCCAGACTTTATTCTCTTTTAAAATCCTGTACGTATCAGCGTGCGCCTCGCGGTCGTGTATGATGACAGGGAGCATTAGCTCACGTGCAAGCTCTATCTGTTCAGCAAATATTTTTTGCTGTTGCTCTTTTGTATCCGTAGTCCAGTAATAATCAAGACCGATTTCACCGATAGCCTTTATTTTACTGTGTTTTGCATATTCACGGATTTTGTCAAGGTATCCGTCCGTTGCTGTTGCGACGTCGCTTGGGTGAATACCGACAGCACCGTATATAAAGGGATACCGTTCCGCCAAATCTATTATCTTTGGCATTTCTTCAAGATTTGAGGCGGCATTAAGAATGAGCCCCACATTATTTTTTTGCATTGAACGCAACAGTTCGTCACGGTCTGTGTCAAAGCGTTCGTCCGTATAATGTGCATGTGTATCAAAAATCATTGTAAATCCTCGTTTCGGTAATTATTAAATTCATTTTTACATCGTGCTTTGATACGGGAATTTCATCAAGAACCTGAAAGTCATAGCATACACCCACTTTTGTTCCGCAAAACTCCGATAAAAATCTATCATAATAGCCTTTGCCAAAACCAAGTCTGTCACCGCTTTTGCCAAATGCTATGCCCGGAATAACAGCAATGTCAATATCGGAGATATTTACAGGTATAACGTCTGTCGGCTCATATATACCATAAGCACCTTTTTTTATATCGGTAACGGACGTTATTAAAGATGGCGTAATAGTAAATGTATTTGTATCTGACACAGGAACGCATACACGCACATCTAAATCTATGAGCTTTTTTAAAAGTTCGTATGTGTCAGGCTCATTAAAAGATGACATATATATCATAACACATTCTGACAATTTAGAAAGCTCAAAAACAGTATCGGTTATTTTTTTGGAGGCTGTTTTTCTGAATTGCGGTGTAATTGCACGCCGTTTTTCTCTCATTTCCCGACGAAGTGCATCTTTAGTCATACTGCATTACGTGACGCAGATTATCTGCGGTGTCCTTATCCTTTAGTATAGACAGGAGCGTAAATCCGAAATCAGATGCAGCACCTGCGCCTTTGCCTGTGATGATTAGTCCGTCTGAAACTGCCTTTTCGCCTGTTATCTCTGCTCCGTAGCAGTATTTTTCAAACCCTGGGAAGCAGGTCGCCTTTTTGCCGTTTAGAAGCTGTTTTTTTCCTAAAATAGATGGTGATGCACAAATTGCCGCAATATATCTATTATGGGCAACAGCGTAGTTTAATACAGCGTGTACGTCGTTTGATGCATCTAACAGCTCATGACCTGCACCGCCCGGTAGTATCACCATATCCATATCATCGCACTTTACATCGTCTATTGAAATATCAGTCTTGACCTCTATCCCGTGCGCACCTTTTACATACAGAGTGTCCATAATGGAAACTGTTTGTACACTGACACCGCCACGTCGCAAAATATCAAGAGGCTCAATAGCTTCTATCTCTTCAAATCCGTCTGCGAAAATCATATATACCATAATTGCACAACCTTTCGTGGGGAAAATACCCCCTTTTTCAATATATTCTATCACAAAAATCAGGAAATGTCATTAAAAAAATAAAAATATTTCAATTTTTTTTGATTTTACTATGTACAAACAGAGAAAAGTGTGATATAATACCATAGAAAAAGTTGTATGTAAGAAATCCGAAACAATGTTACGGGTAAGTTACTGTAAAGTGTTAAATTTATATATTTTGTTTAAAATTCGATATAGGTATTGACCTTTTCGTTATTTTAGGTTAAAATGATGGGGAGAGGGAGCTATGCGCGTTATTTCCGGAATTAGACGTGGGCATAAGCTGCATGAGTTTACGGGTAAGGACGTCAGGCCGACTACTGATAGGGTTAAAGAGTCTATCTTTAATCTTATTCAGGGTTATGTACCATCTGCACGTGTTCTTGATATGTTTGCAGGCAGCGGGGCGTTATCCTTTGAAGCAGTATCACGCGGAGCATCTTTTGCGGTTTTAGTAGACTGCGACAGAAATTCCGTTGAGCTTATAAAAAAGAATATAGAGGAGCTTAAGTTCCAGGAAATGTGCAACGTCAGGGAGGAATCGTGCTTTAGCTTTGCTAAGAGCTGTAAGGAGAAATTTGATATAATATTTCTTGATCCGCCCTATAACAAAGGCTTTATAGAACCTGCCCTTTTGGCAATAGTTGATAACAAACTCCTAAGTGAGAACGGAATTATCGTTCTTGAAAGTGACAGTACGGATTTTAAGAGTGAGTTTAAAGATATTAAAATGATAAAGCAAAAACGCTACGGCAGGACGTTTATTACGATTTATGAATTTGCATAAAATGGGGAATAGTATATATGAGAGTTGCAGTATATCCCGGAAGTTTTGATCCTATAACCAACGGTCATTTGGACATTATAGAAAGAGCAAGTAAGATTTTTGATAAGCTTGTTGTGGGAGTTTTAAACAACAAAAACAAAAAACCGAGATTTACTTCGGACGAGCGTGTTATGCTCATAAAAAAGGTTACTTCACATATTGAAAACGTTGAGACGGCGAGCTTTGACGGATTGCTTGTGGATTTTGCAAAAGAGCACGATGCTAAAGTCATAATTAAAGGGTTGCGCACAGTTAATGATTTTGAGTATGAGTTTCAGATGGCGTTACTGAACAAGACACTTGACAACGATTGCGAAACGATGTTTATGATGACAAATTCAAAATATTCCTACATCAGCTCAAGTATGGTAAATGAGCTTGCAGGTTATAAAGGCGATTTAGCGGGGCTTGTACCCACTGATATAATACAATACATTAAAGACAAATATGAGCATGGAAATGCTTGAAAATTTATAAGTGAAAGGATGTTATGAGAGATGGATATGGATATGGACATAATGGAAATCATTGATATGATGGAGGATACCATTTCAAAGGCTTCATCTGTACCGCTTACAGGCAAGATTATGTTGGACAAGGACGAGCTTCTTGACTTCTTGCAGGAAATGAGACTTGTGTACCCTGAGGAGCATAAAGAGGCTAAATGGGTTAAGACTGAAAGACAGAGAATACTTGACGAAGCCGAAGAAAGAGCCGATGCTATAAAGAAATCAGCCGAGGAAACTCAGGAAAGATTGATTGATGAGCATGAAATCACAAGACAGGCTTACGAAAAGGCTGAAGCTATAAGAGATATGTCTGAAAGAGATGCAAGAGAAATCAAAATGGACACGGACAAGTATGTCGATGAAATTCTTGCAGATGTTGAGCATAGACTTGATTTGCTTTTAAGAAAAGTTCGTGAGGACAGAGAAGAGCATCTTAATAACTAAATCTGTATTTAATACGTAGGGCTGGATAATAGTTTTTGTTCAGCTCTATTTGACTTTTATCTACACAAACGAAGGAGGACAATTACTATGCTGTCAGATATAGAAATTGCACAGGGAGCAAAAATGCTCCACATCCGTGATATAGCCGAAAAAGCAGGTATTGCAGAAGAGGACCTGGAATATTACGGTAAATACAAGGCGAAAATCTCACAGGAGGCAATAAAAAAGGCGGAAAGCAACGAGAACGGTAAGCTTATACTTGTAACCGCCATAAATCCAACCCCGGCAGGTGAGGGAAAGACTACTGTAACAATAGGTCTTGGCGATGCAATGTCTCGTATGGGTAAGAAAACATTTATAGCTTTGAGAGAGCCGTCTTTAGGCCCTGTAATGGGTATTAAGGGCGGTGCGGCAGGCGGCGGTTACAGCCAGATAGTTCCTATGGAGGATATAAACCTGCATTTTACAGGTGATATGCACGCAATAACTGCCGCAAACAATCTGTTGGCGGCTATGATAGATAACCATATCCAAAAAGGCAATGAGCTTAATATTGACGTTACAAACATTGTATGGAAGCGTTGTGTGGATATGAATGACCGCAACTTAAGAAATGTAGTTGTAGGTCTTGGCGGTAAAGTAAACGGTATACCGCGTCAGGATTCCTTTATGATAACTGTTGCATCTGAGGTTATGGCAATTCTGTGCCTTGCAAATAATATAAATGATTTAAAGGAACGACTTGGCAATATAATTGTAGCATACAAATATACAGGTGAGCCTGTGTATGCACGTGACCTTAAGGCACATGGTGCTATGGCGGCACTCCTAAAAGATGCAATAAAGCCTAATATCGTTCAGACACTTGAACACACTCCTTGCTTTGTCCACGGCGGTCCGTTTGCAAACATTGCTCACGGCTGTAACAGTGTCCAGGCAACAAAGCTTGCCGTAAAGCTTGGTGACTATGCTATTACCGAAGCAGGCTTCGGTGCGGATTTAGGTGCTGAAAAGTTTATGGATATTAAATGCCGTATGTCAGGACTGCGCCCTGATGCAGTAGTAATAGTTGCTACCGTAAAAGCACTCAAGTATAACGGCGGCGTTAAAAAGGACGAGCTTAAAGAGGAAAATATTGATGCTTTAATGAGCGGTATAGTAAACCTCGGCAAGCATATTGAAAATATGCAAAGCTTCGGCACACCTGTTGTTGTGGCTGTAAACAGATTTGCAACAGACACCGACAGAGAACTGCAGATGGTAATTGACGAATGTGAAAAATACGGCGTAAAATGTGCGTTGTGCGAGGTATTTGCAAAAGGCGGCGAGGGCGGTCTTGACCTTGCAAAATACGTAATTGATGCAATTGAGAGCACACCGTCAAATTACAATCCTGTATATGACGTTGATATGTCAATCGAGGATAAGATAAACGCTATCGTTACAAAGATATATGGCGGTAAAGGCGTGACATTCTCAAACAAGGCTAGAAAGTCAATCAAGAAATTAGAGGATTTAGGTCTTGATAAAAAGCCTGTATGTATAGCAAAGACACAGTATTCATTATCGGACAATCCTGCACTTCTCGGACGTCCGTCAAACTTTACTGTTGAAATAAAGACTATACGTATCTCAAACGGAGCAGGATTTATCGTAGCTGAGGCGGGCGACATTATGACTATGCCGGGACTTCCTAAGGTGCCATCGGCAGAAAATATAGACATTGACGAAAATGGTGTAATTTCGGGGTTGTTCTGATGCGTATATACGAATCGTTCTCATACGAGGACACACAGAAAATTGCATCTGAAATTGCTGATACGTTAAAAGGTGATGAATTTATCGCTATGTACGGCGATTTAGGTGCAGGAAAGACAGCTTTTGTACAGGGGCTTGCGAGGGCACTGGGGATAACCGACCACATTACAAGCCCTACCTTTACCATCGTAAATGAATATGAGGGGCGTGTGCCTCTCTATCATTTTGATGTGTACAGGATTTCCGACCCTGATGAGATGTACGAAATAGGTTATGAAGAATACGTTGACACAGACGGAATATGTATTGTCGAATGGGCAGAGCTTATTGAGGATTTGTTTCCGCCAAAGTATTATAAAATCACTATATTAAAGGATACGGAAAAGGACTTTGATTATAGGAAAATTATCTTTGAAGAAATAGAAGTTTGAATGAAAACCGCCCATCTTGCACTTTTACGCTCGCTCGCATACACAAGTATAGTCTCGCTCACGCAGCAGCACAATCTGAACGATTTTTATTCAAACTTCGGTTTAGTGAAAATAAAGAGTAATAAACTTGAATGAAAACTGCTCATCCTGCACTTTCGAGATTTTCTTTCAAGCTTTACTTTTGTGAAAGGAGTTAGTGATAATAAAATTGAAAATTCTTGCAATAGACACTTCCTCGTTCCCTGCATCGGTTGCAATAACAGACGATAATATACTGCTCGGCGAGTATGTTATACGTAATCAGCGTAAACATTCTCAGAACATAATGGTAATGACAGAACGCTTGTTTTGCGATTTAGGTATGGATATATCCGATATAGATGTGTTTGCTGTAACGGTAGGACCCGGCTCATTTACAGGTCTGCGTATCGGCATATCATCTGTCAGAGCGTTTGCACAGGCAATGAATAAACCTGTTGTAGCAGTGAATACGCTTGAGGCGTTAGCATATAATTTATGCACTGCGGAGGGGATTATTATACCAATGCTTGATGCACGTCGTGACGAGGTATTTACGGCGGTATATAAGTTTACAGACGGCGTTATTGAGGAGATAACTCCGCCATGTGTTATGACTACAGACGAAATTTGCAGTAAATATGCAGATTGCGGTGCGTGGATTACGGGTGACGGTGCAATTATTCACAAAGATGAGTTTTTTGGTAAATTCTCATTTGCACCCACTCATCTATCCGAAACACGTGCATCGGCACTTGCTACGGCATCATATATAAAAGCGAAAAATAATGAAACCTGTGACTACAATTTAGTTGAGCCGCTATATTTAAGAAAGTCGCAGGCAGAACGTGAATACGAAGGGAGAAAAGAACAATGATAGCTATTGGCTGTGACCACGGCGGTTTTGAATTAAAGGAGCATATAAAAAAGCACCTTGACGAGATAGGTGAGGAGTACAAGGACTACGGTACATATTCAGAGGAGAGCGTTGACTACCCTGACTGTGCAGCACCTGTATGCAGGGCGATACAGGATAAAACAGCGGACAAGGGCATACTTATCTGCGGTACAGGTATAGGTATTTCAATTGCCGCAAACAAGCATAAGGGTATACGTGCGGCACTTTGCTCGGACGTATACAGTGCGAAAATGACAAAACAGCACAACAATGCCAATATAATCTGCTTAGGCGGCAGAGTAACAGGCAGAGAGCTTGCATTTATGATAGTAGATACGTGGCTTGCCACAGAGTTTGAGGGCGGACGCCACGAGGCGAGAATAGAGAAAATTCATAAAATAGAAAGTGAATAAAAAATGGGGGTGTTGCGTTAGTAGCACCCCCTTGTGGGGCTGAATGGATTTAGATGCAGAATTCGCAAAACGAAGTGAAATGCGGATTTATTCGCATTTCACCTTGCCCGACGGCGTACGTGTGTACTCCGAGGGTGAGTTTTGCGGATAGTTCAAAGGCATTAAATACAAGAAATCCGCAAAAAAATGCGGATTTCAACATCGATTTTATTCAATAAGTCTTTATCAGACATTGATTTTGTGGCATTTTAAGCCTTTGAACGGTCTGCGCTAAATGCAACAGCCCCATTTTTACATATTATCTATAAAATTCCGTATCTCGTTTTCCGTTTTTCTGACCTCATCTAAAAATTCAGATGCGGGGATACGTTCTGCACCGTTGCCTAAAATTATGAGCTGTTCAAGACCGTCGGAGGTCGCAACACGCACACGGTGCTTTTTTGAAAGCTCGTGCGTTACTTTTTCAATATACGCATCTGCTGTTTCCACTTCCTTTGTGTACACCACATCAATCCCCGAAATATGCTCAACCGAACCTATTCCGCCCTTTACTTTATATGCATCAAATACAAGGATAAGCTTGAATTTTGTGAATGCACAGTAGTTACTAAGCCTGTTAATGAGCAGTTCCCGTGCGGCATCTAAGTTTTCATCAGCTACCTTTGTTAAGTCCTCCCATGCAAATATTATATTATATCCGTCAACAAGCAGATACGTTTCCATATCCTGTAACGTCTTTTGCTTTTGATAGCGTACAGGCTTTTGAGAGGGTGCGACTGCACGTTTTTTTACAGCCTGTGGTGCATTTCGTTTTATAGGTCCGTATGTCTTTTCAAATATTCTAAGTAGTTCTTCATCATTTATGACGGTATTTACGTATTCCTTTATACGTACATTTCTTTTTTCAATATCCTCTGTATTCTTTAAGGCACATTCAAGATGCATATAATTTTCCACTTCATTCCACGGCACAACAAAGCCTGCACCATGTGAACAGAATACGCTTGATGATGGATTGTCCGTATCAAAATCGGGGTTATAGCCGATAGCGTTTACGACTTCGTCCGTATTATGACAAGGCAGATAACCCATAACAGATAAAAATAACTTGCCTTTGCCTGATGTATACGCTGTAACGTCCGAGGCATACCCACGCATCGTACTGACAGGTGCCTGACCGTGTATATAGCTTGTTTCTCCGTCAGATTCGGGTGCTGAAAATTCACCTGACATTTGCTCCAAATCTGTCATGGCACGCCCTACACAGGCGGTAGGAACTTCAAGCTTAAAGCTGTAGTATGGCTCAAGCAAAACACTTTTCGACCTCATAAGTCCCTGACGTATTGCACGATATGTTGCCTGTCTGAAATCTCCGCCCTCTGTATGCTTTTTATGTGCTTTTCCCGATACGAGTGTTATTTTCATATCAGTTATTGGTGAATTGGTAAGTACACCCGTATGCGTTTTTTCTGCAATATGTGTGAGAATAAGCCGTTGCCAGTTTTTATCAAGTAAATCCTCACTGCAATCGGATTTTATAATGATACCGCTACCTCGTTTTAGCGGCTCAAGTATAAGATGTACTTCGCTGTAATGGCGTAAAGGCTCAAAATGCCCAACACCCTCTACTTTATCTGCAATCGTTTCACGATATGCGATAGCTCCCTCGCAAAAGTCTACGTTCATTTTAAAACGTTCCGATATAATACGGCGCAGTACCTCTATCTGCACTTCGCCCATTAACTGTAAATGAATTTCACGCAATAGCTCATTCCATATAATCCTGAGCTGTGGGTCCTCCTGCTCAAGAATATTAAGACGTGTTAATGCAGTGTGAACATCAGTATTATCAAGTATTTCAAGCTTATATGTCAGGACAGGCTCAAGAACAGGCTTTAAGACGTTGCTTTCAAAACCAAGCCCCATACCTGCACAAGTCTTTGTAAGCCCTGTTATAGCACAAATACTGCCTTGTGTTACGGATTGGCAAGAGGTGTATTTATCACCTGAATATATACGTAATGTATCAGCTTTTTCAAAATAGCTTTCACCGTCCTCGGTTTTAAGCTCAAGAGTAGTTTTTGCCTTTAGCTCACCGCCTGTTATTTTTACGTGTGTCAGGCGTTTGCCGTCACTGTCATACGTGATTTTATACACAACTGCACCAAATTCAGATTGTTTTGGCGGCATTTTCATATATCTGTCTATGGCAGATAAAAAATCGTCTATACCGTCAAGTTTTAAGGCAGAGCCGAAAAAACACGGAAATAAATCTCTTTTTATAATGGCATTTGAAATATCACTGTCCGATACTGCGTTATTTTGCAGATATTCGTTCATAAGGCTTTCACTGCACATTACAAGCTCATCGGTGTCTGTCAGCTCAATGCAGTTTTCGTGTAAACGTGCTTGCAAATCGTGTAATATATCCTCCTTGCTAAGGTGGGATATATCCATTTTATTGACAAATATAAATGTAGGAATATTATACCGCTCCAAAAGCTTCCACAATGTTTCGGTATGGCTTTCAACGCCTCTAAGACCGCTGATAACAAGAATACAGTAATCGAGTACGGCAAGAGTACGCTCGGTTTCCGTTGAAAAATCAATGTGTCCCGGTGTATCGAGGAGCGTAAGTGACGTATCGGCAATGTTCATTACCGCCTGTTTTGAGAAAATTGTAATACCTTTTTCTTTTTCAATATCGTTTGTATCTAAAAAAGCATCGCCATGGTCAACTCTGCCATGGGTGCGTATAGTTCCGCTTTTATAAAGCATTGCCTCGGACAGTGTGGTTTTACCCGAATCAACGTGGGCAAGTATTCCTGTTACAATCTGCTTCATATCATACTCCGTTCTGTCATAAGCGGCGTCAGACGTATATCGTTTCCGGCACACCGTTTTGTTGGATTAAGTGATGCAAGCGAAAAAATGTCCTCAGCCTGTGAATTTATATTAAATATAACGTCACCCTTATAGTCGGCAGGCTTTGTGATAATCGGAAGTGTTGCTTTTTCTTTCATATCACGCAGCATTTTACGTCCGTTTTGGTTTGCACCAAGCACACGAATATAAGTAGGCGACATACACGAAATGTCCTTTGTAAGATTAATAAGTGTTGAGTAGGCAATACGGCGAATACGGCTTAATGTATAACGCTTGGATTTAACTCTTGTACATAGCTCGCTAACCGTTGATACGTTGCGTGCTGTATCTATAAATTTATTCTCAAGTCCTTCTGTTACCTCACTGATATTTGAAAGCTCCTCGGGAGTTGTAAGACGTAGTTTTGAGATGATTGCCGTATCAAGACGTGACGGATCATATACATCAAATTCATCACAGGGAATAAACTCTTTAAAATCCGAATTTGTCATAATTCTTCTGCGGATTTCAGTCGCACTTGCAATATTTTTGTCGGTGACATTACTGTCGTGTCCCACACCTGTACGTTCTATTGCTAAAGCATTAAAGCCTGCGTCTAAAATAATTGATGCACGCAAATACTCAATTGCAAGAATATCGTTTGGCGTTGATAAAAGAGAAGTATCAAAAAGACCGCCGTATGCCTCTTGTCGTGCAACAGGGTAGGCGATACCTTTTGACATAAGCTCCTTTATCTTAATTGATATTTCAGGTGTTTCATAAGCAAGTATCTCAGCGGCAGTTTTAATCTTTGTTATATCCGCACATTCAGAGCCGAATGCAATTGTATCAATTATTCCGCACCCTTTAAGAGTGCCTACAGCACCCATGGCAAACCGCTGTGCTGTGTTATGTGAAAAGGGAACAGGCAGTTCAAGAACAAGGTCGGCACCGTTATTGAGTGCAAACTGCGTACGTGTAAGCTTGTCCGTTATTGCAATTCCGCCACGCTGAATAAATGCGCCGCTCATAATTACAGCGACACATTCATTTGTTTT
>JAQXXM010000151.1 GCA_029226065.1 Clostridiales bacterium
TTCATCCCCTTAAAAAGTAAAAAAACATCCAAAATCGCAAAATTGTCCGATAACTGAACGATAAACTGTATTATAATAGGTTAAAAGATATCTGTATATTAATTAAAAGTGTGGTGAATTACAAAATGAGAGGCAAGAAAACACCGCCCGAGGTTGTTTATCAGATTATGGCCTCTTGGGCAGTTACAAAGAACTATAGGGAAACGGCAGATAATCTTGATTTGCCTGTTTCTACCGTTAAAAAAATAGTTGATGGACATATTCAGGAAGAAAAGTTTGCAAAACTGTGCAATGAAAAAGAAGAAGATTTTATAAAGAGAGCCGACAGTATAGTAAACAAGGCTTTTGACCGACTTGAAGAAGAACTTGATGATAAAGACAAGTACATTCCTGTTAATCATCTGACAACTGTAATCGGCACAATGACAGACAAGAGACTATTAATTGAGGGTAAACCCACCGACCGAACAGAGGTTGTCGGCGGCGACACTCTGAATAAATTGGCGGAGTTGGCGGGTTATGAGCGTAAACAATAACGATTTTGCGATTGAGCTGATGCGTTCTTCCTACCCTGCCTACTGCTATTTTGTCCATAAGGAAAAGTGGATTGATACGAAATTTCACAAATTTTTGGCGGGAAAGGTTCAATCGTTTGTAGAATCGGTAACAGGTAACCCTTACGATATATTGGTGCTGTCAACTCCTCCGCAGCACGGCAAGAGTATGACTGTTACCGAAACCTTCCCCAGTTGGTATGTAGGGAAATACCCCGACAGACGATGCATAGTGGCTTGTTACAATGATGACTTTGCGGGTAAGTTTGGCAGACGAAACAAAATAAAGATTGATGAATACGGCCGATTTATATTTAATATCTCGCTGTCTAAGTCCTCTGACCGTGATATAGAAATTGCAGAACATAGCGGAGGTATTATAACAAGAGGTATTATGTCGGGCATTACCGGTAATGCCGGTGATTTAATTATTATTGATGACCCTGTTAAAAACCGACAGGAAGCTGATAGTGTAACATACCGAGAAAGGCTATGGGGAGAATGGCAGAATTCCATTAAAACAAGAACTCAGGCGGGAACAAAAATAATTATTATTCAGACAAGGTGGCACGAGGATGACCTCGCAGGGCGTGTCATTCGTGAGGAAAGCAATGTTGAGGTTGTTAATATTCCCGTTGAAGCTGAGGAACACGACATACTTGGCAGATGTGTCGGCGATGCCCTTTGTCCCGAAATCGGGAAAGACAATAAATGGCTTAAGTCATTTAAGGCAAGCTATACAGGTGGTATGAGAGCTTGGAATGCATTATTTCAAGGAAGACCGACATCTGAGGAAGGCAATATCTTCAAGCGTGAGTGGTGGCGGTATTACGATGTACTGCCAGAGCATATTCCGCTTAAAGTTATTTCCGTAGATGCTACATTTAAGGATAGTGCAGATTCAGACTTTGTGGCGATTGAGGTATGGGGCAAACTTAACGGCGATTTCTATTTAATTGATTTGATAAAGCGGCGTATGGATTTCCCTGATACGCTAAAAGCAATTAAGGCTATAAACGCAAAATACCCAGACCGACATTCGATACTTATTGAGGATAAAGCAAACGGCCCTGCAATTATTGCTATGTTAAAACACGAAATATCTGGAATTATTGCAATTGAACCAAAAGGCTCAAAGGTAGCAAGGGCAAATGCGGTTACAGGCATAATCGAAAGTGGGAATGTTTACCTACCACGGTATGCCGATTTTACAAGTGAATTTATAGAGGAACATGCAGCATTCCCCAACGGCGTTAATGATGATTTGGTGGATAGCTGCACACAATTCCTCGATAAATACAAATTCTTCGGTGCCGATTATAAAGAAGATAATCGGACACAGTTTGAAAAGGATTTGCAGAAATATAAAAATAAGCTGCTTAGAAATGGCGGCGTAACGAAAAGAGGTTATTACTAATGTTTTTAAGACAGGTTAAAAGAAAATGTAGTGTTAGAGGGTGCAAATGCATTGATTGTTTTGCAATCTCACGAACTCGTGAGGTTGGCAATACGGTTATTATCTGCAAAAGCTGCTTAGAAAAAGCTCTCGGAGCTATTGACGAAATAGACCCGAAAACAAAGAGCAATATCCCGGCTATTGATAACACAGCTATTCCGCCCTTGTTCTTTAATGCAGAGGCACTTCGTGTTGAAACAGAAACAAAGGCTGATGATGTTCCCTCTGTTGATGATACAAGTAATACAGATGCAGGGGAAACAACTCCCCCGGAAAGCGCAACAGAGTTTAAGTGTCCTATTTGCGACAAGACCTTTGTCAGCGATAAAGGGCTTAAAACACATTTGAGGTACTGCAAACCACAGACCGACAGTGAATAAAGGAGATGAAATATAATGATAATCTACATCTTATGCTTAATCATTGTTCTTCAGTCCATTATCCACCACATTGAGAGAAAAGACCTTTACAACCGCATTATGAGCAAAAATCTTACGGAGTATAAGGGCGAAAAGTGCCATTCAATGCAATCGGCACACGACAGATCTATAAAGCGGTGGAGAGGATTGGACGGTGAGAATAAATAATGCAGATACGATTTACTCCGCCCATAACAGGTATCACGGCAGCTATAGGAAGTATTTTTAGCCGTAAATACAATGATAAAGACGAAGAAGCAAAGGTAATTGATGTTGACAAAGACGGTAATACACTGTTTAAAGAGGACATCATACATAACATCTTGGAAGAGTTGGAAAAACGCAGAGGACAGCGTTCTTCACTGGAAAGACAATGGACCCTTAACGCAAATTTCCTTATAGGTAATCAGTATTGTGGTATTCGCCCCTATACTGGGGACATTGAGCAGTTAGAGCCTATATATGGTTGGCTCAACAGAGAAACGTTCAACAATATTGCACCCCTTATTCAGACAAGAATTGCGAACCTTAAAAAAATTAACTATCTAATGAAAGTTAAGCCGGCTACGAATGAACTTGATGACTATGCAAAAGCTGATGTGTCCACAAGCGTATTACAGCACACCCAGAAGTCAAGCGATTTTGCATCCAAAAAAGACACGATGATTTATTGGAATGAACTTTGTGGTAACTGCTTCTGGCTATCGTGGTGGGACAAGAACAAAGGTGATAAGATTGCAGTTGATACTGTTGTTGATGTCGGTGATGACGGCATAGAGCGCAAATGGCAACAGGCCTTTTATCAAGGTGATATTGATTATGGACTTATTACACCTTATGAGGTGTTCCCTGAAAGCGTGTTCAAGCAGGGTGTTGAAAATCAGCGCTCTATAATTCTTGAACAGGTAAAGAGCGTTGAGGATATATACGACTTGTACGGAATTGATGTTGAGGGCAGAGCAGTTGAAACGTTTGAGCTTACTCCTGTCACATCAGGCGGTGGGTTGGGTTATGAAAATACCGTAATTTCAATCGGACACAGGACCGCAGAAAATGCAGAAAAGGTTATAACCTACTTTGAAAGACCGTCAAAGTACAGACCGAACGGACTTATGGTTATTATCGTTGGCGATGAAAATCTTGTTTACTACGGCGATATGCCTTACAGTAAAATACCGATTATTCAATCGGTATGTCACGAAGTGCCTGGACAGTTTTTCGGAAAATCTGTAATTGAAGACTTAATTCCGTATCAGAGGACTTACAACGGCTGTATCAACAGTATTCACGAATATATAAAGCGTTTGCCTCTCGGCAATTATTTGGTGGAAGAGGGTAGCCTTGATATAGACGATTTTACAGAACACGGATTAGAACCCGGTGCTTGTATAGTCTACAAAAGCGGCACAACCCCGCCTGTTCGTGTCCAGAACTCTCAACTCCCTGCTGAGATTATGACAGAAAGATACAACCTTAAATCCGATATGGAATACGTTGCAGGCGTTTCACAGCTTATGGTTACAGGTAATGCACCTCAAACCAATATGTCAGGTACAGCAATATCCAACCTTATGGAAATTGACAACACAAGATTGTCGCTCACAGGCGATCATCTTCGTAATTCCATCAAAAAACTTGCTGTTTTATGGCTGGAAATCTATAAAATTTATGCCAAAACACACCGCATCGTTGAGTGTATCGGCTCAAACAACATCGGTAAGGCTCTTGTTTGGTCTGCTGATGATATTAACAGCTACGACGTTGAATATACAACAGAAAATGAGCTGCTGATGAGTGAAGAAATGCAGAAGCAACGCTTTTTCGAAGCTTATAACCTCGGGCTGTTCACTGATGCAGAAGGCAGAATCCCAGAAAGAGTAAAACAGCGTGCTTTAGAGTTTATGAAGATTGGCAATTACTCTGACATTATGAACATCAACCTGCTTCAGATGCAGGCGGCTCAGAGAGAAAATGTGTTCTTTGAAAACGGTGTAATTCCCAAAATTTCTGAGTTTGACGAACACGAAATACACATTGAGGAACATTTAAGGTACATTTTGCAGATGAATTTCCAGATCCTTAGACATAAGAAGCCTGAATATGCTGCTGCTCTTGAAAATCACTTGAAAGAGCATAAGCAGATGATTGAACAGGAAGATCTACAGGAAATGGCAAAACAGATGCAGATACAAGGTGCTTTTGCACCGCAAATGTAAAAATCTACGATAAGGAGCGTGTAAAATATGACAAATCCAAATACTTTTGAAGAAGCAAGTGCGGCAACGCAAGATTTGTTTGCTGATAACGAGCAACTGTCTCTTGCCGATGTTCCGCCAGCTGATGAAGAAAATTCCCCTGCCCAGAGTGAGCAGAACGCAGAAAACACACCTGCTGAAGCTGCACCTACAGGAACAGAAGAACCAACGGCCGCAACGCCGCAAGCCGAACAACCTGATACTACTATCGAACAGGCGGCAGAGACTGCTGAGGTTGCGGCACAAGTTGCAGCTGAAAAAGACGGACAGTTACAACAAGCTATGGCAGAAATCGAATCTTTGAAACAGCAGAATCAGCAGTTGCAGGGTACGATTGATGAAATTTCAAGGCAGAACACCGAAAATATCATTGAAGATGCTTTGACGCCGCCTACGCTTGACATAAACGCCCTTGCCTTTGCCGATGAGGAAATGCAGAGGGCAGCTATGGCAAAATATGCCGAAGATATGAGCGCTTATAATCGTCAGCAGCTTATGAAAGAGATGTCTCCGGCACTTGAATACGCAAAGAAAAGTATGCGTGACGCGGAAACAAAAGAAGTAGTCTCTACACTTTCACAAATTCCCGAGCTTGCAAATATCGAGGGAATGCTTCCGCAGCTTGACAGGATTATTGCAAACAACAAATGGCTGTCAAGCGATGATATGCCGATTGATGAAAAATATATCAATGCTTACGCTATAGCGAGGGGTATTGACACAATTAACAATCCTCCGACACAGCCTGAACCTCCAAAAGAACCGACACCTGAAGAACTCCTTCAGATGTATAACAATAATCCTGCATTTCAGGAGCTTGTCGAGAAACAGAGGATTGACACTCTAAAACAAGGTCAGCAAGTGCCACCGTTTTCTGCAAGTAGCGGTGCAGTAAGTGCGGCACTCAACATAAAAGAAAAACCAAAAACAATCGAGGAAGCATCTGAACGCACAAGGAAAATGTTCGGATTATAAACCTCAAAACAAAATTTTTATAACAGGAGATGATTTTTAATGTCACAGAATTTAAACACTTTTGAAAAAGCGTTAAAAGAAAATTACTTACCTGCATGGCGTAATCAGCTCGGTATCGAGCCGTCTGCTTTGCTTGGCAAGATTAAGAAGCCGAAGCTTACATCTAACAAGATTGTCGCTTCCGCTCCTATCGGTCTTTCCGGCGGCTTTGGTTACGGTGCGGAGGGTGCAGAAACACCTGCCGCAGGCGGCGTAAGAGTTGAGCGTTTTGAAACAACCGCAAAGGATATGTATGTAAATATCGTTATTTCTGAAAAAGCGGTGAAGCTTACAGGTTCAAGCGGTGCTATGGCAAACGCTCTTGACACCGAAGTTAAGGGAGCTTATGAAACGGCAAAATGGAATGTTGGCCGTTCTCTCTTTGGCAATGGTACAGGTATTCTTACCACAACCAAGGCGCTCGGTACAGCAGGTAACACCATTCAGGTTGATGATGTTACATACCTCAAAGAAGGTCTTATCATTGATATTTACGCAACAGGCGGTTCAACTCCTCAGGCTAACGGTTCAGGTCGAAGACTGCTTTCTGTTGATAGAGATAATAAGACTATCACAATTGACGGAAATCCCACAACATTCTCTGCTGGATTCATCACTGTGCAGAACTCTTACAACAGAGAAATCACAGGTCTTGGTGCAATCTTTGATGATAGCATCACTTCCCTTTACGGCGTAAGCAAAGAGCTTAATCCGTTCTTAAAGCCTGTTGTTCAGAGTGGCGGTGGTGATATTGATGACGGCCTTATCACAAAGGTACTCCGTCAGGCAAGGAACGACAAGAATTCAAATGTCGATATGCTTCTCTGCGGTGATGATGCATACGACCACTATGTAAATTACCTGCGTGTAAATAATATCCGTGTTGAGGATATGTCGCACGAAATTCAGGGCGGATTTAAGGCCATCAAGTTTGTTTTCGGAAACAGAGTAATTGATATTGTCAACGAGAGCTTTGTACCTACAAAAGAAATGTGGGGTGTTGAAACTGGTTGCCTTGAACTTCATTCGCTTGATTGGAATTTTGCAGAGATTCAGAACGGCGGTATTTTCAAC
>JAQXXM010000152.1 GCA_029226065.1 Clostridiales bacterium
ATCGATATAATAAAAACAGGCATCAAAGAGATTTTTGAAAAACAGTCAACTTTTGATGAAATTCATAAGCGTACGTGTTCGCAGTTAGTAAAGGCATATAGCAATGTGAAAATCAAAGATTCAGGCTATGCTGCCTTTTCATTTGGAAATGCTCAAAAGTGGTTTAATATGACAATGAAATATATTTACATAATAGGCAATTGCCTTTTGCAATTTAAGGATAGTTATGATAAAGTCAATGCTGATTTTGTGGATAAATATGCAATCAAAAACACAGATTTTTGGAACAAAGTTCATATTCCCGTTGATTCTTATATCTTGCAAGCTTTATGGGAAGATAATAATTTTAACAACAAAGACTTACCTGATGGAAAAATCAGAAAAAAAGACGGGGAATATTCATCCGAAAAAATAAAACCATGGAGCCAATGGAACGAAGAAGATTATATAGGTTTTTGGAAACATTTATCTTCAGTTAAACAATCACCTATCGAATGGGAAGGCCCTGCGTGGATAGAAATTGCCCAAAAAAGAAATAAGCAATAAAAGGTAAATATGGATATGACAGCCTATGGCTATTTTCAAAAGGAAAATGAACAAATATATTAAACTAATAGAGTCAAAAGCAATCAGGGAATATCTTGACGAAATTGGATATATACCTTCGGCATTTGAAGCTGCGTACATTGTTGACACCTGCAAAAAACTCACATTAAAAGAAAAGCATAAATTCTGGAATGAGATAATTGAAACAAGCTCTGACGAAAAGCTCGAAAAAGAATTCAAACTCGGCAAGCTGACTTTGCATGAATTTTTAAGTAAGTATATGGAAATACAAAACATATTATGTGAGCAATTTCTAAAAAAAGAGGAAAATGTTATTTATACGTGTTCTTCCGGCGTTGTGGTTGATTCCTTCGGCAAACCTATAATAAAGGACCCGTTCTATTGGTGTAATCTATATGCCGACCTGAGTTTATGCATTCAGGATGCAATAAATAAACAATATCCAACTTGTGATATACGAAAACATTACATAAAAACAAATCTTGATGATGCAGATTACAAATGTATATGGGCTGATTTTTCAAAAGACGGTGAGATTACAAACATAGGTGAAGTTTTCGCTTTAAACGAGAATGACAGTGAAATATGTCTATTTTTTAAATTGGAAACAGTTTCTATTCCTTTACCTTTTAAAAAAGGTGATTTAATATATTCTAAATATTGGGATTGTGCGGATTATGAATTGATGGCGTTTAACCATTACAAAGATGGTTATATCTATGTGGATCAATGCTGTAAATCTGATAATAAAGGATTTTCCGTGAAAAATGACTTGGATTTAGAATTTATTGACAAAGCACAATGTGCTAAAGTCCTTGAAGATGCGGTGCTGGTGGGAGATTCTTCTCTTGTTGAATTTATCACACAACAACAAATTTTGAGTGAAAACGACATTATTGATATATACCAGAAAATATAGAAAGTAATCTTGTTACATAACTCATCACCAATAATATTGTACATCATTTGTAATGTTTTTGCAATAAGCTATGAAATTTCCGTGTTTGTTCACCGAAAACTGTTGACATTTCTGTCTTTTGGGTGTATAATGATAACAGAAAAAGGCAAGACTTCAAACGGTTATGCCAAAGTAGATTGTAAAAATAACCCTAACTTTGGACTGTGGGGGTTATTTTTTTATTGTTGTTATAAGTGCAAGCAAAGTGATAATATATATCATTATGTACACATATTCCACAATAGCCACCTCCTTTCCCGACCATTAATAAATGTAATTCGAGATATAAGATGATGGCATAACCGCCCAGCTTTTACACTGTTTTTAGTCTTACCTTTTTCATCGGATTTCTCCGACAATCCTTATTATACTACATTTTATGGCAAAGTTCAAGCCTTTTTCCATACACACTCACATATAATACAGCACCGAGCCGATGGCATTTACGGCAAAGCCGAACATAAGAAGCACACCGCAAAATTTGTCATACTCCGTACTTTTGGGCAACGCATAGCCAACGCTTAAAAATACAAGGGGCAGAATGTCATTTGTGTATCGGTTACCGAACTGTGAGCCGCCCATAGTCTTGTGGGCAGTGATACAGAGGAGCTGTACTGATACTGTTGAGAAAATCAGCATCAAGACCCCTCGTCTGTCTGTCTTTTTTACAAAGGCGTATACTGTATATATGAAATATGCAATAAATATGGGGCTTATTATAAAGATATTCGTGCCGTCAAACGCCTGATATTGCCACGCGGACGTAAAAGATATTTCAGGCAGACGTAAAAGCGATTTCAGGTTTTCGATAATATACACAACGGAAAATTGACCGTTTTGTGCCTCTTTAAACTCGGGCAGGTAATTGTGTCCGAACTCAAGAGGATTGCCGAACCGACAGAAATTCAGTGTCATATATGACAGTGCTACAAGAGTGGTTACCGCTATGCTTTTCCAATATACTTTGAAATTCTTTATAATTGTCAAATCCCTGTTATATAAAAGATACAAAATAAGAGGCAGATACAGTGCCTGAAACGGTCTGCATCCTACGGCGCACGCCCACAGCACAAGTGATATGCCACGTTTTTTTAGTGCATAGTATATCGCCATAATCGACAGCGTAAACGCCATATTCTGGGCTATAAACCACACCCATGCGACCTGTGCGGTAAAAAGCCAGTTTGAGCCGACAGTCAAAAGCAGCGAAAACAATATAGCACGTCTGTCACCATAACGGAAGTGTTTAAATATTTTAAATGCGTATACAGCACCCATAAGTGCAGAGATTAACGATGTAAGTCCGTCACAGTTATTAAATCCCAACAGCACAAAAGGGAACATAACATAAGACGGAAACGGCGGAAAGCTTATATAATACTTACCGCAAAATTCCGCAATTTCCAAATGGGAGTAATTCTCGCTAAGTGACAGTCTGCCGTTTTTCCACGCCTCTGCCTGGAGAACGTATGAGTTATACGGCTCGGCTGACCAGAACCATTTTCCTGTAAATGTCCATATTGCAAAAAAGACAGCAAATACCGTAAGGCATAACATAGCTATGCTCTTATACTCTTTCTTCAAATTCATCACTCCCGTAGCCTTTTCTTTATTTTAACATATATCACTCTAAAAGTCTACTGCTATTTTTCCGCACCTGTGCGTTTATAAATACATAGATACCATCAAATCGCGCCTTAGCGCATAATAATTAATATAGCTTATATATGTATAGCTCTCTCAGTATGGTTTTATCAGTATAGTTACATTGTGATTTTGAAAGTTCTGAAACTTTAAAAAATAAAGCCCTTGACTGTTCAAATTCGACTGCCAAGGGTTTTCATTTTGGGGGGTGGTGTTTTAGCCTGCTAAGTTTTCCACACTTTTTCCACACTTTTTCCACGGACTTTCACAGTTCAGAACGTAAATCCTGTCGGGCTTGCCCTGTCCTTGCTTTTTCTTTATAATAAGCCCACAGCCATGAACGCTGTCAAGCTCCCGAAACAGCTTTACGGCCTTATTCATACCTATTCCCATAAGCTCCATAACCGCCTCTACTGTGAAATATATGTAGATGTGACCGTCCTTGTCTATCCAGCCGTTTTTGCGTGAAAGCGATGTTCTGTCAAGCAAAAAGGCGTAGAGAAGCTTCGCACTGTATGACAGCTCCGAAAACCGCTCATCGTTAAACAGTACGTTCGGTAACATACAAAATTGGCTTAGCTGAAGCTCGTCCTGTGTTATATAGTCAAACTTTTGCATTCTAAAAACCCCTTAATTCTTACTTTAATTCCATTGTATCATAAACTGTTCAAAAAATAGCGGACAACTTTTGCAAAAAACGGACAACTTTTACTCTTTTGGCGAAACAGTTGACACTTTCGTCGGTTTGTGATAAAATAGTAGTATAATATGAGTGAAAAGAGAGGATAATTATGCCTAACTTTAAGTTTAATTCGGATTTTGTGCCGGTACCTAAGGATTTTATAGAACATATAATGCCATCGTCAAATGCTTCGTATGTAATGGTATATCTATACATTATGTTTCTTGCCTGCAACGGCTATTCGGCAAGCACAGACGAGATTGCAAAGAAGCTCGGGCTTATTGAGTCTGACGTTATAAATGCCATAAAATACTGGAACGACAAGGGTATATTCTCAGGCACGGGCGACACAATAATAGTAAAGAAATCTGTTGATGAGGAGATTTCCGATGACGTGTCCAAAAAGCCTGTTGACGAGGTTACACGTATAGCCGAGGGCGATCCAAAGCTTGCGGATATGTTCCGTTTAGCACAAAAGGTTTTGGGCAAGACTTTAAGCAACAAGGAAATCGAAACGCTTTATTGGTTCTATGACCAGCTTGGCTTTTCCACTGATCTTATCATTATGCTTGTGGAGCAATGCGTAATTAAGAATATTCGTAATATAAACTATATCGAAAAGGTAGCTATCACCTGGCACGAGAATAATATTACGACAATGGCAGAGGCAAAGGCATATACAGACAAGCAAAAAGCAGAAAGCAACTACACATCAACCTTAAGAAAGCTCTTCGGAATTGATGACAGAAATCTGTCAAAGACTGAATCCCTCTATATTGATACGTGGCGTGACGAGCTTAAAATGAGCGTTGATATGGTCGGTCTTGCTTATGATTATTGCAGTATTGCTATCGGCAAGCTGTCGTTTCCGTATATTAACACTATATTAAAACGCTGGGCGGAGCAGGGTATTACAACCGTTCCCGAGGCGGAGCGGGATCATGAACAGCACAAGCAAGATATGTCCTCAAGCGATGATGAGATGACTGCAACAGAAAACATAAGCGAGATAGAGGCTCGATTTATGAGTGCTTATGATAATAACGAATAATGGTGCAATGAGTATGGATATTTATGATATTATAATAATCGGTGGTGGTGCCGCAGGTATGAGTGCGGCGATTTACGCTTTACGAGGCGGTATGAAAACGCTCGTTCTTGAACGGCTCGCAATAGGCGGTCAGGCGGCTAAAACATACGAGATTGATAACTATCCCGGCTTTTATAACACGCCGTCAGGACCTGATTTAATGGCGGATTTTAAAAAACACGCTGAAAAGCTTGGTGCCCAAATCCGCACCGAGGCGGTGCGTGATATTATAAATATTGACGGTGATATTAAGACCGTAAAAACACGCAGAGGCGAATATAACACGAAAACTGTTATTTTTGCACTCGGTGCATCACCGAAAAAGCTCGGAGTTAAGGGCGAGGCGGAGCTTATGGGTGCAGGGGTAAGCTACTGTGCAACGTGTGACGGTGCGTTCTTTAAGGACCTTGACACTGCTGTAATCGGCGGTGGAAACACCGCAATGGAGGATGCGTTGTATCTGTCACGTTTTGCATCGCACGTCACTATATTAAACCGTTCAAAGCGGTTTCGTGCATCAAAAGCACTGCTTGATAAGGCATACAATAACTCTAAAATAACTATTTTGCCCGACACCGTTGCAGAGGCGTTTTTGGGTGATATGCGGCTCGATACCATAGTCACAAAAAACACTCAAACAGGCGAGATTGGCGAACTTAAGGCAAACGGCGTTATAATAGCCGTTGGAATAACTCCCGATACGGAGCTTGCAAAAAAATGCGGTGTAGCACTGTCGGAGAATGGGTTTATAATAACCGACACAAATCTTAAAACTAACATAGACGGCGTATATGCCGCAGGCGACTGCCGTGTATCGCCGTTACGCCAGGTTGTGACTGCCGCCGCAGACGGTGCAGTTTCGGCGACAAGTGCTATAAACTATTTAATGCAGATTGGAGATTAATGTGAAGCTGATAAAAAATGCACGTATCATAACGGGCACAGGTGATGAAATCGAAAACGGTGAGATAGCCTTTGATGATAAAATCCGATATGTAGGCACAAAATATAGTGGTACAGCAGATGAAGTATACGATATGTTGGGTTATGTTGCAGTGCCAGGGCTTATTGACTCACACTGTCATGTGGGGCTGTTCGGCGACTCGACAGGCTTTGAGGGTGCAGATGCCAACGAGGACAGCGACCCCGTAACACCGCATTTGCGTGCCATTGACGGAATAAATCCTCAAGACAGAGCGTTTTGCGACGCACTCTCATCAGGTATAACAACTGTTGTGACAGGGCCCGGCAGTGCCAACCCCATAGGTGGACAGTTTGCGGCAATAAAAACCTACGGTCACGTTGTAGACGATATGGTCTTAAAAGCTCCCTGTGCTATGAAAATGGCATTGGGCGAAAACCCAAAGACCGTATACAATGACAAAAACCAGTCGCCGATAACACGGATGGGTACTGTTGCCGTTATACGTGAAGCATTGTTTAAGGCGGTAAACTATCGTGACGAATGGGCGGAGTACCGCAGTGACGAGGAGGAGAATGACAGACCTGAATTTGATATGAAGCTTGAAGCACTCCTGCCTGTGGTAAACCGTGAGATACCCGTAAAGTTTCACGCACATCGTGCTGACGATATTTGTTCGGCAATACGCATTGCAAAGGAGTTTAATCTGCTCTATTCCATTGAGCATTGCTCTGACGGCGATATTGTATCGGACTTGCTCGCACGTGAAAGTGTGGCTGTAAACTTAGGACCTACGCTTACTGACAGGAGCAAGCCTGAGCTTAAAAATCTTTCGTTTGATACATATAAAAATCTTTCGGAGCAGGGGATAGACGTGTCGATTATAACCGACCACCCCGAAATCACTATAGAAAATCTGCCCTTATGTGCCGCCCTTGCCGTATCGCACGGTATGGATAAGGACAAGGCCTTGGGTGCAATTACAAGCATTGCGGCGAAAAACTGTATGCTCCTTAGCCGTATCGGCACTATTGAGGTGGGCAAGGATGCAGATATCGCCGTATTTGACAGGAGTCCCATTGAGTTTAATGCTAAATGCCAATTGACCTTTGTGGACGGCAAAACTGCGTATATACGCAAATAACAAGGGAGGACTGTTTATGACAGTATCACGAAAAAAATCACATTTTAGTCTATGGAATATGTTTCTTGCGGTATTCTTTGTTGCAATAATCGCAATTGCCGTTACGTTCGGAACTGTAATGCGTGATATGAAGCATATCGCCATCAGTGAGGACAAGACGGTTGATATACCCGAGGGTGCCGGTGCAGGAATAGTAGCGGAAATCCTAAATGATAACGGGATAATAAAATATCCGACAGTTTTCAAGCTATCCTCGAAAATCGGCGGATATGACGGCAGTTACAAGCCCGGACTTGTTACTATACATAAGGATATGAGCTACAAAGACATATTAAACGCACTTGTTGTATCTGAACGCAACGCTGTAAAGGTAGTAATTCCCGAGGGATATACAATAAAGCAGATTGCGTCTACCCTTGACGAGGCAGGAATATGCTCGCAGGCAGAGTTTTTTTCGGCACTCGATCCATCGCTTTACGATTACAGATTTCTTAAGGACATACCCGACCGTGAAAACCGACTTGAGGGTTATTTGTTCCCTGCAACTTACGAGTTTATGCCTAATTCTTCGGCACAAACGGTTGTTGATACTATGCTTAAGAGCTTTGACGAGGTTTATACCGATGAGTATTACGAGCGTACAAAGGCAGTTAATATGACGGTTGACGAGGTTGTGACAATGGCGTCGATTATTGAGCGTGAGACGAACTCGAAAGGGGAGCGTGCAAAGGTTGCAGGCGTGTTCTATAACAGGCTCAACTCCGATATGAAGCTTGAATCCTGTGCTACGGTACAGTATATTTTAGGTGAGAATAAGCCTGTTTTATCTGTGAGTGATACGCAGATTGACTCACCGTATAACACATACAAAAATTACGGTCTGCCTATCGGACCTATTGCAAGCCCAGGTGCTGACTGCATTAAGGCGGCACTGTACCCCGAAAAGACCGATGCGTTCTATTTCGTGCTTGGCGATGACGGCAAGCACATATTCTCAAAAACATACGAGGAGCATCTCGATGCTATGAATAAGTAATACGGAGACTTTTATGGAGTATGATTTAACGGCTATAGTCACGCCGTATGTGACAGATTATATCAGAGAAAAGACGGTACATAATAATCCGCTCCTGTATGAGCTTGAGGCGTATGCACGTGATAATAAAGTGCCTATCGCCGAGCCTGAAACGGCACGGCTTGTAAGCGTTCTCACTAAGCTTGTACGCCCCAAAAAAATCCTTGAAGTGGGTACGGCAATAGGCTACAGTGCCATAATTATGGCAGAGGGGCTTAGTGATGACGGAAGTATTATGACGCTTGAATATGATGAAAACTCCGTAGCTATTGCACGTGAGAATATTAAACGTGCAGGGCTTTCGGACAGAATATCGGTTATTGAGGCGGATGCCAAGAACTATCTTTCGTATCTTGACTGTGACGAGAGCTTTGATATGATTTTTCTTGACGGACCGAAGGCGCATTATTTGTTTATGCTTGACGACTGCGTAAGGCTTTTGAAAAAGGGCGGTATACTTGTGTCGGATAATATTCTTTTTAAGGGAATGACAGCAGATGACGGTCATTTTGCACGGCGAAAGGTGACGATAATATCACGTTTACGTGAGTATATCGACACACTGATGGCACACCCACAGCTTGAAACGGCGATTTTGTCACAGGGCGACGGTGTTACCCTGTCGGTAAAAACCATATCGGACAGGGAACGGTTTATTGCGGAGTAGGTGCGGTTGTAGTTGTATTACTCTTGTTGTCAATAAATCTGTTATCAGGAAATAAAAAAGGAAGGGATTTTTATGCAGGCTATACACTCTAACTGGACAAAACCGCGTACTGATGCCTGCGGAAGCTTTTTTGTTGAGGATTTTGACATACTCACTACGGCGTTGTCTGCTCTTAAATGGCGTGAGAAGAACGGTACTATTAAAATGGCGACAGATTATGTTGGGTATGCGTTCTATAAGGATCGTGATATGCTCCAGCTTTGGGATGAGGTTACAACGGAGCTTGACGATATACCAAAAAGCATAAACGCACAGCAGTTCTGGGCGGCAGGGAAGCTGTTTGCGTTAAAGAACGCCAACACTCCCGTAGCTGTCATTGACACTGACTTTATCGTGTGGGACAGGCTTGCGTTTGATAATTTAAAGGATATTACCGTAATACACCGTGAGGAGCTGTATTCGGACGTTTATCCCGATATACACCACTTTAAAATGGCACGAGGCTACATTTTTAACCCTGATTTTGACTGGCGGCTAAAGCCTGCCAATACAGCGTTTTACGTAATAAAAAACCCTGATTTAAAGGAAATGTATACACGTGAGGCGCAGGAGTTTATGGAATACGCACAGCAGGGCGACAGCCTTACATATATGGTTTTTGCCGAACAGCGGCTTTTGCCTATGTGTGCAAATGCATTAGGTATTCATACGAACGAGTTTTCAAGCTTAGAAAAGCTGTTCTTAGACGGCGAGAGATATTTCACACACACCTGGGGTATGAAACAGCAAATGCGTGATGATATGTCACTAAGACGTGATTTCTGTATGCGTTGTGCAAACAGGATTAAAAGGGATTTTGGCGAATTTGTGCCGATGCTTGAAAAAATCCCTGAAATAAAATGCTATTTTACTTGATTTTAAAGCGATTTTGTGATAGAATACCAAATATTGAAGTAAGCTGGGCAATCGCGTGCGTAAGCATGAGGAAAGTCCGGGCTCCACAGGGCAGGATGCCTGCTAACGGCAGGTGGAGGCGACTCTAAGGATAGTGCAACAGAAAATAAACGCCGCTTATGCGGTAAGTGTGGAAATGTGAGGTAAGAGCTCACACGGAGTATAGGTAACTATATCCCGGTGTAAACCCCATCCGGAGCAACTTTGGGAATGTTAAGGCGGCCCGCCATTTTCCCTCATAAGGCTTGATACCGTCGGTGACGATTGGTACAGATAGATGATTGTCCACGACAGAACCCGGCTTATAGGCTTGCTTCTTTATTTATGAATTAACAATGCGGCAAGAATATTATATAATGAAAGAGAGGTCATTTTGA
>JAQXXM010000153.1 GCA_029226065.1 Clostridiales bacterium
GAACAAATTGTCATCTGCACGGTATGCTGCATGAGATGGAATTTGAAATGGCAGAGATAAGAGACAGCTTTGTCAAATGCGTTTTTGAAAAGCCGTATCTTGACTTCCCGCACAGCTTCCGCATTGAAATGACCTACAGGCTATCCGCGGACGGCTTGGAGCAGAGAACAAAAATCACCAATCTTTCGGAAGAAAATATGCCGAATTTTCTCGGTTTTCATACAACCTTTAATATTCCGTTTCTTGAGGGGGCGGAGACAGAGGATGTACGGCTTTATGCCGAAATCGGAAAGGAAATAGAAAGAGATAGAAATTATCTGCCCACAGGAAAGCTTTTATCATATGATGATGTTGCCGGTAAAATTAACAGCGGTGAATTTATGCCGCTTGAAAAAGTTATCAGCAGACACTGCGAGGCGAAAAACGATGGACGAATTGAATTAACAGACATAAAACATAGAATAAAGCTTATATACGAAAATGACGAAAAATTCGGATGGTGGCTTTTTTATAACGGAAGTGCGGACGACTATATCTGCCTTGAGCCTATGACGTGCATGGCAAATTGTCAAAACTCACCCTTTGACCGCGAATATGCGGGATTTGACAGTATAGCACCGTATTCATCAAAGGAATATGTATCAAGAATTTTTTTGGAGGAGATGATGTAATATATGAAAGTTACTTGGCTCGGACAGGCGGGGCTTCTTTTTGAAACGGAGGGCAAAACAATAATTGTCGATCCGTATCTGTCAGACAGTGTTGAAAAAATCGAGCCGCAGAACAAGAGGCGTGTTCCTGTTGACAAAAGCTTTTTGGATATAAAGCCCGATATAATAGTTCTTACGCACAATCACCTTGACCATACAGACGCTGAAACATTAAAACATTATCTAACCGATAACAGTAATGTATTAGTGCTTGCTCCGTCAAATGCGTGGCAAGCGGTGAGAAAGAATTTTAATGGAGTGAGCAACAATTTTGTAATGTTTAACCGCCATACAGTGTGGACAGAGGAGAATATACGGTTTGTTGCCGTTAAGGCGGAACATTCCGATGATGCGGCAATCGGTTTCATAATGAAATCGGAGGGCAAGAAGTATTATGTAACGGGAGATACTCTGTATAACGAGGAAGTATTTTCGGATTTGCCAAACGATATTGATTATGTGTTTCTGCCGGTAAACGGGCGAGGAAACAATATGAATATAGCAGACGCAAAGTGTTTTTGCGAGAGAATAGGAGCAAAGGCAATACCATTGCACTGCGGTTTGTTCGATGATTTGGATATGAATAAATTCGGATATGCAAATAAAGTAATACCGGAATTTTATAAAGAAATTGTATTATAGAGGAGAATGTTCATGAAAATCACAAGACTTGAAGTAATTAAGGTTAAGCCGAGATGGATGTTTTTGAAGATGCACACCGATACCGATATTTACGGCCTTGGAGAACCGGTTTTAGAAGGGCATTGCACATCAGTTGAAGCAGTTATAAAGGAGTTCGAGGACTATCTTATAGGCAAGGACCCGATGCAGATTGAGCATCATGTTCAGGCACTCTACCGAGGTGGATTTTACAGAGGCGGTCCGCTTATGCTTTCGGCAATAAGCGGAATTGAGCAGGCAATGTGGGATATCAAAGGTAAATATTATAATTGTCCTGTATATGAAATGCTTGGCGGCAGATGCAGAGATAAGATAAGAATGTACACGCATATAAAGAGAACGGCTGTTGTAGGCGAGTTTTCGGTAGATGAAATGCTTGATATTGCCGATGAAAGATTAAAGGAGGGCTATACTGCTCTTAAATATTCTATAATACCGCCTATAAAGGCTGTGGAAAACCCCGAAAATATTGAAAAGCATATTAACCGTTTTGCCAAGGTTCGTGAAAGAATAGGAAATGGCGTTGATTTGGCTATTGATTTTCACGGCAGAGTTTCACCTGCTGTCGCAAATATTCTTATAGAACAGCTTAAGCCGTACAGTCCGATGTTTATTGAAGAACCATGCCTGCCTGAGAATGTTGACTGCATGGTAAACATTGCGCATAAAACAACCGTTCCCATTGCCGCCGGCGAAAGACTTTTCGGAAAGTGGCAGTATAGAGAGCTTATCGAAAAGCAGGCGGTTAGCATTATTCAGCCTGATATATGCCATGTAGGCGGAATTTACGAGGGAAGAAAGCTTGCAGCAATGATTGAAATGTATTACGGTTCCGTTGCACCGCATAATCCTTTAGGGCCTATATCTCTTGCATCATGCATACAGCTTGATGCGTGTATTCCGAATTTCCTTGTACAGGAGCATCCTGGAAATCCCGATAAGTCTGATTTGGGCGTTGGATACATAAAAGAGCCGTTTGTTATAAAAGACGGATATATTGATGTTCCTACAAAACCGGGCTTGGGTGTGGAACTTGATGAGGAAGCTTTAAAAGACAAGCTGTACGACGGAAAATGGACAACACCACGTCAGTATTATGAAGATGGCAGTAATGCCGATTGGTAATGTTTGGAAAAAGATAAGCGGCGCATCTCGCACGTCCGCTCTCACTTATGTACATTGAGTACACGGCGTTCGCGTGGACGCACAATCTGCTTGCTTCTCTTTTCCCAAACGGCATTGGCGAAAGGATTTCAAACTTTGGTTTTTTACGAGAGGAGTTATTGGCTATAATTATGACAAAATCAGTTTTTATAACAGGTGGCAGTTACGGCACGGGATTTGCCGTTGCCGAGCGGTTTGCAAAAGAGGGGTATAATGTTTTTGTAAGCGGGCGGGATAAGGCTAAAGCAGACAGTGCGACAAAAGCATTATCGGAAAAATACGGAGTGTTCGCAAAGGGGTATCATACTACAGCATTTGAACAGGATGAGGTAACGGAAATATTTGCGGATATTAAAAATAACGGTTACAGTGTTGACAGCATTGTTCTCAATGCGGCAAACTTAGGCATAGGTCAAGAAAGCCTTAATGTTGATATTGAAGATTTTATGGGTGTTTATAAAATCAATGTTGCTTGGAATTTCATGATGGCAAGAGAGGCTGCAAAGCAAATGAAAGATAACGGTGGCGGTTCAATAGTATTTATAACTTCTAATTCTGCTGTGAGAGTTACGGAAAATCGCTGTGCATATTGCTCATCAAAAAGCGCAATACTTGCTATGTCAAAATCGTTTGCGGTGGATTGGGGAAAGTATGGAATACGTTCTAACTGCGTTTTACCCGGAATGATTAAAACCGAGCGTTGGGAGAACAACGTAAATAACTGCAAATATTATCTTGCCAACTATACGCCCATTGAGGATATAGCAGACTTTACCGATATTGCAAATGCCGTATGGTATTTTGCAAGCGACGCTTCAAATAATACAACAGGCGCAGAATTGGTTGTTGACGGAGGAATGTTGGCGCAGCTTACGCCCAATATAGAAAGAGAGTTATGGAAATGAAAGATATAATAAATAAATTCAAGGAAAAACTAAATGGCGACGGAGTTGTCGGAGTTTTTTCAAAAACCTGCGATCCGGGACTCATCGAGGTTATCGGTTATGCGGGTGCTGACTATGTAATAATAGATTTGGAGCATGGACCGAACAGTGTAGAGAGCGTTCAAAATTTGATACGTGCTGCACAGATTGTAGGTATTATGCCGATAGTACGTGTAAAGGAAAGCTGTGCATCAGTTATGGGTGAGGTACTTGACATAGGTGCCGGAGGAATACAGGTACCGCAAATAACATCGCGTGCCGAGGCTGAAGCTGTAATGAAACGCACCAAGTTTGCGCCGATGGGCGAGAGAGGTGTATGCCGGTTTGTAAGAGCCGCAAAATATTCCTCAAAGGACAGATTTGAATATTTTAAGGACGAAAATGAGAAGGTCACAATACTTCAGATAGAAGGTCAGGAGGGTATTAATAATATAGATGATATTTTGACAGTTGAGGGCATAGATGTACTTTTCATAGGCCCATACGATTTATCGCAGTCATTAGGTATACCAGGCGAGATAGATAATCCTATTGTAGAAGAAAAAATGCTTGAAATCATAGAAATGTGCAGAGAAAAGAATATCACCGTAGGTACGTTTGTGGACACACAGGAGAATGCGATAAAATGGAAAAGACTCGGAGTGAAGTATATTTCTTATTCCGTGGATATGGGCATATTTTATGAGGCAATGACAGATATTGTAAAAAAAGTTATAAATACAAAATAAGGGGGATGACAAGTATGGGAACAAAATGGAGCAAGGAGAAGGTGTGGGACTGGTATAATTCAAGACCGTGGATAAGAGGTTGTAATTTTATGAGCAGTGATTGTGCAAATCGTGTCGACCAGTGGCAGGAATACGGCTTTGAGGAACGGTTTGAGACAACAAAGAGAGAGCTTGCGCTTGTGGCTGAAACGGGATTTAACTCAATAAGAATTATACCAGAGTTTATCGTTTGGCTAAAGGAACATGATGGTTTTATGGAACGCTTTGAACGCTATATTGCCGAAGCGGATAAAAACGGAATTTCCTGTATGGTGGTTCTCGGAAATGACTGTATGCCGCCTAAGGAGGAAGCGTTAAAGCGTATGAATTTGGGTGAGCAGCATGTTGATTGGGGTTACCACGGCGGAAGAAAGGTATCGCAACACGGCGTATTCAACGGCGCTGGCTATTCACTTCTTGACGAGCCTGAGTACGCAGAAAAGTATTATGAATTTGTGCGTGAAATCGTAACAAAATATAAGGACGATGAAAGAATTTTATTATGGGATGTATTTAACGAACCGGGCAATTCAGGCAGAAAATCTATGTCCTTGCCTCATCTGATGAAGTTTTTTGAAATAATAAGAAATATCGATCCCATTCAGCCTTTAACAGTAGGTATATGGTCGCAGACGGTTGACCTTGATAATCTTTTGGAGATTGAGAAGATAGGATTGGAAAATTCTGATATTATAACATATCACAACTATAGCAGTTATGAAAACAATATTGAAGAAATGCATTTGCTCAAAAAGCTCGAAAGACCTGTAATGAATACCGAGTGGCTTGCAAGATGTTGCAAAAACACGGTCGAGGAAATGTTCCCGCTTTACTTCCTTGAAAAGATAGGCTGTTATTGTTGGGGATTTGTGGCAGGGAAATATCAAACCTACGAACCGTGGAACAGCGTGTGGGATTATTATAAAGAACATCCCGATTCATGTGGCGATTTTGATTTTTCAAAATGGTTTCATGACTTGTATCGTCCGAGCTTGAATCCGTATGTGCCGAAGGAAATATATTTGATTAAAAAATTCTCTTCTCTTGCGGATAAAGAGTTTGAGAATAAGAAATAAAAAATTTTGAAGCTGTGTGGTGTATTGTATCCGTTTTAATGATAAGAGCTGCTGTAAATGAATGTCAGGAATACTCATTTACAGCAGTTTTTTTCGTTTAAAATCAAGAACGAAGCAAAAAATATATCAAAAGTAGAAAATTTTTATAAAAAAGTATTGACAAATAAAACTTTTTATGGTATAGTAATAACATACTAAACATATAGGTATTATATATTATATGTTGAACCAGGAGGATATACCATTATGGAATTAAAATATTTAGGAAAATGGTTTTATCTCTTACGTCATAACTGGAGAAACGGACGAATGTGGATATAACAGTACAAAGCAAGAGAGATATATAAAAAATTTAAGAAATGAGGAATTTAATTATGGCAAATATAAAAGATACATCAAACTGGGGTTTTGAAACAAAACAATTACATATAGGACAGGAAAGTCCTGACGTGGCAACTGATGCAAGAGCAGTGCCGATTTATCAGACAACATCGTATGTGTTCAAAAATTCAGCGCATGCGGCGGCACGCTTTGGACTTAGCGATGCAGGTAATATTTACGGCAGACTTACTAACTCAACACAGGATGTTTTTGAACAGAGAGTAGCGGCTTTAGAGGGCGGTGTTGCCGCATTAGCGACGGCTTCAGGTGCGGCGGCAATTACGTATACTATCCAGACTCTTGCAGAGGGTGGCGGACATATTGTAGCGCAAAAGACAATTTACGGCGGTTCATACAATTTGCTCGCCCATACCTTGCCCAACTATGGTATAGAGACAACTTTTGTTGATATTCATAATCTTGATGAGGTAAAATCTGCAATACGTCCCGATACTAAAGCAATTTTCATAGAATCACTCGGAAACCCAAACAGTGATATACCCGATGTTGAGGCAGTGTCGGAAATCGCTCACGCAAACAGGATACCGCTTGTTATTGATTCTACATTTGCAACACCGTATCTTTTCCGTCCAATAGAGCATGGTGCGGACATTGTAGTTCATTCTGCAACAAAATTCATAGGCGGACATGGAACAACTCTCGGCGGAGTTATTGTAGACAGCGGCAAATTTGACTGGAAAGGCAGTGGAAAATTCGCATCGTTGGTGGATCCTAACCCCAGCTATCATGGTATTTCATTTACAGAGGCAATAGGACCTGCGGCATTCGTAACGAAAATTCGTGCGATACTGCTTCGTGATACAGGTGCGACATTGTCACCATTTAACGCATTCCTGCTTTTGCAGGGCTTGGAAACTCTGTCTTTGAGAGTTGAACGTCATGCAGAAAATACAAAGAAAGTTCTTGAATTTTTGACAAATCATCCGTTGGTTGAAAAGGTAAATCATCCTGCGTTGCCTGATCACCCCGATCATGAACTGTATGAGAAGTACTATCCTAACGGCGGTGGCTCTATCTTTACATTTGACATTAAGGGTGGAGAAAAAGAGGCGCATAACTTCATTGACAGACTTCAGATTTTCTCGTTGCTTGCCAACGTTGCAGACGTAAAATCACTTGTAATTCACCCTGCAAGCACGACACATTCTCAGCTTTCCGAGGAGGAACTGATTGACCAGGGAATTAAACCCGGAACGATACGTCTATCAATCGGTACGGAAAGTGCAAAGGATATTATAGCTGATTTGGAACAGGCATTTAATGAACTAAGGAGCTGCTGCTAACGCAACAGCTCCTTAGTTTATTAACGTTCAGCCCTTTTTGTTTTGTCATTATGCTCCCATTATCGCAGTTTTCATACTTTTTACGTACTCGCCTACGTGTTTTGGTGCATCTTTTCCGTGTTTTTCTATTATCTTTATTATTGCAGAGCCAACAATAGCGCCGTCTGATAAGCCAGCCATTTTTGCCGCCTGTTCAGGTGTTGATATGCCGAAACCTATAGCACATGGTACATCGGTATTCTCTCGTATAACCGAAATAAGGGAATCCAAATCGGTTGTTATTTCACTTCTTGTACCTGTAACGCCGAGACTTGATACAACATATATAAATCCTTTTGCCTCTTTACTTATCATTCCAATTCGCTTATCAGAGGTGGGAGCAATAAGTGAAATTAAATCAACATCATACTTATCGCAGATGGGTAGAAATTCGTCTTTCTCCTCAAAAGGCAAATCGGGCAGAATTAGTCCGTCAATGCCTATTTCTTTACAAGTGGAAATAAATTTTTCCGCATTATATGAAAATACTACATTTGCATAAGTCATAAAAACCATAGGTGTTGAAATATCTTTCCGCAATTTTCGTACTAATTCAAAAATTTTATCAGTTGTAACACCGCCTGCCAGGGCCCTAATGTTTGCACCCTGAATAACGGGACCTTCAGCGGTTGGATCGGAAAAGGGTATACCTAATTCAATAAGATCCGCACCGTTTTCAACTGATGCACGAACTATCTTTTCGGTAGTTTCAAGGTCGGGATCTCCGCAGGTTATAAAGGGAATAAAAGCCTTCCCGTTCTCAAATGCTGATTTTATTTTACTCATAAATTTCCACTCCTCTGTATCTTGCTATTTGTGCACAGTCCTTATCTCCACGGCCGGAAATAGTAATTACGATTATTTTATCCTTATCCATAGTCGGCGCAAGATTTATTGCGTGTGCTACGGCATGGGCCGATTCAATAGCGGGAATAATTCCCTCTATCTTTGAAAGGTATTCAAAGGCACATACCGCCTCCTCGTCCGTAACAGGCACGTACTTAGCTCTGCCTGTGTCATAAAGGTTTGCGTGTTCAGGACCTACACCGGGGTAATCAAGACCTGCTGAAATAGAATAAACAGGTGCAATCTGTCCGTATTCGTCCTGACAGAAATATGATTTCATACCGTGGAAAATACCAAGTCTGCCTGTATTTACTGTAGCAGCTGTTTCAAATGTGTCTATACCGCGTCCTGCCGCCTCGCAACCGATTAATTGTACATCTTTATCCTCTATAAAGTGATAAAAACTGCCTATTGAATTTGAGCCGCCGCCTACACAGGCTATAACGGCATCGGGAAGACGTCCTTCTTTTTTCAGAATTTCTGTCTTGATTTCTTTTGATATTACAGCTTGAAAATCACGGACAATTGTCGGGAATGGGTGAGGCCCCATAACCGAGCCAAGACAGTAATGTGTGTCCGAAATTCTCTTTGTCCACTCACGCATTGCTTCTGATACTGCATCCTTTAAAGTGGAAGTACCGCTTGTAACAGGAACAACCTCTGCTCCTAAAAGCTTCATTCTGTATACGTTAAGCGCCTGGCGTTCAGTGTCCTCCTTGCCCATAAATACGACACACTCCATATTCATAAGTGCCGCAGCGGTTGCAGTAGCAACTCCGTGCTGACCTGCACCTGTCTCGGCTATAAGCCTTGTTTTGCCCATTTTCTTTGCTAACAGTGCCTGACCGAGTACATTATTAATTTTGTGCGAGCCTGTATGATTTAGATCCTCACGCTTAAGATAAATCTTTGCACCGCCTAAATCCTTTGTCATCTTTTCTGCATAATAAAGTCTTGACGGTCTGCCTGCGTATTCGTTTAACAGATATGTAAGCTCTCTGTTAAATTCCTCGTCATTTTTGTAGTATTCGTAAGCCTCCTCCAGCTCAATTACTGCATTCATAAGAGTTTCGGGAATATACTGACCGCCGTGTATTCCAAATCTGCCTTTTTGATTTGTCATTTTTTATCCTCCGTTTCTGTTCCTCACTGATTTAACAAATTCTGCCATCTTCACTCTGTCTTTAACTCCGTATGTTTCAAGAGATGAGCTTGCATCAACCGCATAAGGATGGCAATCCGCTATTGCTTTTGATACATTGTCACTGTCAAGCCCTCCTGCTAAGAAGAACTCTCGTTTTATATTTTTTATAAGATTATGATTAAAGCTTTGCCCTGTTCCGCCTCCTGAATCGAGCATAATATAGTCGGCACAGGATTTTTCCGCCCTTTTTATATCCGCTTCGGTGTCGATGCGAAATGCTTGTATTAAAGGACACGAAACTTTGCTTTGTAACAGCTTGATATATTCGTTGTCCTCATTTCCATGGAGCTGAGCCATACCGATAATGCCACTCTTTGCAAGATATTCTATATTGTCAATCTCTTCGTTTACAAAAACCCCTACAGGTGTAATGTCGCTGTCAAGATTTTTGCGGAGCTTTTGGGCTTTATCAAAGCTTACGTATCTACTGCTTTTAGGGAAAAACACAAAACCAATATATTCAGGCATAAGCTCATTTACCCATTCAATGTCGCATTTTCTCGTAAGCCCGCATAGTTTGATTTTAGTCATATTATGCCTCTCAATTCATTAAGCTTTTTTTCTTTATCCTCTGCACGCATCAGCGTTTCGCCGATAAGCACAGCATCAGCGCCTATTTCTCTAAGCAGAGCCACATCCTCCGCAGACTTAACTCCGCTCTCGGAAACAAACAATACGTTTTTCGGTACAAGTTCACGCATACGTCGGCTGTTATCGGTGTCTACGGTGAAATCCTTGAGGTTTCTGTTGTTTACACCGATAATTCTTGCTCCTGAATTTAAAGCAGTTTTAATTTCACTTTCGTTATGCGTTTCCACCAAAGCGGAAATGCCAAGCGTGTCACATATTTTTATATAATCGGTTATTTGATTTTTATCAAGTATAGAGCAAATAAGAAGTACTGCCTTTGCGCCAAGAAGCTTTGCCTCGTAAATCATATATTCGTCTACGGTAAAATCCTTCCTTAAACAGGGAATATGCACCAAATTCGCTATTTCCTCCAAATATTTATCACTACCTAAAAATCTTGTTGGTTCAGTCAAGACTGAAATGCAGTCTGCCCCTGCTTTTTCGTATTGGCGTGCAATATTCAGATATGGAAATTTCTCTGCGATAAGTCCCTTTGACGGAGACGCTTTTTTACATTCGCAAATAAATGCAATATCATCGGTGTTTAAAGCTTTTTCAAACTCAAAATCACCCTTCGGCAATGAAAATGCCTCAGCCTTTATTTGATCGGCGGACACTTTTTTCTTTGCTTCTGTTACTCTGTTGTATGCACTTTGTGCCAGTTCATCAAGAATATTCATAAGTCACCTCATTTGTTGGAAAGCACAATAAGCTTATCAAGCGTTTCAAGTGCTTTTCCCGAATCTATAAGCTCGGCCGCCAACTCAATTCCGCTTTCCATACTTTCTGCTTTGCCGCCGATATAGAGTGATGCACCTGCATTCATCAAAACAGCGTTGCGTTTATGACCTTGCTGTCCGCTTAAAATATCACGTGTTATTTTTGCGTTTTCCTCGGGTGTTCCGCCCTCAAGGTCCTTTTTCGTACATCTTGCAAATCCAAAATCCTCGGGACATATAACATACTTTTTGTACCAGCTGTCCTTAAACTCGCATATAGTTGTGGGTGCACTCATAGATATTTCATCAAGCTTATCCTGACCATACACAACCATTCCTCTTTTCACACCTAAATTAATAAGAACTTGTGCAAGAGGTTCTGCAAGATATTCGTCATATACACCTAAAAGCTGGAATTTGGGGCTTCCGGGATTAGTTAGCGGCCCTAAAATGTTAAATACTGTTCTAAATCCAAGCTCCTTTCTAATTGCACCTACATACTTCATTGAAGTGTGATATTTCTGTGCAAAGAAGAAACACATACCGACTTTATCCAACAGCTCAACGCATTTTTCGGGGTCCTGCTCAATATTTACACCTAATGCCTCAAGACAGTCGGCAGTTCCGCACTTGGATGATGCCGCACGATTTCCGTGCTTTGCAACCTTCATACCGCTTGATGCGACAACTAATGCAGAAGTAGTTGATATATTAAAGCTGTGTGCTCCGTCACCGCCCGTACCGACTATTTCAAAAAGCTCCATATCAGTCACAACCTTAGTTGCGTGTTCTCTCATTGCGGCGGCGCAGCCTGCGATTTCGTCGGTGGTTTCAGCTTTTGCACTCTTTGTTGAGAGAGCGGCAAGAAATGCGGCGTTCTGAGTAGCTGAGGTTTCTCCGCTCATTATTTCATTCATAACCGTATATGCCTCGTTGTATGTCAGGTCCTCTTTGTTTACTATTTTTTCAATTGCTTCTTTAATCATAATAATCCTCCTAATTCAAATTTATAAAGTTTTCAAGTATTTGTTTTCCGTATGGCGTCATAATGGATTCGGGATGAAATTGCACACCGTAAATGGGATATTGTTTATGACGAACCGCCATAATCTCTCCGTCATCTGTCACAGCCGTAACCTCAAGACATTCAGGTATGGTGCTTATATCTGCCGCAAGAGAATGGTATCTTGCCACTTTCACCATATCAGGACAATTCTTAAACAACAAGCAATTATTGTCTATCTTTGCATCCGACTGTTTCCCATGCATAAGCTCTTTTGCGTAAGTAACCGTTGCACCGTATGCCGAACATATTGCCTGATGTCCCAAACAAACCCCCAAAGTAGGTATCTTTTGAGATATTGTCTTTGCTACATCTATTATAACCCCTGCATCCTCCGGTCTGCCAGGACCTGGTGAGAGAATAATTCTGTCAGGCGCAAGTGCCTTGATTTCCTCCACTGTCATTTCGTCATTTCGTATAACCTTTATATCAGGCTCGATTTCGCCCACAAGCTGATAAAGATTGTAGGAAAAGCTGTCATAATTATCAATTAAAAGTATCATAACTGTTACCGTTCCTTTCTGTGTCAGGTCTCATCAGCAGCCTTTAAAGCATTTATAACTGCGGCCGCTTTATTGATACATTCCTGGTATTCCTTTTCGGGAACAGAGTCATATACAATGCCTGCGCCGCTTCTTACAAATACTGTGCCGTTTTTCTTGTACGCAATTCTGATCGCAATACACGTGTCAAGATTTCCTGTAAAATCTATATATCCGATTGCTCCGCCGTAAATTCCACGCTTATTGTTTTCAAGCTCGCCTATAAGCTGACATGCTCTGATTTTTGGCGCGCCCGAAAGTGTTCCTGCGGGTAGTACAGCACTCACTGCGTCAAATGCATCAAAATCGTCACGTATTTCACCTCGGACTGTCGAGCCAATATGCATTACGTGCGAATATCTTTCGATGCTGTGCAGTTTTTCTACCTTAACAGTGCCGAACTTGCTGATTTTTCCCAAATCATTTCTGCCCAAATCCACAAGCATATTATGCTCTGCAAGCTCCTTCTCATCTGCGAGAAGTCCTTTTTCGAGTTTTAAATCCTCCGCCTCGGTTTTTCCTCTCGGCCTTGTTCCTGCTAAGGGGAATGTGTGGAGTGTGCCGTCCTCAAGCTTTACCAATGTTTCGGGTGATGCTCCTGCAACCTCAACGTCAGTACCTGAAAAATAAAACATATACGGCGATGGATTAATCGTTCTAAGGACACGGTATGTGTTAAGTAAGCTTCCTTCAAAGGGAGCGGACAGTCGGTTTGATAAAACAATCTGAAAAATATCTCCCTCTTTTATATAATGCTTTGCTCTCTCAACCATTTCGCAAAATTCCTTTTTTGAGAACAGTGAGGAAACCTCGCCCGTAAGCTTTCCGCTTTCTTCTTTCGCTCGCTCGCCGTGTAAAAGCAAATTTTTAAGATTATTCAATTCAAATACGGCTTTGTTATAACCTGATTTATAATCTTCAAGAGACATATTTACAATAAGGATTATCTTCTGGCGGAAGTTGTCAAAGGCAATAACCTTGTCAAACAGCATTAAATCAACATCCTTGAAGTTTTCCTTATCCTCTACATTTGTCCGTACTGCAGGCTCGCTGTAGCCAAGATAATCGTAGGAAAAATATCCCACAAGTCCTCCCGTAAAGGAGGGCAGATAATCGAATTTCGGACTTTTATATTTTGACATAATTTCTCGTAGCTGTTTTGTGGGATTGTCTGTCTCAATGCTAAGCTCGCCGATTTTCATTTTGCCGTCCCGACAGGTGATTTCCATTTTCGGATCAAAACCTAAAAATGTATAGCGTCCCCATTTTTCGTTACCTGCTACAGATTCGAGTATATAGCAGTGATGTGATACGTTTTTGAGTATACGCAACGCTTCGATGGGCGTGCATACGTCAGAAAGCATTTCACAGCTGACAGGCAAAATATCGTATTTGCCGCAGTCAGCAATTTCTTTGACTGTTGTTAAGCTTGGTAAAACTTCCATTTTAACTGCCTCCAAAACATTTATTTTCCTGTCGTGAGCAAATAAAAACGCCCTTGACAGAAATTACCTATCTGTCAAGGACGAATAAATTACAAAATCCGCGGTGCCACCTTGATTTACGAGCTAACCCGTACGCTTAGCAGAATACCAACATATTCCCGATCCCTAACGCCGATCATGCGTCAGTGCATTTAACACTGCCCTCAACAGCCCATATTACTCAGAGAATCTTTGCGGAACTCACACCATAATCCGCTCGCTCTTAAAGACCTACTCTGCCTTTTTTCTGTTTCAACGGTTTAATTATATTAAATTATCTCATATTATACAACTATTAATTTAAATTGTCAATACTTTTTTTGAAAATTTTTATTCTATATTGATTTGTCAAAAATAATGTGGTATAATGTACTGCGTAAAAAATTTATTATTAAAAAGGGGAATGTGTGAATATGAAAAACTTTATGATAAAAACTGCAAAAGTAATACCTGGATTTCTTGTAGCGGTAGTATTAGCGGTTATATCAAGATTTATTGAAGGCTTAATTCCAATCCACGTTATAGGGGCATCTGTTATTGCGTTGCTTTTGGGAATGTTAATAAACAACTTTTGGAAACCGGCGTGGTTAAGTGACGGACTGAAATTCACTTCAAAGAAGATTTTGAAATTTGCAATTATACTTCTTGGTGCATCACTGAGCGTAAATGTCATTATTTCAGTAGGAAAGATTTCGCTCGTAGTTATGTTCTTTACGCTTCTGACGTGTTTTGGCGGAGGCCATTTTATCGGTAAAGCATTAGGACTGAACTGGAAAATATCAAATCTTATCTCAGCTGGTACAGGCATTTGCGGCGGCTCGGCAATAGCGGCAATAGCACCTGTAATAGATGCAAAGGACAGCGATATTGCCTATGCAATGTCCGCTACTTTCATATTTGATATGGCAATGATAATCCTGTTCCCGATTATGGGACGACTCCTCGGACTGTCCGATATGGCGTATGGCTTATGGGCAGGAACAGCGGTAAACGACACATCAAGCGTTGTTGCGGCAGGTTATGCATATAGTGAAGCGGCAGGCGACTTCTCCACAATGGTAAAGCTTACACGTACACTTTCTATTATTCCGACCGTTATTGTATTTGCGTTTATCAATCTAAGAATAAAAAGCAAAGAAAATGCACACAAAGAACAAGGTTCAAAAATCAACATATTGAGCTTGTTCCCGTGGTTTATTGTAGGATTTATAGCACTATCAATCGTCAATAGCGTAGGCTTTATCCCTGAACAGGTTGGCATATATGCAAAAGATGCAAGTAAATTCCTAATGGTTACAGCTCTTGCGGCAATCGGTCTTAACACAAGGTTTAAAGATGTTAAAAAAGCAGGATTTGCACCGATGATGCACGGATTTATCATTTCTGCATTGGTAGTAATTGTTGCGATTGGTGTAGAGTGGTGTATGGGATTAGTATAAAAGATGTAAAAAAGTGGAACAGT
>JAQXXM010000154.1 GCA_029226065.1 Clostridiales bacterium
TCAATACTCCTTGCTGAGCAGAGATTTTTAAGAGCAATGTTACTGTTGATATGTGTGCTGATATTTTTGCTCATAGCTACAATGATGGGCAAAAACAGCTTTGTTCATAAAACAGATACACCCCAGGAAACTGATAATATGGAGGATGAAGATGAATAAGATAAAAGTTATGTCGGTATTCGGCACACGCCCCGAAGCGATTAAGATGTGTCCGCTTGTACTGGAGCTTCAAAAATATGAGGAAATTACATCTATAGTATGTGTAACCGCACAGCATAGAGAGATGCTTGACCAGGTTCTTGATACCTTTGGAATAACGCCTGATTATGACTTGGATATAATGAAAACAAGACAGTCGCTTGCAGGAATTACAACACGTGTTCTTGAGGGAATGGAGGATGTTCTTAAAAAGGAAAAACCCGATATTGTTCTTGTGCATGGCGATACTTCAACAAGCTTTGTTGCCGCATTAGCCGCATTTTATGAGCAGATACCTGTCGGTCACGTTGAGGCGGGATTAAGAACGTATGATATTTACAGCCCGTTCCCGGAGGAAATGAATCGTCAGCTTACAGGCAGAATAGCAAAGCTTCATTTTTCGCCTACAACACGTAATTATGACAATCTCATAAAAGAGAATATCAATAGTGAGAATATATATATAACAGGCAATACTGTCATTGACGCACTTAAAACAACTGTAAGAGAAAACTACGAATTTGAAAACGAATGTCTTAGAAATGTAGATTTTGATAACAAGCGTGTAATAGTGGTTACTGCACACCGCAGAGAAAATCTCGGTAAGCCGTTAGAGGATATATGCACGGCAATTTCCGAAATAGTGAATGAATACGAGGATACGGAGGTTATTTATCCCGTCCACTTAAATCCGGCTGTTCGTGAAGTGGCATGGAAAATATTAGGCGACAATGACAGAGTTCACCTGATAGATCCGCTTGATGTAATGGAGCTTCACAATGCTATTGCCCGCAGTTTTATGGTAATGACAGATTCGGGCGGTATTCAGGAGGAGGCACCCGCGCTTGCAAAACCTGTTCTTGTTTTACGCCGTGAAACGGAACGTCCCGAGGCAGTTGCGGCAGGTACGGTAAAAATAGCGGGAGTAGATAAAGAGGTTATAGTTAAGCTTGCAAAAGAGCTTCTTGACAGCCCTGAGGAGTATAGCAAAATGGCACAGGCGGCTAATCCATACGGTGACGGTGATGCATCAAGACGTATATGCGAGGCGATACTATATGATTTTGGATTAAGAAGCGAAAAGCCTGATGAGTTTTAATTGTTGTTTTACACCGGCAAAGATATAGGTTTGCCGGTGTATTTGGGAAAAAGGGAGTAATATGTTAAAAGTAGATATTGAGTCGAAGGCTTACAACAACGGAAAGCTTATGCTGTCGTTTGATACATATAAATACAATAAAATTGTTCAGGTGCGTGTTGCTAATTCAAACGGATTTTCTTCGTCTATTACTGTAGAATATGCATTGAATAATGTAACAACTGATCTTTTACCTATAGGTAAGATGGAAAATCCAAAGGGTACGGAGCTTGTTTTTGATGTTGAATATCCTGTGTCTGCATCGCAGATATGTATATGTGCATCAGAGGCAGATTTTAATTCAATCCAAGTAGAGCTGTATGCACCGGAAACTTACGATTTTGACTGCTATCCCAAGTGTATTGATAAAGACTTAGGAGATAATTATATCCTTGAAACAATTTCAGTCATCGCACAAGGCAGGGGATATGTAGATTATGCTGTCTATACGAGTATAAACGGACGTGATTTTGAATTACTGTCAGAATATCAGGGGTGCGAGGTCGAAAAAGAGAATAAAATAGATGCTAAAGGTCTTGAAGCAAGGTTTATACGTGTTTATTTGCAGTATTGCTCTGTTCCTGTAGGGTGCAATATTGATGTGTCTTTTGACGGCAAAAAAAGCGGAACTCCTATAAAGAAATTACCTCAAATAGAAGTAGAGGATTTTTGTAATTCAAAATATAATGTAGAAATAACAGATACCGATACATATAATGAGGTCTGTGGAATTATCAAACGTAGAATAGGAGCTGAATATACCGATTGGTTCGATTTTATGCTTTGCAAAAATCCGATTGATGGACATGACTTTGACTACTTTGAGCTATCCTATTGTAATGGCAAAATTTTGATAAAAGGAAATAACGGAGTATCTCTTTGCACAGGCTTGAATTATTATCTTAAATACTATTGCAAGGTAAATATATCACAGGTCGGCGATCAGGTACGTATGCCTGAGTCTATTATTGCTTTGGATGAACCGATATTTAAGGAGACAAAGGCAAAGGTAAGATATGCCTATAACTACTGTATATTCTCATATACTATGGCGTTCTGGGGTACAGAGGAGTGGCGTAAGGAGCTTGACTGGTTAGCACTTAATGGTGTAAATGCTGTACTTGACATAACAGCACAGGAAGAGGTGTGGCGTAGATTTTTAACGAAGATAGGCTACAGTCATAACGCCATAAAAAGCTTTTTGACAGGACCTGCATATTATGCGTGGTTGTATATGGCAAATATTACCGGAATTGGCGGCCCTATACACGACAGTTGGTTTGCAAGAAGGACAGAGCTTGCAAGAGAAAATCATCTCATAATGCGTAAGCTTGGTATGCACCCTATACTTCAAGGCTACAGCGGTATGATGCCGTTAGATATAAAAGATTATGACGGCGATGCACCCATAATAGAACAGGGTATATGGGGCGGTTCTGAACGTCCGTCAATGCTTAGGACAAATACTTATGCGTATAAAAAATATGCACAGATGTTCTATGAGTGTCAGCGTAAAGTGTATGGTGATTACAGCTTTTATTATGCTACAGATCCATTCCACGAGGGCGGAAGAACGGGTGATTTAAAGCCGGCGGATATATCCGAAGCAGTTTTAAGAGAAATGCTTAAAGCCGATTATCGTGCAGTATGGATAATTCAGTCATGGCAGGACAATCCCTCATCAGAATTGCTGAAAGGACTCCAAAGAATACCCAACGGCAGGGATCATGCAATTATATTGGATTTATACGCAGAAAAGACTCCTCACTATACCGAGGGCAGGGCGGGTAATCCTAATCACGGATATGCTCCCGAATTTGACGGCACACCGTGGGTTTATTGTATGCTTAATAACTTTGGAGGCCGCCTTGGACTTCACGGACATCTTGATAATTTGATAAAGAATGTACCCGTTGCATTCAATACAACATATAGAAACGTAGGTATAGGTATTACTCCTGAGGCGAGTGAAAATAATCCGTTGCTGTACGATTTCTTCTTTGAGTGTATATGGCAGGACAATGCAGCAGAGCCATTACCTGAGGTAAACATTGATAGATGGTTGAGTGATTATGCACAAAGGCGGTACGGTGCCAAAAGTGAAAGTGCCATTGAGGCTTTAAAGATTTTAAATAATACTGTCTACAAAGCAGAGCTGAATATGATAGGACAGGGTGCACCTGAATGTATAATTAACGCAAGACCTGCACTTGGAATTAAAAGTGCATCTACTTGGGGTAATTCCGTTATTGGGTATGATGCGACAGAGCTTGAAAAGGTGCTTGGCTTATTGAAAAATGATTATGATATTTTAAAACATAGTCAGGGATATATGTATGACATTGTAACGGTTACGTTGCAGGTTCTATCGAATCGTGCCTTGCAATGTTATAAAAAGCTTGAATGTGCATATAACAGTAAAAACACAGATGCTTTCAAGAAAGCTACATCAGAGATTTTAACGATTGCGGATAAAATGGAAGATGTATCAGGCTTAAATGAGTATTACACACTTGGAAGGTACATCAGGCAGGCAGAAAAACTTTCAGATAACACAGATGATTTTACACGTAATCTGTACATTTGCAATTTAAAACAGCAGATAACAACATGGACTTCCCATACCGGTGCTGTAAGCCTCCATGACTACTCAAACAGACAGTGGTCGGGTATGTTCTCGGAGTTTTATAAACCTCGTTGGGAGCGTTGGCTCAATGCTCGGATAAATGAGCTTGAAAATAAACCTTACGAGGAAAATATTAATTGGTTTGAATGGGAATGGCGATGGTGTTATGACAGAGAAATCCGTTTTGATACGGAGCATGGTACGGATATTATAGATGTTCTTAATGATGTATTATGAGCAAAGCGAACGCATTTATCAAACGTATGTTTGACAAATGCGTTTTTTTGTGATACAATATAGAAAATATGTTTGTGAGGAGTGATTGTGATGGCGAAGCTTACGGCTAAGGATTATGAAATTCTTGACTTTATATATAGAGGAATAAAGAAAAATGGTTATCCGCCTACTGTTCGTGAAATATGTGCGGCGGTGAACCTAAATTCACCTGCTACTGTCCATGCACGTCTGTCAAAGCTTGAGGCGGCGGGCAAGATTGAAAAGACATCGGCAAAAAACCGTGCAATGAGGGTGGTTGGGTACCCCGAAACAGAGGAGGACATATCCGAAACAAGAGAAGAATATATAGAGGTGCCCGTATACGGAAAAATAACCGCAGGTGTACCTATAACTGCTGTAGAACAGCTTGAGAGACATTTTCCCATACCTATGTCGTATGTAAAAAATAATGAGATTTTTATGCTTAAAGTCAGCGGTGAGTCGATGATAAATGTAGGCATTTATGACGGCGACTATATCATTATAGAAAAGAGACCTGATGCGTCTAACGGTGATATTGTTGCGGCACTGATAAACGGCGAGGATGCAACGGTTAAGACTTTTTATAAGGAAAATGGCCACTATCGTCTACAGCCCGAAAACGATACAATGTCACCGATTATAGCCGATAATGTGGAAATTATCGGAAAAGTAATTGGCGTATTCAGAATGTTTTAAACCCTGAAATGCTATAAACTATAAATAAAACTTGACAAATTTCGCATATTAGTGTATTATACATATAAATGGATTTAATTTTTGCAATTCATTTGATAAAAACATACAAATAATATGGGAGGTTACCATGAAAAGAAAGATAGTATATACTGCATTGGCGACTATGCTTACTGTAGTTACAGTTTCGGGTTGTTCGATGACAGGCGAGGTGACACCGACAGAGACACCTGTGCAGAAACCGGCAGAAATTCAGACAGTGTTGGGAGATTATGCTTTGATTGACGGGTATTCGCTTTACCAGGGTGCGGATAACTTATATTCCATTCAACTCCCTGACGGTGCAGAGATAAACGAAGAAGATCCCAATAATGTAATAATTACAATCCAGAATGAAGAGGGATATCCGAACACGATCAATATAAAGTATTCGGAAAATGCGCAGGTAATCGACAATGAAAATCAGCTGATGGATATGCTTGCTGATGATGATTCGATAGATATAACGGGATTTTTCGTGTTGATGAAAGATAATGCGTACGAGGGATATAAGTATACGTGCACTGCTACAAGCGATCCTGAGTTTAAAAGCATAAAGAGCGTATATTTCGCAGATGACCGTTCTGCATACATAATCACCGCATCAAGTCCTAACGGTGCTGATGAGATAAATATGACAAATCTTAATACTATGGTTGATACGTTTATCAACTATAAATAAGCCGGAACTCGTCACGATTTCACACATTTTGACATAAAAACAGCGGATATTGCACCTAAACAGAGGGCGATATCCGTTTTTATTATGTTGATTTTACGTCTGACTTTCAAAATACACACAAAATCAATCCGAGTGTTATTACAGGACAACTCGATTAAATCTTATTTACACTTTTCTACATTTGTTGAATTTATTTACGATTAGTGGTATACTTTTATTATGCTGAAAAAAAGGAGAGTAATAAATGAATGACAAAATAACACTGTTGGTAGTAGATTCCGATGCAGGATATGCAAGCAGTATAGTGGATTGCGCAAAGTTAAATCCTGCATTTTTTGATGCTACATATTCTACAACAGGAACAGACGGATTGGCGATGATAGAGGATATCAAGCCGACAGCAGCCATAATCAATTTTCTTTTACCTGAACTTGATGCGATAGGTATACTTCGCAAACTGCGCACGCTGAACCGAGCGGTAAAACCATTCATAATTGTGGCGGCACAAACTATGACTGACTCTATGCTGTCTATGGCAACGGAGTACGGGGCTGATTATTTTATAGTCAAACCACAGCCACCTGATGAGATATGCAATACAATAGTTGATTTGCTGAACACACCGCATACCGAACAACCCGTATCCGTTGAGGAGGATATTGAAATTTATATATCACGCTTTCTGCATTATATGGGTATACCTGCTCATCTTAATGGTTACGAATATATACGTACTGCGTTACATCTTGCAATAGACGACATTTCCATTATCAGCCCTATCACTCAAAAACTCTATCCCAAGCTTTCGGAAATCTACCATAAGTCCGCCCAAAGCATAGAACGATCTATAAGACATGCCATAAGCGTATCATGGGATAGAGGAAACAGGAAAATCATATATGATATATTCGGCGTGACACCTGATGGCGCATACGACAATCATCCGACAAATTCCGAATACATAGCGATGCTTGCTGATGATTTGCGTTTAAGACTTAAACACGGCATACCGCTCAAAACAAGTTAAAATGTAGCTTCAAGGCGATATATCGGTTGTCCCAAGTCCATAAAACGCTGTTCATATTCTGTAACAACATTTCCTTCAAATCCCGAATTATGTAAATCGAGTGTAATGTTTCGCAATTTAAAGCCCTCATCACAAAACGAATTAAGTGAAAATTCAAACAACTTTTGGTTATCTGTTTTAAACCATATATAATCACCGCTGTTTAATACTTTTTTATATCGGTCGAGGAAGTTTTTGTGAGTAAGCCTGCGTTTTGCTTGCTTACTCTTCTTCCAGGGATCGGAAAAATTCAGATAAATTCGTTTTATCTCACCCTTCTCAAAGAAATCTTCAATACGCTCAGCGTCAAGGTCCATAAATCGTACATTGCTGACTTCATTTGCAATCGCTTTTTCCATTGCCATAACAATAACATCCTCAACTTTTTCTATAGCAATGAAATTCACATCAGGGTACAGCTTTGCCATTCCTACGATAAAACTACCTTTACCGCATCCGATTTCAACGTGAATGGGGTTATCGTTACCGAACACCTTATTCCAGTTACCCTTGTGATTTTCAGGGTCTGTTATTCTTATGTCGCCGCATCGTTCGATACGTGCGGCACAGTTTTTCTTTTTCCTCATTCGCATATAGCGTTTTCTCCTTTTAATATTTCGTCATATATTGCGTTTGCACAGTCAAACTTTGAAAGCAACGGCAGTGTAACAGTATTATTTTTCGTTATTATTGTTATAACGTTTGTGTCTGTGCCAAACCCTGAACCTTCCCCACAAACAGAGTTCGCGCAAATCATATCTGCATTTTTTGAGTCAAGCTTCTTTTTTGAGTTTTCAATCAGGTTTTCGGTTTCCATAGAGAAACCGCAAAGGAACTGATTTTGCTTCTTGTTTTCGCCAAGCGTTTTTAAAATATCACGTGTTCGTGTCAGTTCTATTGCATAGTCCGAGTCGGTTTTTTTGATTTTCTGCGTACTTACTTCCTTGGGAGTATAGTCTGCAACTGCCGCAGCTTTAATTATTATATCTGCATCAGGTGAGTATTTCATCACTGCATCATACATTTCCTGTGCAGACTCAACGTTTATTACCTTTGCAAATTTGTGAGGCTCTACTTCTGTCGCACCTTTTACAACAGTCACTTCAGCGCCGCGATAAATAGCTGCACGAGCAAGCTCCATACCCATTTTGCCTGTGGAACGGTTAGTTATAAACCTGACGGGATCAATGGCTTCCCTTGTTGCACCGGCGGTTATAAGAACTCGTTTGCCGAGCAGGTCCTTTGTGTAGGCTGTCTCACGCAGGATATACTCAAGAAGCACACTCTCCTCGGGCATACGTCCGTCGCCTGTGTCGCCGTTTGCAAGCATACCGCAGTCGGGTGTTACTACAGTGTACCCAAACCGCATAAGCTTTTCTATGTTATCCTGTACTATAGGATTGTGATACATATTATGATTCATTGCGGGTGCTATAATTTTTTTGCATGGACATGCCATAACTGTAGTTGTAAGCATATCGTCTGCAATGCCGTTAGCAATTTTGCCTATCACGTTTGCACTTGCAGGTGCTATCATAACAATGTCTGCCTCTTTCGCAATGGCAACATGCTCAACACTGTATTGGAAATTTCTGTCAAATGTATCAACAAGACATTTGTTCTGAGTTAAAGTCTCAAAAGTAAATGGATTAATGAAATTCTCGGCGTTTTTCGTCATAAGGACGTGTACGTTGCCACCAAGCTTTTTTATCATACGTGCAAGATTTGCCGTCTTATATGCGGCAACCGAACCTGTAACACCAAGTACAACTGTTTTTCCTGTTAACATACAATCAATCCTTCCTATACCATCTTCCTGTAATTCCACAGGGCAATATAAGTCCGTTAGCCTCTATAGGCAATCCTATTTCGTCAGCATCAAATTCTCCGCCGAAACGCTTTTGTGCAGTAACACGCATAACGTTTTTTAGCACCGTTGCCGATAGCCCTGTTGTATATGAGTTTATCAACATAAATAACGGATCATCCGATAATATCTCCATACAGTCACATATAAGAGGGAACAGTGCCTCCTCTATTTTCCACATTTCACCTGACGGCCCGCGTCCGTATGAAGGGGGATCCATTATTATTCCGTCATACCTGTTACCACGGCGAATTTCACGCTTTACAAACTTTACAACGTCATCTACAATATAACGCACTTTTCTGTCGCCAAGCCCTGATGATATTACATTCTCCTTTGCCCACGTTACTATACCCTTTGATGCATCAACGTGGCAAACCTCTGCTCCTGCAGAAAGGGCACTCACCGTCGCACCGCCTGTATACGCAAAAAGATTAAGCACCTTAACAGGTCGTTTTGCGGACTTAATAAGTTCGCTGATAAAGTCCCAGTTTACAGCCTGTTCCGGGAACAGACCTGTGTGCTTAAACCCTGTAGGACGTACGTTAAACACAAGCTCACGATAGCGTATCTGCCATTTGTCGGGTATACCCTTGTTAAAAACCTGCCAACTGCCACCACCTTTATTTGAGCGGTGGTACCAGGCATCAACTTTATTCCAGCGTGCCAAATCTGTTTTATCGTCCCAGACTGCAATCGGGTCAGGCCTGCGCAGTAAATATTGCCCCCAATATTCAAGCTTTTCTCCGCCCGATGCGTCTACGATTTTATAATCTTCCCATTTGTCGGATAAATACATTCTATTTTCTCCCCTTACAGTTTCTTAATAACAGTTTCCTTTTAAAGAATATATAACAAAGGATACATAAAAGAGAATAGTACAAAAAAACGACAACTTTTTTGCCAAAAATTGTCGTTTTCTTTTGGTCGGGATGACAGGATTTGAACCTGCGGCCCCTACGTCCCGAACGTAGTGCTCTACCAAACTGAGCCACATCCCGTTATATGGCGGAGGAGGTGGGATTCGAACCCACGAGCCCTTTCGGACTACCGCATTTCGAGTGCGACCCGTTATGACCACTTCGATACTCCTCCACACGTTTTCGTCCGACTTCCGCTGTAACGAACAATAGTAATTCTACCATAGAATAGTATATTTGTCAAGCATTTTTTAAAAAAATATAAAAAAACAAAGTATCTTGCGGTATATAGAAAAAATTTGCGTAAAAGCTTGAATTTTCAGCGAAAAAATGATATAATTAAATAATAAGTATATTTTTATATGTAGAAAAACGATTTGCCGTTTTGTTGCGGACGGATTGTGTGATCAGATGGTGGAAGTATGGTTCGGAAAATGTGGAAATACAGAAATGAGGATGTAAGCACTGCTGCGGTGGACATTGCGGCGGAAAAGACAGGTATACCAAGACTCTTGGCTAATATCCTGCTTAATCGTGGTATAGCTGCCGAGGACTTTAAGACGTTCTTGTCAAAGTCAAAACAGGGCATTTTAAATCCTATGTCTATGCTTGATATGGATAAGGCAGTTGACAGGATTGCGGCGGCACTTGATGCAGGTGAGTCTATTGCAATATATGGTGACTATGATGTTGACGGTATAACTTCAACATCGCTCCTGTATGGCTTTCTCCGTTCTGTTGGAGCAAATCTTCGGTACTATATTCCTGACCGTAAGGACGAAGGCTACGGCATTAATATAATGGCGGTGAACAGACTTATTAAAGAGGGCGTTAAGCTTTTGATTACCGTTGACTGCGGAATTACCGCCATAGGAGAGATAGAGTTTGCAAAGCTTCAGGGTATGGATGTCATAGTTACAGACCACCACACGTGCAAGGAACGCATCCCCACAGCGGCGGTTGCGGTGCTAAACCCAAAGCGTGAAGATGATGAATATGAGTTTGATGCACTTGCAGGCGTTGGTGTGGCATTTAAGCTTGTGCTTGCCTTGGCAATGCGTCTGGGAATGAATACAGGCGAGGTTTTCGATGAATACGTAGAGCTTGCCGCATTAGGTACTATTGCCGATGTCGTCCCTCTTTTGAGTGAAAACAGAGTTATAGTTGAAAAAGGTCTTGCACAGCTTCAAAACCCAAGACGTTGCGGTATTAAGGCGTTGCTTGAAATTTCAGGCGTTGCTGATAAAAAGGTTACAGGTGCAACGATTTCATTTGCGTTATCACCGAGAATAAACGCCGCAGGACGATTGGGTTCTGCATCAACTGCCGTTGAGCTTCTTTTGACGGACGAGCCTGAAAAAGCGTCAATGATTGCAAAACAGCTTGATGAGTCGAACAAGGAACGACAGGAAACAGAAATTGGAATATATCAGGAAGCTATGGAGATGATAGAATTGGACAAGGACTTTGACAAGAGAAATGTCATTGTGCTTGGAAAAGAGGGCTGGCATAACGGCGTTGTCGGAATTGTCGCATCACGGCTTGTCGAACGTTTCCATAAGCCTTGCATACTGATTTCGTTTGATAACGGCGCAGGAAAGGGCAGTGGACGGAGCGTTGGAAGTTTCAATTTGTTTAATGCTTTGTCTGCCTGCGAGTCTACGCTCACAAACTTTGGCGGACACGCTATGGCGGCAGGTATGGGCTTAGATGAGGATAAATTAGCCGAGTTTGACAAAATGATAAATAAATACGCCAAAGAAAATCTTACAGCGGAGGATTTACTGCCCGTTGTGAAGATTGACAGCATTTTAGACGGCAAGAGCCTGAATTTACAAACAGCAAGATTGATTGCGGCATTAGAGCCGTTTGGAATGGGAAATGAGACGCCTGTTTTTGCGGTAAAAAATGCAAGTGTCGGTGCTGTGTCAGCTGTCGGAATTGAGAAAAAACATCTGCGTATGCAGGTTATTAAGGACGGAGTCAGAATAAACGCTATCGGCTTCGGAATGGGTGAATTTATAGATGCAATAAAACCCGGTGATTATGTTCATCTTGCTTGCAAGCTTGACATAAATAATTATCAGGGTAATGATACGGCACAGCTCGTTTTAGTAGATATAAAGCTCATAGCAGATAACAAATCATAATTGGCAAGGGGGGATTTTCATGAGTGACATTGATAAAAACATAATACTTGCTCCGGAAAAAATGCCGCAGCAGGAGAGTAAGGACACAGATGAAATAGTCAAAAAAATAGTTGAGTTATTAAAAAAGAATAATCCCGATGCCAATACTGATATGGTCGAAATTGCGTACAAATTCGCAAAGTCCATGCATAAGGGACAGAAACGTAAAAGCGGTGACCCATATATACTGCACCCTGTCGAGGTGGCATATATTGCCGCACAGCTTTCCCTTGATGTGTATGCGGTATCTGCGTGTATGCTCCATGATGTGGTGGAGGACACAGGGTGTACCTATGATGATGTTACGACTCTGTTTGGCGAGGTTGTTGCAGGACTTGTAGACGGCGTTACAAAGCTTGCAAAAATTAAGTATTCATCACGTGAGGAACAGCAGATAGAAAACCTGCGTAAGATGTTTTTTGCAATGTCAAAGGACATACGTGTGGTTGTTATTAAGCTTATTGACAGACTCCACAATATGCGTACATTGAAATATATGCCTCATGACAAACAGCTCAGAATATCAAAAGAAACTCTTGATGTATATGCTCCGTTGGCTCACCGTTTAGGTATGTCGAAAATTAAAATTGAGCTTGAGGATTTAGCGTTAAAATATCTTGACCCTGTGGCCTACGAGGAAATTCGAGAGAATATTAATCTGAAAAAAAGCGCACGTGACAAATATATTGCCGATATTATGGATATTTTCCGAGATAAGCTTAAGGAAATGAACATAAACGGTACAGTAATGGGCAGGGCAAAACACTTCTACAGTATATGGCGTAAAATGTTCACTCAGGGCAAAACGATGGACAGTCTTTACGACCTGTTCGCAGTGCGTATCATTGTCGATTCCATTCAGGATTGCTATGCTGTTTTAGGAATTGTACATGAAATGTACACGCCCGTACCGATGCGTTTTAAGGACTATATTGCTATGCCTAAGCCTAATATGTATCAGTCACTGCATACTACGGTTATCGGCCCTAACGGCACGCCTTTTGAAATACAGATTCGTACCTGGGAAATGCACCGTGTGGCAGAAAACGGTATTGCGGCACACTGGAAGTATAAAGAGGGCAAAAGCGGTGAATCTGAAATGGATTCAAAGCTTGAATGGGTACGCACACTGCTTGATACTCAGCAAAATATAATAGATACCGATGAATTTTTCAATACGTTAAAGTTTGATTTGTTTGCCGATGAGGTGTTTGTTTTTACACCGCAGGGCAAGGTTGTTTCACTGCCTGCAAGAAGTACGGTTATTGACTTTGCGTTTGCAATTCACTCTGAAGTCGGTTATAAAATGAGCGGTGCAAAGGTCAATGGCAAGATAGTAACAAATGACTACGTTCTTGAAAACGGCGAGATAGTCGAAATCCTTACGGCAAACACACACGGCCCAAGTCGTGACTGGCTGAAGATTTGCCGTACTGCACGTGCAAGAAACAAGATAAATCAGTGGTTTAAGCGTGAAAGACGTGAAGAAAACATTGAAGAGGGTAAGGAACTTATAGAACGTGAGCTCCGCAGATTTGGAAATACACACGCACAGCTATTCAGACCCGAATGGGTGTCTATAATAACGAAACGTTACGGCTTCAACACGATTGACGATTTGTACGCAGGCATAGGCTATGGCGGTATAACTGCAACAAAGGTTATTTTAAGGCTCCGTGAGGAATGGCTCAAGGAAGTACACGAACAGCAAAAAGCAGAGGACATTGAAAAGTCTATTGAAAAGGCATCGGAAAACTCTGACAAGAAAAATCAGCGTGCTTCAAATGGTGTAGTTGTAAAGGGTATAGATAACTGTCTGGTGCGTCTTGCACACTGCTGTAACCCTGTAGCGGGTGATGAAATTGTGGGATTTATCACCAAAGGCAGAGGCGTAAGTGTTCATAGGGCAGATTGCCCCAACGTAAAGCCGATAAACCTTTCGCCTGAGGACAGGGCAAGGCTTATAGAGGTTGCGTGGGATAGAGTTTATCAGAACTCCTACATTGCCAATATCCGAATAAGCGGTAAAGACCGTGAGGGTATGTTGCTTGATGTTACAAACGTACTGATAAATCTTAAAATTCCGTTCAAGTCCGCAAACGCTTATGCTAAAAACGGCGAGGCAATAATAAATGTAGGTGTTGAGATAAAGAACACATCAGACCTTGCACTTCTGACAAAAAAATTCAGACAAATCGAGGGTGTGGAGAGTGTTTCACGAAGCACACAATAACAGAGAGGATTACAGTATGGAGAGAACAGAGGTTAATATTACGACAGAGTTTATAAAGCTTGACCAGCTTATAAAATATGCAGGAATTGCGTACTCGGGAGCAGAGGCGAAGGATATGGTGATAAATGGCTACGCATCGGTAAACGGTGAAGTGTGTACAATGCGAGGCAAGAAAATCCGTTCGGGCGATGTGGTTACACTTGACTTTGAGGACGATAGTTTTGAGATTGCGGTATTGTAATGCATATTAGGAAGTTAAAGCTTGTAAACTTTCGTAATTATGAGTCGGCAGAGCTTGAATTTTCACCGCTGACAAATATAATTTACGGAAATAACGCACAGGGAAAAACAAATATTTTAGAGGCTGTGTATCTCTTTTCTCAGGGCAGAAGCCACCGTGCCAAAACGGACAAGGAACTTGTGAGATTTGGCGAGGATTTTGCAAAGCTGAAACTGGAATTTGAGGATAGTGAGCGCACATACACAGGCAAAATGCAAATACTCAAAAACGGACGTAAGGCGGTACGTATAAATCACGTTGATATTACAAAGCTGAGCCAGCTTATGAATTATCTGAACGTTGTTATGTTCTCGCCCGAGGACCTTAATATGGTTAAGGGTTCGCCTAATGTACGGCGCAGGTTCGCAGATGGTGCTATAAGTCAGCTCTATCCTTTGTATATGGCATCACTTAGAGAGTATAACAAGGTAATCGACCAGAAAAACAGTCTGCTTCGTAATGCAAAATATAACAATCAGAATGTCCGTGACACATTATGGATATGGAACGAACAGCTTGCTGGGCTTGCTGTCAGGATAATGCACTCAAGGGCAGAATTTTCAAAGCAGATTGCCGAGTATGTAAGAATAATCGGAAACGATATTTCAGGCGAGGAAATTGTGTTAAGATATACGCCCAATATCAGGCTTGATGAGGTTACCGAGGAGTCTGTATATGAATTTTTAAACGGACGTGCAGACCGAGAAATTGATGCAGCATCATCGCTTTACGGTATACAGCGTGACGATTTTGAAATTCGTATAAACGGCAGAGATTCAAAACTCTTTGCATCGCAGGGACAGCAGCGTACTGTGGCTTTAAGTATGAAAATAGCACAGTCGGAGTATATAAATGAGATTAAGGGTGAATACCCGATACTTCTGCTTGACGATATTATGAGCGAGCTTGATATTAAACGCAGAATGTATCTGTCAGAGCAGATACGTGATAAGCAGGTGCTTATAACATCAACAGATGTTGACATTAACGGTAGCACTACAGATACAAGGCTCTTCAAAATAGATAAGGGGGCAGTAATTGATGTTTCTTAGAATAAGCAATGAATTTGTAGTTCCTAAAAGCGATATTATAGGTATATTTGATATGGATAATACCACCGTGTCACGCCAGGGCAGAGATTTTCTGCCTGTGGCGGAGAAAAACGGTGAGTTAATATATTCCGCAGATGACTTGCCAAAATCTTATGTTGTGACGGAACATGAGGGTAAAATACGTGTTTATCTATCCTCGTTCTCATCAAAACTGTTAATTGGCAGGGCGAAAAAAGCGGGCATACTAACGTAATAAAAATAAGGAGAAATAGAAATGAGCGAAAACATCGAAAACAACGTTGTTGAAACAGCGTATGATGAAAACCAAATACAGGTTTTAGAGGGACTTGAAGCGGTCAGAAAGAGACCGGGAATGTATATAGGCTCGGTGTCTATTGCAGGCTTGCACCATCTTGTATATGAGATAGTCGACAACTCTATTGACGAGGCATTGGCAGGACATTGTGACCGTATTGATGTTGTATTAAACCCCGACAATACCGTAACGGTACAGGATAACGGACGTGGTATCCCTGTAGGTATTCACCCGACAGAGGGCATACCGACAGTACAGGTAGTTCTTACAATTCTTCATGCAGGCGGAAAATTCGGCGGCGGTGGATACAAGGTGTCGGGCGGTTTGCATGGTGTTGGATCGTCTGTTGTTAATGCGTTGTCAGAACGTCTGGAGGTTGAGGTATCAAACGGAGAGCATGTGTATTACCAGTCTTATGAACGAGGTAAGCCTACGTGCGAATTGAAAGTTATCGGCGACACAACGGCGACAGGTACAAAAATAACGTTCCTTCCTGATAGCGAAATATTCGAGACGCTTGATTTCGATTACGAGGTACTCTTAAAGCGTTTGAGAGAACAGGCATTTTTGAATAAGGGTGTACGTATTATATTTACCGATAACCGTCACGAAGAAAAAAGGTCCGAGGAGCTGTACGCTGAGGGCGGTATTAAGGAATTTATCAAGTTCCTTAACACAAACAAGGACCCGATACATGACGATATAGTTTATTTTGAGGCTAAAAAGGGCGACGATATGGAAGTGGAGGTTGCAATGCAGTACACCACATCATATTCGGAGACTATATTAAGCTTTGCAAATAATATTCATACAATTGACGGCGGTATGCACGAGACAGGCTTTAAGTCAGGCTTGACACGTGTGCTTAACGATTACGCAAGAAAATATAAGCTGTTAAAGGAAAAGGATGAAAACCTGTCTGGTGAGGATACACGTGAGGGCTTGACGGCTGTAATCAGCGTTAAGGTTGCTGAGGCGCAGTTTGAGGGACAGACAAAAACAAAACTCGGAAACAGCGGTGCA
>JAQXXM010000155.1 GCA_029226065.1 Clostridiales bacterium
CTGAGAAACAACTCCTACTATTTCATTTTCGGATTTTATAAGCGACCTAAGACTTTCCGATGCAAAATCGGGCGTACCCATAAAAAGTATTTTCATCACTCTGCTCCTTTTGTGAATTTAGTCCGCATCAACAAATTTTGTTACGTGTGAGGTGAAAACAACGCCATCTAAATGGTCACATTCGTGGCATATTGCACGTGCTAAAAGTTCCTTACCCTTTAATTCAAACTCTTTTCCGTGACGGTCATAAGCACGTACCTTTACATATTCAGGTCTTTCAACCTCGCCATACACACCGGGGAAGCTTAAACAACCCTCGTTTCCTACCTGTGAGCCTGATTTTTCTATTATTTGTGGGTTTATGAGTTCAATTCTGCCATCGCCTACGTCTATAACTACCGCCCGTTTGATTATTCCAACCTGAGGTGCGGCAAGTCCGACACCGTTGGCTTTTGTCATAGTATCATACATATCATCAAGCAGTATTGCAAGCTTTTCATCAAACTTAGTAACTTCCTTGCATTTTTTATATAGAATGTCATCTTCTCTGTACCGCAGCTGTCTTTGTGCCATAATCGTCCTCCATTAATATATATTTATTGGGTTCTTATCAATCTGAATTTGCACATTTTCATACGCTTTATCAGACTTCACTGTCTCCGATGCCATAATTAATCTATCATTAAAATTATCTGCATTTTCACATTTAATAAGCATCTGCCAGCGATATTTATTTTTAATTCTTGAAATTCCTGACGGAATCGGTCCTAAAACTGCAATCGGCTCGGAAATATCGTTAATATCTCCGAAGCTTTCCTTAAACATAAATGCACTTTTACGTGTTACATCATTATCATCTGCACTGAACCTGATGCATATCATCTCCGAAAACGGCGGATACCACATCGTCTGGCGTTCCGCAATTGTTTTATTGTAAAATTCACTGTAGCTGTGAGTTTTCACAAGTTCTATCGCATAGTTGTCAGGGTTATACGTCTGTATAATCGCACGGCCTGCCTTGTTGCCTCTGCCCGCTCTTCCTGATACCTGTTCAAGCAAGTCAAATGTACGTTCCGTACTTCTGAAATCATTTATGTGAAGCATTGTATCGGCTGTCATTACACCTACAAGTGTTACATTTGAAAAATCCAGACCTTTTGATACCATTTGTGTGCCTATCATTATGTCTATTCTGTCTTTTACAAATTTATCAAGAATTTCTTTATGTGAATTTTTGCGTGATGCTGAATCCGCATCAAGTCTTATCACTTTTGCATCAGGGAATATACGCAAAACTTCGTCCTCGACTTTTTGTGTGCCGCCGCCAAAATAACGTATATATTTACTGTCACACACAGGACATACCGTATAATTTGGTTGTTTATGTCCGCAATAGTGACATTTCAGGCTGTTGTCATAGCTATGATACGTCAATGAAATATTGCAGTTTGGGCAATGCGGTACAAATCCGCATTTTCTGCATGATACAAATGTAGAAAAGCCACGTCTGTTCATTAACAGAATTGTCTGCTCGCCCTTGTCAATATTTTGACGTACTGCGTTATAGAGATGCTTTGAAAACATACTCTTATTTCCACCCTCAAGCTCTTGACGCATATCAACAACATCAATATGGGGCATTGATGACTCATTATATCGTTTATTCATCTTTATAAGCTTATATTTGCCCAAAAGTGCATAATAGTAGCTTTCTATTGACGGTGTTGCCGATGCTAAAAGCGTAACTGCACCGTGAGTTTTTCCACGCATCATAGCAACCTCACGTGCATGGTAACGTGGGCTCATTTCTGATTTATATGTATCTGAATGTCCTCATCAATAATTATGATACCGATATTTGTAAGAGGTGCAAAAACAGCACTTCTTGCCCCGATTACAATATCAGCCTCGTTGTTCATTATCCTCGACCACTGATCGTATCTTTCACCCAATGATAAACCGCTGTGCAGTATTGCAATCCGTTTTCCAAATCTGCCCACAAACCTTGATACCATCTGCGGTGTCAGGGAAATTTCAGGCACAAGCACCAATGCACTTCTGCCCATATTCACCGTATGCTCAATAGCACGGAGAAAAACCTCTGTTTTTCCGCTTCCCGTTACACCATGCAAGAGTATTGTGCCGTCACTTTTGCTGTCTAAAGCAGAATTTATTTGAGATATTGCCTTTTTCTGCTCATCTGTAGGTGTTGGCGGTACTGTTAAGCCCATATTTGTATCATACACGCTTCGTTCTGTCTCAATATCAAAAAACTCAGCAATGCCATTTTTAACAAGCGATGATAAGGCGGAATAATTGCCCATAGAAAATCTTACAATATCGGCAGTTGATATAAGCTCGTTATCCTTTAATATCATAAGCATACGCTTCTGTATTTTTGAACGTGTCTTTTCCATATATTCTTCCACACGCTCATCATCGGCACAAATGCGTACAGCACGTATTTTCCGCTTATTAATATCACGAGTATGTCTGAACTCACGTCTTACGATACCTTGTTTTTCAAGGGCGGTTATACGTGATTTTATCGACGCATCAAAGTAGGAGGAAAGTGAATATATATCCATTCCTCCGCCGTTATCTGATATAAGCTCCAATATACATATATCAGTTTTGTTTTTACCTCTGTATACGCCATCAAGCACTACCCATTCGACTGTTTTAATGCTCGTTCCTGTTGGAATTATAGTGTGTATCAAGTCTATATACGGCGCAAGATACCGATTGTGCATAAACTCAATAAGCTCTACCATATCAGGCTTAAATGCAAGCTCACAAGAGGATATACCGATTATTTCTTTTATTCTCTTTGCATCGGTATTCTCTTTGATTTTCAATACATAGCCCTCTTTTTCAGCATTGTTGCGTGAAAAAGGCACAATAACTCTCGTGCCGACACGTATTGTGCCGTTAAGCTCATCAGGTATACGGTAATCAAATACACGGTCAACCGCCCTTGACGGATGGTTGACCACAATTTCAGCGTACATTGCAGTTTTTATTCGTCGCTTTTGGCTGAGTCATCATCTGAATTGTCACTGTCTGACATTTCATTCTCAAGCTGTGAAATAGCCTCAAATTTTTCCTGCTCATACTCACGTGCCTTTTCAATTGCCTCTGAACGTATATATCCTATAACGCCATCTGTAATTTCGTCTACAGCCTGTGTTACAGGTTTAACGATTGTCCTGTTTTTGCTTGGTGCAAGCTCTGCCTCTTTTTCGTGAAGCTCTGCACCTATCATTCTTGCACGCTTTGACACCATAGATACTAATGTGTATCTGCTGTCCACATACTTATCAAGTTCTGTAATTCCCGGTTTTATCATTTTTATATCCTCCATTTATTAAATGTTTTTTAGCCTAAGGCTATGTAGTTATACCTTTTCATTAATCAATCTGTCAATCGCAGCTCTGTCAGAACGCTTTTGTGAAATGTAGTCTAATACAGTTTTCACACATTCTTCAAAGTCATCATTTTCGATAATGACAGTGTATTTATCAGCCTGTTCAAGCTCCCACTTAGCCGTATTTATACGTTCTGCTATTTCCTCTGCACTCTCACGGCCACGTGTTACTAATCTGTTTTTCAGTTCACTCATTGATGGTGGTACTAAAAACATCAAGACAGCCTCAGGAAACAGCTTTTTCACCTGCAACGCCCCTTGTGGCTCTATTTCAAGCATAACGTCTTTACCCTCATTGAGTAGAGTTTCAACTCCTGCTTTGGGTGTGCCGTAATAGTTGCCGTTATACGTTGCATATTCAAGCATTTCGCCCCTGTCTATCATTGCCTCAAAATCGTCTTTTGTTACATAGTGATATGTCTCTCCGTCAACCTCTCCCACACGCTTTTCACGTGTTGTAGCGGAGATTGAAATAGTGAGCGCATCTTCACGGTTAAGCACCTCTTTGCATACCGTACCCTTGCCCGTACCTGACGGCCCTGATAAAACAAATAGTATTCCTTTCATTTAATCTGTCTCCTCGTCATCATCAATATCGGTGCTTACATAATCACCGTCAAGCCTTGTTGCAAGCTTTTCAGGTAAAATGGCGGAAAGGATAATGTGTTTTGAATCCATAACCACTACGGAACGTGTACGTCTGCCGTATGTTGCGTTTACAAGCATACCCCTGTCCTCTGCCTCGTGAATAAGACGCTTTATAGGTGCACTGTCAGGGCTTACTACTGCCACAGCTCTTTTAGCACTTATCATATTGCCAAAGCCTACATTTATTAATTTCATATTTTACCTCATTCTATATTCTGTATCTGTTCTCTAAGTTTTTCTATCTCGCCTTTAAGTGTAACCACGATTTTAGCTATCTCTAAATCCGATGCCTTTGAGCCGATGGTATTAACCTCTCGGTTTATCTCTTGGATAAGAAAATCCAATTTTCTTCCCGCAGGCTCGTCACCGTCAAGAATTGAGTAAAATTCGTCATAATGACTGCTAAGACGTACTGTTTCTTCATTTACAGCTACCTTATCAGCAAAAATAGCAACCTCCGTTAAAATTCTCGCATCATCAGGCTCACGCTCGTCTATAACCTCTTTTATCTTCTGATACAGCTTATTTTTATAAGCCTCAACCGCCATAGGCGAAAGCTCATCTATCTTCTCGGCAAGTGATTTCATATATGTAACTCTTGTTCGTAAATCCTCGCCTATTCTCTCGCCCTCACGTGTTCGCATTGCTATAAATGAATTCAGTGCTTCACTTAACACCTCTTTAACGGCTGACCATATTTCCTCCTCGTCATCACGCTTAGGCTCTGCCTTAAAAATATCTCCAAAAGAGGCAAGCGTTGATACGGATATATCGTCCGACAAGGAGTATTCCTTGCATAAGTCTCTTAGTATCTCTACATAATTACCCGCAAGCTCCTTGTTTACCGTAACAGTTTTATCAGCCTCGCCACAGCTTTCAATGTTTATATATACGTCTATCTTACCGCGCGCAACTTTTTCGCTTATCAGCTTGCGCACACGCTCCTCTAAAAAGCCGTGCTGGCGTGGTACTTTTATATTGTAATCCGAAAATCTGTGATTGACGGATTTTAATTCTGCTGTTATTTTCTTTGTTCCGATAATGCGTTCGCATCTGCCGTAACCTGTCATACTTTTCAACATTATTATGAACATTACTCCTTTCACAAAACTCGTTTGGGAAAAGAGAAGCAAGCAGATTGTGTGTCCGCACGAACGCCGTGTACTCAATGTACATAAGTGAGTGCGTACGTGCGAGATGTACCGCTTATCTTTTTCCAAACTTATTCACTTTCTTTAAACAAAGCATACTTGTGCATATTATTCCTAATTATATCACATATATCAAAATAATTCAACCGTTTTTTTATCTTTTTTTTCGTAATTTTGCTTATATTTCCGTCATATATTGTTTTAGGAACGATTACAAAAGGTATATGGAGGAACAAATATGAATTATAAGGGAATATTTCGTGGAACACTACTGACTGTGATACTAACCGCATTATCGCTTTTCATCGGCGCAGTGTTAGTTTATTTCGATATTTTAACAGAAAAAACAACAAGCATTATTGTTTTTGCCGCAGCGATAATCGGTATATTTATTTCGTCAATCGGCATTACAAAAACAAGTGAAAACAAACTGCTCTTAAATGCTATGTCTGTTGCACTTTTATTTTCTCTGATACTTTTCATTG
>JAQXXM010000156.1 GCA_029226065.1 Clostridiales bacterium
AAAGGCGGAATGACAGCAAAAGAATATTATGAGTCGTTTGCCGATTCAAAGGATTTCTGGAATATCGACTACAGAGCTCAGGCGTATATAATTGCCCTTGGCGTAAACGATATGTATGGCGATATAGAGTTCGGTCCTATAGACGATATTGACACTGATGACTACAGAAATAATAAAGAGACATTTGTGGGCTACTACGGACGTATAATTCAGAGATATAAGGAAATTCAGCCAAAGGCTAAGTTCTTCCTTATCTCAATGCCTGCAGAAGATTTGCCCGAAAGGACAAAAGAAAGATTTCAAGCGCATGCCGAAATGCTGTATAAGATTGCAGAGCTTTTTGATAATTGCTACGTAATCGACCTCAACAAATATGCACCGCAATATGATGATGAATTTAAAAGTAAATTCTATCTCGGGGGCCATCTCAACGCAATGGGTTACAGACTGACAGCGCTTATGATAGAGTCATATATAGACTGGATAATACGAAATAATATGGAGGACTTCAAGCAGATTGGCTTTGTAGGAACACCTTATTATAATGAAAATGAAAAATGGTAAGAAAGGAAAAAAATTATGAAAACAACATTTAACAAACTATATCACGGAGCAGACTACAATCCTGAACAGTGGAAGGACTATCCCGGTGTAATTGATGAGGATATGCGCCTTATGAAACTGTCTAAATGCAATGTAATGAGCATCAATATTTTTGGCTGGACTGAAATTGAACCGGCTGAGGGTGTTTATGATTTTACATTCCTTGACTATGTAATGGATAAGCTTGCAGAGAACGATGTTAAAGCAATATTGGCAACACCAAGCGGTGCAAGACCTGCATGGATGAGTAAGGCTCATCCTGAGGTGTTGCGTACCAACGCCGACAGAACCGTAAATCTTCACGGTGAGCGCCATAATCATTGTCTAACATCGCCCTATTATCGTAAAAAAGTATACGAGATAAACAGACGCTTGGCAGAACGTTATAAGGATCACCCTGCACTTTTGATGTGGCACTTGTCAAACGAGTATGGCGGTGAATGTCACTGTGAGATGTGTCGGGCAAAGTTCGTGGAATGGTTAAAGAAAAAGTATAACAACGACTTAGACGATCTCAATGCAAAGTATTGGACAAAATTCTGGAGCCATACTTATACGGACTGGGATCAGATAGAGCCGCCGTCACCGTTAGGCGAAACTGCAGTTCATGCGCTTAACCTTGACTGGAAACGTTTCACAACGGAGCAGGTAATGGACTTTATAGAAAATGAGGTTGCGCCGTTAAGAGAATTTACACCTGATACGCCTGTAACTGCAAACTTTATGGAGATTTTACAGGATTATGATTACTACAAACTGCGTAATGTGGTTGATGTTATATCGTGGGATAATTATCCGAGATGGCATTCGGGCAATGATGTAGCTATGGCACAGTATGCCGCATTTCAGCACGATAATTTCCGCTCGTTTAAATCACAGCCGTTCTTCTTGATGGAGAGTACGCCAAGTCTTGTAAACTGGCATGAATACAACAGAATGAAACGCCCGGGAATGAATATACTTTCATCATTGCAGGCTGTTGCGCATGGTTCAGATTCAGTGCAGTATTTCCAGTGGAGAAAGAGCCGTGGCTCGTCAGAGAAAATGCATGGTGCAGTAGTTGATCACTGCGGTCACGAGAACACACGTGTATTTAAGGAAGTGGCAAAGCTTGGCGATATACTTGAAAACCTGAGCGAGGTTGCAGGCACAAATTCAACAAGCGACGTAGCGGTAATATTTGAGTGGGAAAACCGTTGGGCGCTTAATGATATGCAAGGTCTTATAAGAGACGATAAAAAGTATAACGAAACTTGCGTTGCACACTATGCACCGTTCTGGCAGAGAGGCGTAAATGTTGACGTTATAGACAGCCTTTCGGATTGGAGCAAGTATAAGCTTGTAGTTGCACCGATGCTGTACATGGTAAAAACAGGTATTCCCGAAAAAATTGCAGAGTATGTTGAAAATGGCGGCAACGTTGTATTTACATACGCAAGCGGTTGGGTTGATGAGAACGATTTATGCTACCTTGGCGGATTTCCTGCAGGCAAGCTTAAGGATGTATTCGGTATATGGGCAGAAGAGGTAGATGTTCTTTATCCTGATCAGAATAATGCTGTAGAAATGACAGACGGCAAGAGCTACAAGGCAATCGACTATTGCGAGATATTGCACGCCAATGAAGCTGATGTTTTAGCGACATTTAAGGATGATTTCTATGCAGGATCACCTGCCGTTACAGTAAACAACTATGGTAAGGGTAAAGCGTACTATATTGCGTTCCGTGACTGCGGTGACTTCCTTGATGAATTCTATGGTGATATTGTTGATGAATTGGGCTTAACTCGTGAAATAGGCGATATGCCGTATGGCGTAACGGCTCATACACGTGAGAGTGATACTGATATATATACATTTGTGCAGAACTATACAACAGAGCCATGTGATGTTACGCTCTCAAACGTGTATACCGATGTATTATCAGGCGAGACAGTGTCTGGACAGACTACTTTGCCCAAGTATGGTGTAAAGGTACTTAAAAGAAGCAAAGAAATATAACAAACATCATTGTTAAAACAATTGTTTTGGACAGGGGCTGTTGCATTTAGCGGCAGCCTCTCGTGGTGCTAATGGATTATATCAAAATGCAAAAGCCCCTCCTTATTCGCCGTTTTCGCCAATATACCCCGACAGCTTTTCTATAGTACGCTTTGGCGCATCTTTCGCTGTGCCCCATGGCATATCCTGATTACGGTAGTCAAACTTAAGCGTAAATTTATGTATATCGTCCTGAATACGTGAAAGCTCGTTAATTTCTTTGTCTATCAGAACATTGAGAAAATCGGCAATATCTGTACCTTTAAGGGATGTCTTTGCACCCTCTGAAAGCATCTTAAAATGTTTCAGGCATACGCCCTTTGATGATATAAACTTTTCTTTGAACTCATCATCCTTTG
>JAQXXM010000157.1 GCA_029226065.1 Clostridiales bacterium
ATAGGAGACTGTCCGAACGATTTGTATTTTGTGTTTACGGCACAGGAGGAGGTCGGAATACGTGGTGCAAAAACATCAGCATTTTCTGTGATGCCCGATTATGCAATTGCCATTGATGTAACGGACACAGGTGATGTACCCGATGCCGTAAAGTCGGAGGTACGGCTTTGCGGCGGTGCGGCAATAAAGGCTATGGACAGGTCTGTTATGTGCGATGTTACGGTGGTGAAAACCTTGAAAAAGCTGGCAGAAGATAACGGTATTTCCTACACTACCGAGATAATGACAGACGGCGGTACTGATGCGGGCGCAATTGCACTTACAGGTGCAGGCGTAAAGACGGGCGGTATTTCAATACCCGTTCGGTATATACATTCACCCTCCGAGCTTGCAAAGGTTACGGATATTAAGGCGTGCATTGAGCTGTTAAAGGCGGCTTGCAGGCACACGTGGTAAATATTGACAGGCAGTTATGCAATAGCTATTCACTAAACCTAACGAGTATTATATCGTTAGTGGGGCGGCATAACTGCCTGTTTAGTTTGCAGTTGTTTACAATCATATTCTAAACACATCGAGGATTGATAGTCACGCAGTTCTATGCCTGTATTCACTAAACACATCAAGTGCTACATCGTTCGTGAGGGTAATATAACTGCTTTACACAACATAGATAGTTACGCAGTTTTGTATCCGTATTCACTAAACGCATCAAGTGCTACATCGTTCATACGGATAACAAAACCGCCTGACTCAGCATAACTGCTTGACAACGAGTGTACTGCTGTTCGTTTTATCCACTTATAAATAAATGGTACTTAATTTATGAATAAAATATTAAAATTAGTATAAAATACTTGACAAAAGAGATAAAAAGTGGTATCTTTATATATGTTATTAGCACTCAGGTTTAATGAGTGCTAATAATCAGAAAGAAGGCAGGGAAGAATGGAGCTTAGCGATAGAAAAAAACTGATACTTCAGGCTATTATAGATGAATATATCGTTTCTGCAGAGCCTGTCGGATCACGTGCTATATCAAAAAAGAATGAGCTTGGCTTATCAAGTGCCACTATACGCAATGAAATGGCAGACCTTGAGGAGATGGGTTTCCTTATTCAGCCCCATACATCTGCGGGCAGAATACCGTCAGATGTGGGTTACAGATTTTATGTAAACTCGCTTATGCATAGGTATAAGCTTGGCGTTGAGGCGATAGAACAGCTTCAGGAGGAGCTTAAGGGGCGTATATCACGGCTTGACCGTGCGGTTATGAAAGCAGGTTATCTTGCGGCGGCAATGACAGACTACACGACCGTCATATCTACGCCTGTAGGTGAGAAAACGGAGATAAAAAAGCTTGACCTTGTACCGATATCAGACGATGCAGTGATGCTCATATTAGTCACACGTACCGTAAAGAGCCGTGTGATAAAGACTGCGCTTACAGCAGATGAATGTCTGAGTATGGCACAGCTTTTAAATTCCGCATTTGCCTATAAGACGGCAGACGAAATTAATTACGATGTTATACACAACATTGAAAATATCTGCTGTAACAAACTCAACATACCTCCAAAAGAGGTAATAAACATATTGCATTTCGTGTATGAGAGTATATCAGAGCTTGATGACAGCGAAATATACATCGAAAATGCAAAGTCGATTTTGAAATATCCCGAATACAGGGACGTGGATAAGGCTCGTGAGATATTCAGCTTTTTAGAGGACAAAAACAACCTTAAAAAGCTTATATCGGGAAATGACAGTGAGGGTATACGTGCTAAAATCGGCACGGAGAACGAGTCTGAAATTTTAAAGGACTGCTCCCTTGTAACGGTTGATTATTCGCTTGACGGTAAGGCGGTGGGTAAGCTTGGAGTTATAGGACCTAAGCGGATGAATTATTCGCAGGTATTTGCAAGCCTTGACCTTATCTCAAACGAAATAGATAAACTCATTGGATATATTTCAAGTGATGATTAAATACATTAAAGAAGGAGGGTGGCAAAATGGAAGAGAATAAAGAAGAGCTTGATGTTGAGGAGGTTACTGATGAGGTCGAAAAAACTGAAGAAGTGACGGAATCGGCAGAGGAAAAGTTACAAAAAGAGCTTGACGAGCTTAATGATAAATATTTGCGGCTTATGTCTGAATACGCAAACTATCAGACACGTACCGCAAAGGAAAAAGCAGCACGCTACGCTGATGCTATGGTAGATGCAGTAGCTGAGCTGTTACCCATAGGCGACAACCTTGAACGTGCGCTTAAGACTGAGGTTTCTACTGAGGAGGCGGTGAAGTTCAAGGAGGGTATCGAAATGGTAATGAAGCAGTTTAACGACTGTTTAGAAAAGCTTGGCGTAACGCCTATTAAGGCGGAGGGCGAGCAGTTTGACCCCAATATCCACAATGCGATAATGCATATAGAGGACGAAACGATAGACGATAATACAGTCGTTGAGGAGTTTATGAAGGGGTATATGTATAAGGGCGACAGAGTTGTCCGACACAGTATGGTAAAGGTTGCTAACTGATAACCGCAAATTAGTTAAAAAGGAGAGATATAAAATGGGAAAGATTATAGGTATTGACTTAGGTACAACAAACAGCTGTGTAGCTGTAATGGAGGGTGGTAACCCTAACGTTATCACAAACAGTGAGGGTGCAAGAACTACACCGTCAGTTGTAGCGTTCCAGAAGGACGGCGAGAGAATAGTAGGTCAGGTTGCTAAGCGTCAGGCTGTAACAAACGCTGACCGTACGATTATGTCTATCAAGAGAAAGATGGGTACAACCGAGAAGGTGACAATAGACAATAAATCATATACACCGCAGGAGATTTCAGCAATGATACTTTCAAAGCTTAAGGCGGACGCTGAAAGCTATCTTGGCGAGCCTGTTTCGCAGGCAGTAATCACAGTTCCGGCATACTTTAACGATTCACAGCGTCAGGCTACAAAGGATGCAGGTAAGATTGCAGGTCTTGAGGTATTAAGAATTATAAACGAGCCGACAGCCGCAGCATTGGCATACGGTATGACTGATATGGATAAAACAGTTATGGTATATGACCTTGGTGGCGGTACGTTCGATGTATCTATTCTTGAAATTGCAGACGGCGTATTTGAAGTTCTTTCAACAAACGGTGATACACACCTTGGCGGTGACGATTTCGACCAGGCAATCATCGACTATCTTGTAAAGACATTCAAGGACTCTGACGGTATTGACCTTTCAACCGATAAGATGGCTATGCAGAGACTTAAGGAAGCCGCAGAAAAGTCAAAGATAGAGCTTTCAGCTACAACACCATCTGCCGTAAGCCTTCCGTTTATTGCAGTTGATGCATCAGGTCCTAAGAACCTTGATATCACACTCACACGTGCTAAGTTTGATGAGCTGACAGCAAGCCTTGTTGACAGAACATTGGTAAGCATCAGAAACGCTATGAAGGATGCAGGATTATCAGCATCACAGATAGACGAAGTGCTTTTAGTAGGCGGTTCATCAAGAATTCCTGCCGTACAGGAGGCAGTAAAGAAAGAAATGGGCAAAGAGCCGCATAAGGGCATTAACCCTGATGAGTGCGTTGCAGTAGGTGCTGCACGTCAGGCAGGTGTATTGGCAGGTGAGGAGACAGGCGTTCTGTTGCTTGATGTTACGCCGCTTTCACTTGGTATTGAGACTTTAGGCGGTGTCTGCACAAAGCTTATAGAGAGAAATACAAATATCCCAACAAGCAAATCACAGGTATTCTCAACAGCCGCTGACGGTCAGACACAGGTTGAAATTCACGTACTTCAGGGTGAGCGTGAGATGGCACAGTATAACAAGACACTTGGCAGATTTAATCTTACAGGCATTGCTCCTGCACCTCGTGGTGTTCCGCAGATTGAGGTAACATTCGATATTGATGCAAACGGTATAGTAAACGTTACTGCAAAGGATATGGGTACAGGCAACGAGCAGAAGATTACAATAACTGCATCCTCAAACCTTAGCGATGAAGATATAGATAAGGCTGTTAAGGAAGCTGAAATGTACGCAGAAGAGGACAAGAAGCGTAAGGAAGAGGTAGAAACAAGAAACAGTGCAGAGTCAATGGTATTCCAGTGCGAGAAAGCACTAAATGACCTGGGCGACAAGGTTTCAGAGTCTGAAAAATCAGAAATCACAGCTGAAATAGACAAGGTTAAGGAGGCTCTTAAGGGTACTGATACTGAGGCTATAAAGGCGGCAAGTGAGGCTTTGACACAGAAATTCTATCAGATTTCAGAGAAGATGTATCAGCAGGCTAACCCACAGGGTGCGCAAGGTTTTGATCCGTCACAGGCACAGCAGGCGCCCAATGGTGAGGACGTATATGATGCAAATTACCGTGAGGTAGACGACGAAAACTAATATCGGCAATGTAAGGGGCTGTTACTCTAAAGTTATTATTCATAGCCGTGCTGTGTTACACTAATGTGTATTGCGTATTGGCTATGAATAACAATAACTTTAAATGCAACAGTCCCATTGTTGCTGTTTTTGAACATTTTAAAAAATATCTGTAATTTACTTTACAAAATAATATTTATAATGTATAATGGATATTATGGAAGGTGATTAAACTTGGCAGAAAAACGTGACTATTATGAAGTGCTTGGTGTTAATAAAGGTGCATCGGGTGACGAAATAAAAAAAGCATTCCGTAAATTGAGTAAGAAATATCACCCCGACTTGAACCCTGACGATAAGGTTGCAGAGGAGAAGTTCAAGGAGGTCAATGAAGCGTATCAGGTACTCTCCGACGATGAAAAGAGACAGCGTTATGATCAGTTCGGCCATGCAGGTGTTGACGGCAACGCAGGCTTTGACGGAAGTGGCTTTGGCGGCTTTGATATGGGTGATTTAGGCGATATATTCGGCGACATATTCGGCGGCTTTGGCGGCGGACGTTCAAGACGTAACGGACCAAGACGTGGAAGTGATTTATCCGAATACATCACACTCTCGTTTATGGAGGCGGCATTCGGCTGTAAGAAGAAAATAAACATAACGAAAACCGAACGCTGTGACGAGTGCGGTGGCAGTGGTGCTAAAAAGGGTACACAGCCTGTTACGTGTTCGCACTGTAACGGTACAGGTCAGATACAGCAGAGACGTCAGACGATGTTCGGATTTTCAAACGTTATTACGGAATGTCCAACCTGCGGCGGTAAGGGTAAAATTATTAAAGAGCCGTGTTCGGCGTGCCGTGGTACAGGTAATGTAAGAAAGAACAAGACTGTAGAGGTTGATATTCCGGCAGGTATTGATAATGAACAGGTAATGCGTATAGGCGGTGCGGGAAATGCCGGTGTAAACGGCGGCCCGAACGGTGATTTACAGCTTATAATACGTGTTAAGCCTGATGAAATATTTAAGCGTGACGGCTTTAACGTGAACGTTACATTCCCCATAACATTCCCACAGGCGGCACTCGGTGCAACGCTGAAAGTGCCTACTATTCACGGAATGGTGGAGTATGACATACCCGAGGGAACGCAGACCAACACACGTTTTAAGCTACGAGGCAAGGGTATCCCCATTCTTAACGGACGTGGTGCGGGTGATGAGTACGTAACGGTAGTTGTTGAAGTACCAAAGAACCTGACACAGCGTCAGAAAGAAATTCTCCATGAGCTTGACGAGGATTGCACTTATGCAAAAAAGGAAAGCTTTATGGATAAGGTTAAGAGGATATTCAAGTAATCAAAGGAAAGGAACAAAACTATGACACCCAATATTTACGAATTAGGCAAAATGACAAAGGAGCAGCTTGACACTGTGATGAAGCGTGCTGAGCTTGATATAACCGAGCAAATGAAAATTGCAAAGGAGGTATCAGACGATATAAAAGCACGTGGTGATAAGGCAGTTCTGGAATACACGGCTAAGTTTGATAAGGTCGAGCTTACCGCCGATACTATGCGTGTAACAGATGAAGAGATAGAGGCAGGATACAAGCGTGTTGACAGCAAAACACGTGAGGCGATAGAATACGCATACAAGAACATTTACGATTTCCATGAAAAACAGCTCCCTGAGGAAATGTGGTTTACTATGGTCGATAACGGACTGATGGTGGGCGAAAAGACTACGCCTATAGTTGACGTATGTCTGTACGTACCGCACGGCAAAGGCTCATTTCCGTCAGTGCTTTGTATGCTTGGAATACCTGCAGTTGTCGCAAAGGTGCCAAGAATTGTTGTAGTGACACCGCCTAACGAAAAGGGTGACGTAGATGATGCGATACTTTGTGCCGCAAAGATTATCGGCATAAATGAAATATACAAGGTTGGCGGTATACAGGCAGTTGCCGCTGTTGCGTACGGTACAGAGACAATACCTAAGTGTCATAAGATAATAGGACCCGGTAACAGCTATGCTACAGCCGCAAAGCGTGTACTTGCAAATCACATTGATGCAGGATTGCCCGCAGGTCCGTCCGAGATAATCGTACTTGCGGACGAAAATGCAGACCCCGAAAAGGTTGCACGTGACTGGATGATAGAAGCGGAGCATGGCCCTGACAGTGCCGCACTCCTTGTTACTCATTCAAGAGAGCTTGTAGACAAGGTTATACCTATAATGAACGCACAGCTTGAAAAGCTTTCAGAGCGCAGACGTAGCTGGATTGAAACAAACTTCACTACATACGGCGGAGTTATTCTCACAAACTCGCTTGAGGAGTCAATAGATTTCGTAAACGATTATGCACCCGAGCACATGGAGGTAATGACAGATAAACCGTTTGATGTACTTCCGTTAATAAAGAATGCAGGCGAGATACTTTTAGGTGAATACACACCTGTTACATTATGTAACTTCGTGCTTGGACCTAACGCAATCCTGCCAACGGGCGGTTTTGCAAAGACGTATTCGTCGGTATCGGTTATGGACTTTTTGAAGCGTTCATCTGTCGGCTATGCATCAAAGGAAGGCTTTGAGAACGTACGTGAACACGCTTATCGTTTCGCAACGGTTGAGGGATTTGAGACGCACGCATTAGCAGTAAAAGAAAGGTAAGTTTGAAAAATGCTCGTTGCGCCTCGTGTGTACGTACGGACACACAATCCGATTAGAGTATTTTTCTCAAACGTAAGTTCAGGCGATTGCAAAATTTAATTGCAATGTGGAATTAGAAATTATTTGTTAAATAATTATACAATTATCAAAAAATCCGTGAGGATTTTATCATTCATTCTTAATTACGAATTATGCATTATGCATTGTAATTGTAAAATATCCTATTTTACAATTACCTAAAGCTTAAGTTTTGGGAAAGGAGTTAATAATCAGAATTATGAGAACTATTAAAGCAGTCAGAAAAACAACTGAATCACTTATGGGTATTATTCTCGATTTTACACCATTAGCGCCCAACTATCGTGAGAAGATTTGTACGCCCATACCGTTTTTGAACCACATGATTGAGCATATTGCGTATCGTGCAGGGTTTAATATCAAGACTACAACGGAGCTTACTGATTTTACGCTTGTTCACGTTATTGCCGAGGATTTGGGTATGGCACTGGGTAAGGCTGTAAAGGAGTATGTTGATACTACTGACGGTGCCTACGGCTACGGTGATGCAGTGGGTATGATAGACGAGGCAAGAGCGTCGGTGGCTATGAGCTTTGAGTCACGTGCATACGTTGACATTGACTACCACGGCAATGAGATACCGCATGAGACAGAGGGTATGCTTTCAGAGGACCTTGAAACTTTCCTTGAGGGATTTGCACAGGGTGCAATGTGCACTTTGCACGTAGACCTCTACAAGGGTAGAAACGGACACCATATCTGGGAGGCAATCTATCGTGCGTTCGGTTCGGCACTTCATGATGTTGTGGCAGTGAGCGAGGAGCGTATGGGCAAAACGTCGGGTGTTGCAGGAAAAATTGAATGGACAATTGAGAATAAATGAACAGGATACTTGACAAATACGATACGTTAATATTTGATATGGACGGCGTAATAACAAGTGAGAACGGATACTGGGATGCGGCATCGCTTACCGTCAGGGAGTTTTTGACAAATAGGTTTGGCGGTGAGGATATAGACGTTGGCTATATGTCGCAAAACGTCAAGAAAATCCGCAGTGAAGTATTTTTTGAGGACAAGCTCATTACGCTTTTGAAGGGTATGGGTGTAAATTCCAACTGGGATTTAGGATATGTAACAGTTCTTATAGCGCTTGTTACAGGCAGTTGTGATGCACGGGATATATATGAATATGCAAAACGGCTTGATGGCGATATAATCGAGATATATGACAGGCTTGCTATTCTTGCCGCAAAGGCGGTCGGTGAAACTCCCAAAGACTTTATGCGTAGCGGTAAGCTATGGACGGATATGCGTGACTGCTTTCAGGAATGGTATTTAGGTGACAGGCTGTTTAGTGAGGTATACGGTTTTGAGCCTAAAACTGTCGGTAAATTGGGAATATACAAGGGTGAAACCCCGATTGTTCCGCTTGATAAGCTGAAAGCAATACTTAGCGAGCTGAGTAATACAAAGCGTTTGGGTATTGGTACAGGCAGATTAAGACGTGAGATTGCTCCGCTTTTAAGAGAGTGGGACGTAATTCATAATTTTGATGAGAACGCACTATGTACGTACGATTACGTTGTAAGTGCTGAAAAGTCGGTTGGTGCAACTCTTACAAAGCCGCATCCGTATATGTTCCTTAAGGCACTCTACGGAACGGATTATGACGATAATAAAATTTTAAACGGAGATTATGACAAATCGGAAATATCCAAAACACTTGTTGTTGGCGATGCCGGAGCGGATATGTTCGCGGCACAGGCTATGGGTGCGGACTTCTGTGCAGTCCTCACAGGTGTGAGCGGAAAAGCGGCAAGAGGATATTTTGAGGATAATAACGCAACATATATTTTAAATTCGGCAGCGGATTTGTTATAATGAAGCTTTACAACGCTAAAAGGAGGCTGATTTCAGCCTCCTTTTAGCGTTGCAATATCAGATTTTCCTTTTATATGTAACAAATCTGAATCTTATTCCGTTTTCTTCAAGCTCCTCCGACTGCTCCGAAAGCTCCCAGTCGGGTGCTTCGTCAAGATTAACCATGAACGCGTCCGCGTTTTCGGCCTCGGCATCTACTTTTGTAACATACGCAGTGTCGCAGAACGGCAATAAATCGCGGTAGAGCG
>JAQXXM010000158.1 GCA_029226065.1 Clostridiales bacterium
ACGTTGATTGTGAAAGGAGTGAGAAAAAGATGAAGGTGCTTGAAAATGGTGTTTATCGTGATGCGACTGCCGAAGAAATTGAACATATAAAAAGTCTTTCTATGACATACGAGGAGAGAATTGTAAGCAGAATACGTGAAAGGTATTCTGTAGATGATGAACTTGCCATTCTGCGTCAGCGTGATACAAAGCCCGATGAGTTTGCAGAGTATAACCGATATGTAGAGCAGATTAAGGCAGAAGAAAAGGAGAGTGAACAGGTATGAATTTAAAGGGAATAGTTTGCACATCAATTGGTATAGTGGGTGCGCTAATATCAGATTTGTTTGGTGGGTGGGATGCAGCTATGACGACACTGATTGTGTTTATGTCGATTGATTACGTAACAGGTATTATCGTTGCAGGTGTATTCAGACAGAGCAAAAAAAGTGATACAGGCGGACTAAAAAGCAATGTTGGCTGGCAGGGCTTGTGTCGAAAAGGTGTTACACTGGCACTGGTATTGATGTCATGCAGGCTTGATATAATGATGGGTACTGCATACATAAAAGATACCGTCGTAATCGCTTTTTGTACGAACGAACTGATTAGCATTGTTGAAAATGCAGGACTTATGGGAATACCAATGCCGAATATAATTACAAGGGCAATAGATATTCTGAAACACGATAGTGAGGAAGGGTGATTTTCGGTGAAAATATGTGAGATTGATTGGAAGTGGAAAAACGGTCTTAGCAGCAGAGCAAAAACAAACTACGTTGTGCTTCATCATGCTGCTGCAAAAGCTTGTTCACCATACCAGGTCGATAGCTGGCATAAGGCTAACGGGTGGACGGGCATAGGCTACCACTATTTCGTAAGAAAGGACGGCACCATATACAGGGGCCGTCCGGAGTGGGCAACAGGTGCACACGCACAGGGCAAAAATCATGAAAGCATAGGAATTTGTGCGGAGGGCAATTACGATGAAGAATACATTATGCCCGATGCACAAAAGGATTCAATACAGGAGCTGTTGCGTGACATTAAACTGCGTTATCCAAATACAACGGTCAAGGGACATAGAAATGTCGGTGCCACAAGCTGCCCGGGCAAATATTATCCATTATCAGAAATGATGACATTTTACAGAAATATTATTCCTAATGAAAGTGAGGTGTTAAGTGTGACACAATATGAGGAACTGAAAAAAGAAATTAATCAGTTAAAAACACGTGTGGGGTATTTCAACTATATTGACAACAATATGAATGAATCATACAGACCTACTGTTGAAAAACTTGTCAATTCAGGTAGACTTAAGGGTAACGAAAAAGGCGAACTTATGCTTACTAATGATATGATGCGAATTTTGACAATACTTGACCGTGTCGGCGTATTTGGATAATACGAAACTATTGACATCTGCTATTATGTGATGTATAATACAGATATATTAATAGGGTTAGATGGAGGTTGTTATGAAGATATCCACAACTACGGCAGTAATTAATAGCTACTTTGAAATTGAAGATGTTATTAATATTCTGGCTCAAGCAGGCTTTGATGCAATTGATTTCTCGTTTTGTAATTACATAGAAAAACATAACAGCGAACAAGAGATAAAAGAATATTTCTGCCGCTTAAAATCTTTGGCTCAAAGCAAGGGGGTTTGTTTTAATCAGGCACATGCTGTTTTCCATTCAAGCTGTAAAGACAGTGATGAATGGAACAAAAAGAGGTTTAACGAGATTGTACAGAATATCAAGTGTGCATCATACCTTGGGATTAATAATATTGTCGTACATCCCTGTCACCATTTGGAACACAGAAAATATTCCGAAGAACTGTTTGAATACAATATGGATTTTTACTCAAAGCTCATACCTTACTGCGAGGAATACGGTATTCGGATTGCCATTGAAAATATGTGGCAGTACTCTACAAAGATTATACATTCAACCTGCTCCAGACCTTCAGAGTTTATAAGATACATCGACACATTAAATAGCCCGTGGATTGTTGGATGCCTTGATATAGGCCATACGATGCTCGTGTCGGAGGACCCGGCGTCATTTATAAGGGCATTGGGGAATAAGCGTTTGCAATGCTTGCACATACATGATGTGGATGGAGAACACGATTCTCACACACTGCCGTATCTTGGGATAATTAACTGGGAAGAAGTTATGGAGGCTTTAGGCGATATAGGTTATACGGGAAATATAACATTTGAGGCACATGAATTCTTTGCAAATCGTCCGAAAGAGCTTATTGCCTCCTGCGCACAACACATGGCGCAAACGGGTAAAGTGTTAGCAAAAATGACAGGGTTGTATTAATTTATAGAAAAGTAATATGGATTTCAAAACAGGCTATTGCAGATATGCAGTAGTCTGTTTGTGTTTATGACGTAATCACCGGCTTTCCCAAACAACCGCAGTTTAGTCACCCACATCGCTAAACGCATCAGAGATGCTACATCGTTCATACGGATAACAAAACCGCTTAGCAGCGAAGATAGATACGCAGTTCTATGCCTGTATTCACTAAACGCATTGAAAATGCTACATCGTTCATACAGGCAATAGAACCGCTTAGCATAGTACGCAGTTTTGTGCTCACATCGCTAAACGCATCAAAGATGCTACATCGCTCTTGTGGGCAACTAAACTGCTTTTTAATGCCTCGGGTATTGTCGAAAATGAACATTTAGAACTAAAAAAAAGAAAAAATAAGTAGACAAAATGCACTAAGATAAAAAAAGTTAAAAAAAAGTGTTGACAAAAGGGAATAGATGTGGTAAACTGATATAGCTGTCGATGAGACAGGGATGTACATTGAAAAATGAACAGTGTGAGTTCTTGAAAGTGTATGAA
>JAQXXM010000159.1 GCA_029226065.1 Clostridiales bacterium
GCATATATCATTACAAAAGAGCGTCTTAACGCCCCATCAATTGAGGAGGCAGTAAGCCGTACAATGAACGTGATTGACGGTGCATACTCTCTTATAGTTATGTCGCCTGCAAAAATGATTGCGTGTCGTGATCCATACGGATTTAGACCACTATGCTACGGAGTAATGGATGACGGAACATACGTAATAGCATCAGAGAGCTGTGCATTATCTGCCGTAGGTGCTGAATTTGTAAGGGATTTAATGCCAGGTGAAATTCTTGTGTTTACCAAAAACGGAATAGAGCAGAGAACAGAACATTGCAATAAAAATCCAAAGAAAACGTGCATATTTGAATATATATACTTTGCAAGACCTGACTCAACCATTGACGGTGTATCAGTCCATGAAGCACGAAAAAGAGCAGGACATATTCTTGCCAAATGTCACCCGGTTGATGCTGATGTAGTTATAGGCGTTCCTGACTCTGGTCTTGATGCGGCGTTGGGTTTTTCCGAAAAATCGGGTATTCCCTACGGAATAGGACTTATAAAAAATAAATATATCGGCAGAACGTTTATCTCTCCTGGTCAATGCAACCGTGTAGATCAGGTCAAAATCAAACTAAGTGCCGTAGGCAGTACGGTATCAGGGAAAAAAGTAGTATTGGTTGACGATTCTATAGTAAGAGGTACAACCTGTGAACGTCTTGTCAATCTTCTGCGTGAGGCAGGCGCAAAGGAAATACACATGCGTATTTCCGCACCGCCGTTTATGCACCCCTGCTACTACGGTACGGATATTGATTCAGAGGAGCATTTGATTGCATGTAAACATTCGGTTGAAGAAATTGCAAAGATTATAGGTGCAGACACGCTCGGATACCTTCCTATTTCAAAATTAGGAGATCTTATAGACAGCCCCAACTATTGCAGTGCTTGTTTTGACGGTGATTATCCGACAACAGTAAATCATAATATGCCAAAAAATAAATTTGAGCAGAAAATATCAGATGTAAAAAATAAGACTGACGAAAGCGAGGATTGAGATGGCAGAACAATATAACAGAAAGATTATTTTAGAGGACGGAACTCAATATTACGGCTATGGTTTCGGTGACAATTCAGATAAAGTATGTGAAATCGTATTTAATACATCAATGGTAGGCTATCAGGAAATTATATCCGATCCGTCATACACATATCAGGCTGTTGTAATGACATATCCCCTGATTGGCAATTACGGTATATGCGAAGATGATTACGAATCAAAAAATCCATCAATCGGTGCTTTAATAGTTCGTGAATATAACGATTTTCCATCAAACTTCCGAAGTGTTGAGACTTTGTCAGAGACTATGAAACGCTATTCTATCCCCGGAATACATGGCGTAGACACAAGACAGATTACACGCTCAATCCGTGATTTAGGAAGCAGAAAAGTATTGATTTGTAATATAGATATGTCACTTGAAGCTGGACTTAAAATTCTTAAAGATACCGAAATTCCCCGTGATGCAGTATCAAAGGTAAGTTCAAAATCAATTACAGAATACCCTGCAGATAATGAAGAATATCATATTGTAGCAATAGACTGCGGAATGAAGCTGAACATTGTCCGTTCTCTAAACGAAAAGGGATGCAGTGTCACCGTTGTACCTTGGAACACTACTGCTGATGATATTATAAAATTAAATCCTGACGGAGTATTTATATCCAACGGTCCCGGCGACCCTACCGACGTTCCCGAAACAATCGAGACAATTAAAAATCTTAAAGGCAAATATCCTATATTCGGAATTTGTCTGGGGCATCAGATTATTTCACTTGCATACGGTGCAAAAACATACAAGCTTAAATTCGGTCACAGAGGCGGTAATCATCCCGTACGCAATCTTAGAACGAATAAAATAGAAATTACATCTCAAAATCATTCCTATGCTGTTGATACGAGCAGTATATCAGATACGGATTTAGATATAACGCATATAAATCTGCTTGATAATACAGTTGAGGGTGTAGAATGTATAAAAGACAAAATATTCAGTGTGCAGTATCACCCCGAGAGTGCACCCGGTCCACAGGATAGTAAATATTTATTCGACCGTTTCAAAGAACTGATGAAGGAGGAAAAAGACAATGCCTAAAAGACAAGATATAAAAAAAGTTCTCGTTATCGGTTCAGGTCCTATCGTAATAGGTCAGGCGGCAGAATTTGATTATGCAGGTACACAAGCGTGTCTTGCATTAAGAGAAGAAGGTTACGAAGTAATTTTATGTAACTCAAACCCTGCTACTATAATGACTGACACTACAGTTGCTGACAAGGTTTATATGGAGCCTCTTACTCTTGAGTATGTGGCAAAAATCATACGTCATGAACGCCCCGATGCAATACTTCCGGGCATAGGCGGTCAGACAGGTCTTAACCTTGCGATGCAACTTGAGAAAAAAGGTATTCTTAAGGAATGTCGTGTGGAGCTTTTAGGTACAAGCAGTAAAAGTATCGAAAGAGCCGAGGACAGGGAGATGTTTAAAGAGCTATGTGAAAGCTTAGGCGAGCCTGTACTCCCCTCCGATATTGCAAGTTCTATTGAAGAAGGTCTTGAGGTCGCAGAAAAAATCGGTTATCCTGTCGTTTTGCGTCCTGCGTTTACCCTTGGCGGTACAGGCGGCGGATTTGCAGATAATGAGCAGGAATTTTTGCAGATAATGAAAAATGCACTTGCTCTTTCGCCCGTTCATCAGGTATTGATTGAGAAAAGCATTAAAGGCTACAAGGAAATAGAATACGAAGTAATGCGTGACTCAAACGACACTGCTATTACAATATGTAATATGGAAAACCTTGATCCTGTAGGTATTCACACAGGCGATTCCATAGTCGTATGTCCGTCTCAGACACTGACAAATAAAGAATACCACTTACTTCGTGACAGTGCCTTAAAAATCATACGTGAACTTAAAATAGAGGGCGGATGTAACGTTCAGTTTGCACTTGACCCTAATTCATTCCAGTATTACCTCATTGAGGTAAATCCAAGAGTATCACGTTCATCAGCACTTGCATCAAAAGCCAGCGGCTATCCCATAGCAAGGGTTTCGGCAAAAATAGGAGTTGGTATGACGCTTGATGAGATACAGATAGCTAACACTCCTGCATCATTTGAACCTGCTCTTGACTATGTTGTTACGAAGATGCCAAGATTTCCGTTTGATAAATTTACAGACGCATACAATAAACTTGGCACTCAAATGAAAGCCACAGGCGAGGTAATGAGCATCGGACGTTCATTTGAGGAGAGTTTGCTAAAGGCAATACGTTCTCTTGAAATAGGCGTATGGCATCTGTATAACCGCAAATTTGACAATATAAGCAACAATGAATTGCTTGATTATATACAAATCGGCACTGATGACAGAATTTATGCAATTGCCGAGCTTCTCAGAAACGGAATTGATATTGATACCATAAGCGAAGCTACAGCGATAGATAATTTCTTTGTACGCAAGCTTAAAAATATAACAGACGAAGAAAAATGTCTAAGAGATAAGCCAAATGACATTGACGAATTACGTAAAGCAAAACGCATGGGATTTTCCGACAAGGAAATTGCAAGACTTTGGGATATAGAAGAATTAGACGTGTTCAATATGCGTAAATCTTCTAAAATTATGCCTGTCTATAAAATGATAGACACCTGTGCATCGGAATTTGACAGCTATATCCCCTATTTCTATTCAACATACGAGGGTGAAAATGAGCTGAAATCATCAGATAAGAAAAAGATTATCGTTTTAGGTAGCGGACCTATAAGAATAGGTCAGGGTGTAGAGTTTGATTACTCTACTGTCCATGCAGTAAAAACCATCAAAAATGCAGGATTTGAGGCAATCATAATCAATAACAACCCCGAAACGGTTTCAACCGACTATGCTACATCTGATAAGCTGTATTTTGAGCCGTTGACACCGGAGGATGTAATGAATATCATCGACCTTGAACAGCCTGAGGGCGTCATAGTGACTTTAGGCGGACAAACAGCTGTAAACCTTGCAGAGCCGCTTTATAAGCGTGGTGTTAAAATAATCGGCACAGACTGTGAGGCAATAGATAAAGCAGAAAACCGAGATTCGTTTGAAAAGCTATTAAGCGATTTGTCTATTCCACAGCCCCCCGGCAGAGCTGTTACAAACATAGATGCAGGAATAGAAGCTGCTGAAGAAATAGGTTATCCTGTTTTGGTAAGACCGAGTTTCGTTTTGGGCGGACGTGCCATGCAGATTGTGGCAAAGCCTGAGGCACTCCGTCATTATCTTAAAACAGCAGTTGAAATAGACGAGGATAAGCCTGTGCTTGTAGATAAATATATCCGAGGCAAGGAGCTTGAAGTCGATGCAATATGTGACGGAAAATCTGTTTTTGTTCCGGGAATTATGGAGCTTGTTGAAAGAACAGGTGTTCATAGCGGTGACTCAATAAGTGTATATCCAACCTACAGCGTATCGCAAAAGGTCAAGGATACAATTCTTGACTATACAGAAAGGTTAGGACTTGGCATAGGTATCATTGGACTTTTTAACATTCAGTTTATAGTAGATGAAAATGATAATGTTTATATTATCGAGGTAAACCCACGTTCATCAAGAACTGTGCCGTTCTTATCAAAATCTACGGGATACAGCCTTGCAGATATTGCAACACTCGTTATTTTAGGAAAAAGCCTTAAAGAACAAGGCATAGCCGAAATATATCCCAGTGAAAAAACACGTCATTACGTTAAGGCACCTGCATTCTCGTTCTCAAAGCTAAACGGCATGGACTCGTATCTCTCACCTGAAATGAAATCCACAGGCGAGGCTATAGGATATGATGATAAGCTCCCAAGAGCTATGTATAAGGCGCTTACAGCATCAGGTATGAAACTACAGAATTACGGTACGGTAATCGTAACGTTGGCAGACGAGGATAAAGATGAGGCACTTCCGCTTGTAAAGCGTTTCTATGATATGGGCTTTAACATAGAGGCTACAATCGGTACGGCTGAATTCCTTAAAAATCACGGTATAAGAACACGTATTCTTCGTAAAATTTCCGAAGGAAGTACGGAAATTCTTGATGCAATAAGAGCAGGATACGTAAGCTACGTAATAAATACAAGAGCTATTCTGTCGGGCGTTCATTTTGAGGACGGTGCGCAGATAAGACGTTGTGCAAATGAGAACAATATTACAATGCTGACGTCTCTTGACACTGCAAAGGTACTTCTTGATGTTCTTGAAGATATGACAATCGGAGTATCAACAATAAATGCATAATTGTACTACAAAATAATTAGGAGGCATAGATTATTATGAAATTCACAAAAATGCACGGACTTGGTAATGACTATCTCTATGTATACGGCGAAGTACCCGAAAATATAGAAGAACTGTCAATAAAGCTGTCGGAACGTCATTTTGGCGCAGGCTCTGACGGAATGATTTATATTTCACCGTCAAATATAGCTGATTTCAAAATGAGGATATTTAACGCAGACGGCAGTGAAGCGAAAATGTGCGGTAATGGCATACGCTGCGTAGGAAAGTATGTATACGACAAGGGCTATACCGATAAGAAAAAGCTTACAATAGAGACTCTTTCAGGTATTAAAATCCTTGATTTACAGGTTGTGGGCGGAAAGGTTAAAACAGTTTCCGTTGATATGGGCAAAGCTGAGGTCAGCGAAAATATGACACTTTCTGTTGACGGTGAGCAGGTTACGTGTACGCCTGTTTCCGTAGGAAATCCCCATGCTGTAATTTTCGTATCGGATATCAACGATGCACCCCTTACAACCCTCGGTCCTAAAATGGAACATAATCCCGCATTTCCTGACGGAGTGAACAATGAATTTGTCGAGGTTATTGATTCTCACACACTTCGTATGCGTGTATGGGAGCGTGGCAGTGGTGTTACTATGGCATGCGGTACAGGTGCATGTGCCACTACGGCAGCGGCAATCAAAAACGGCTTCTGTTCCTTTGACGAGGATATATCTGTTATTCTTGACGGCGGAACACTTAAAATAAAAATCTTACCGGACTATAACGTTATAATGACAGGTCCGGCAGAAATGATATATGAAGGAGAAACGATAGAATGATTACACCAAACAAACATTACGGCGACTTAAAAGACTCATACCTTTTCTATAATATCGCTCAAAAAACAAAAGCGTATTTAGAAAAAAATCCCGACAAGCATCTATACAGAATGGGAATAGGTGACGTATCTCTCCCATTGTGCGATGCCGTTATAAAGGCACTTCATGAGGCTGTAAACGACCAGGCAACAAAGGAAAACTTTCACGGATATATGCCTGAGTGCGGTGATCCGTCTTTAAGAGAAACAATTTCAAAGTATTATGCTGAAAAAGGTGTTACACTACAGGCAGATGAAGTATTCGTATCAAGCGGTGCAAGTGACGAGCTTGGTGACATTCTCGATTTGTTTGACAGAAACAGCACAGCGCTTGTAATTGAGCCTGCATACCCTGCGTATGTAGATGCAAACGTAATGGCAGGCAGAAAAATTGTCCATCTTGCATCAGGTGAAGAAAACGGATTTTTGCCTGAACCTGACGAAAATCTGAAAGCAGATTTACTCTACATCTGCTCACCTAACAACCCAACAGGTGCAGTATACAGCCGTGAAAAGCTTCAGAAGTGGGTTGATTATGCAAATGCCAACGGCTCGGTAATTCTCTTTGATGCGGCTTATGAGGCATTTATCGAAGACGAAACCCTACCCCACAGCATATTCTCAATTCCCGGTGCACGTACATGTGCTATTGAGATATGCTCGCTTTCAAAAACTGCAGGCTTTACAGGTACTCGTATGGGCTATACCGTTATACCTAAAGAGCTTGAAAGAGACGGTATGAATTTCAATGAAATGTGGGTCAGAAACCGTACTACAAAGACTAACGGCGTGTCATACATAATCCAAAAGGGCGGTGCCGCTGTCTTTACTCCCGAAGGACAAAAGCAGATACACGATAACATTAAAATTTATAAAAATAATGCTAAGGTTCTTATGGAGGCACTCGATAAGCTTGGTATATGGTACTGTGGCGGTAAAAATGCACCGTATATATGGCTCAAATGCCCAAATAATATGTCAAGCTGGGAATTTTTCGACTATATCCTAAATGAAATACAGGTTGTAGGGACACCCGGTGAAGGTTTCGGTGCATGCGGCGAGGGTTATTTCAGATTTTCTACTTTCGGAAGTCCCGAAGATACGGTTGAGGCGGCAAACCGTCTTGTAAAGTTGCTTGGAAAATAATGTAATTGGTGGGGCTGTTGCTAATGTAACATCCCCATTTATTGTAGAAAAAACGCTTGCATTTTTACAACAAACACTGTATAATATATGTATTGCGAGGTGATATTATGGTAAAGATAAACGGCGAAAACATAAGTGCCGCAGGGCTCACAATATCCGCATATTTAGATAAATCGGACTATGGCACAAGCCGTATAGCCGTTGAGAGAAACGGTGAGATTGTTCCTAAAGCACTATATGCAACTACAGTTTTAGAGGACGGCGACGAATTAGAAATTGTACAGTTTGTCGGAGGCGGTTGATATGGCATCTATACCATCAAAGGAGGAAATGTACACAGAGCTTTGCAAACGTCACGGCAAAGACCGCCAGGATAAATTTGCATCTTCGTGCGTTGCGGTATGCGGACTGGGCGGACTTGGCTCAAATATTGCTTTATCATTGGCACGTGCAGGAGTAGGAACGCTTATTCTTATTGATTTCGACCGTGTCGATGTTTCAAATCTGCACCGTCAGCAGTATTTTGCAAACCAGGTAGGTATGTATAAAACAGATGCGCTTAAAGCGACTCTTAAAGCTGTTATGCCGTATATAAACATTCGTACCCATACTGTGAAAATAACAAAGGATAATATACAGGAGCTTTTGTCTGATGCAGATGTTATATGCGAAGCATTTGATGTAGCAGAGGAAAAGGCAATGCTTGTAAACGAGATTTCAGAAAATCTTCCACAAAAATTCATTGTATGCGGTTCGGGTATGGCAGGATTTGATACATCGAACGCTATTAAAACAAGGCGGCTGACAAAGCGTATTTATATATGCGGTGATGAAACAAGCGACGTGTCTGATGCAGGCAGTCTTGTATCATCACGAGTTATGCTTTGTGCCGCTCATCAGGCTCATACCGTATTGCGGATTTTGTCAGGCGAATTTGATGTTTAAAAAAACCGACCTCCCATCTGTTAGATTTTTTTCTAACTTTTGGGAGTCGGTTCCCTTTTGATTTTTTATAATATCATTATTTTATTTATTATTCATTCTGTCAAACGCTTTAATCCACTCATTAGCTATAAGCTCATGTCCCTTAACTGTCGGATGTACACCGTCATAGAGCCAGTAACTCGGCTCAGCCTTCTTTGCAGCATCATTAAACATATCAGCAAGTGGTACAAATTCCAAGCCGTATTCATCTGCAATTTTCTTTGCAATAACTGCTCTTTCTTCAGCTCCTGTCTTGAGAGCTTCCCAATTTGCTTCTGTTGCCGATGCTTTAAGCACGAACGGCTCCATTATCATTATCTTGATGTCAGGCAGTGCCTCTTTAACCTGATCAATAAACATCTTGTAATATAGCTCATATCTCTCTGCACTAACACCATTTGAAGATGAAATCTCGTGCCGTACATCGTTTATACCTATAAGGATACTCATAACATCAGGCTTAAGGTTTATTGCATCGGCCTTAACTCTTGCCAATAAATCTATACTTCTGTTACCAGATATACCCCTGTTTATAAATTCATATTCGCCTACGTTTCTGCATCCGAGTTTAGCCTCAACAAGACGGGGATATCCTTGACCTAAATAATCGTCGTTGTCAAAACTTCTCCCTGCGTCCGTAATGGAATCGCCCTGAAATAAAATTCTTTTCATTATGTATCGCTCCTTTAATCAAAAAATTTACTCATATTATAGCATGTAAAAAATTATATGTCAAGCAAATATATACAATTTCTACACCATTCAAATAAATCGTGTATAGACTTTTTT
>JAQXXM010000160.1 GCA_029226065.1 Clostridiales bacterium
TTAACGAAGACAAGTGTTTAGACTTTAATGAAGAATCCATTAGAATGACTGATGAAAAAGCAAAAGAAGCAATCAAAGAAATCAGCGGACTGAAAGAACCATGTGAGTTTATGGAGTTAAATGCAACAGAACGAGATGAATGTATAAAAAAATTCAAAGCAAGAGGAATATCCATAAGACAAATAAGTCGATTGACAGGAATAAGTTTTGGGCTGGTAAGAAAAACATAAAACACAAGAGAACCGTCCCCTTGTGTTAATTTTCGGATAAGAGAATAAGTGAAGAGTGAAGAGGTGAGGTGCAGACTCGATTTGGCGAGTTTGAATTAATAGAAGTAGCGAAATATAGAATTATGTCGGATAACTAAATTGTTTGGCTTTTTAACGCAAAAGTCCTATCGTAAGATGGGATTTTTGTTTTGCATTATTCGTCATTTATGATGTATTTTTTTTATAAGTATTGAAAAAAATAATGATTTATGATATAATAAACACACATAGGATACCAAACCCTTTTGGGTTTGTGATTGATGTGTTTATTGATATCGGTGTGAAGCAAAGCAGATAGGCTGCTTTGCACTTATGTTATACTGTCAGTAATATAAAACGAAAGGTAATAAGGCTATGCTTACAAAAGTAAAAACGGTATCTCTTACCGGACTTGACGGAACGGTGATTGAGATACAGACGGATATTTCAAACGGTATTGTTGCATTCGACATAATAGGTTTACCAGACGCTACTGTGCGTGAAGCACGTGAACGTGCAAAGTCGGCAATCAAAAACTGTGGCTGTGAATATCCTAAAAAGCGTATCACAATGAATCTTGCACCTGCCGCTATCAAAAAAGAGGGTGCGGCTTTCGATTTGGCTATAACGCTGTCGGTGCTTGACGCATCAAAGCAGATAGATATATACGACCGTGAAGATACGGTGTTTATAGGTGAGCTTGGTCTTGACGGCTCTCTAAAGCCTGTGCGGGGTATATTGCCGATGGTGATATCAGCCTATGAGCATGGCTTTAAGCGTTGCTTCGTGCCTGCTGATAACGCAGATGAGGCGGCAATAATCGGCAAAATTGACGTATATCCCGTAACACGCCTTAACGATATAATCGACCACTATGACGGAATACACCCCATTGAGCCGGTAAAGCTTAGTCTTGAGAAGCTTGATACGGCAGTTAGTGTATCTCTTTGCGATATGCACGATGTAAAAGGTCAGGAGGAGGCAAAGCGTGCAATTGAGGTGGGTGCAGGAGGTTTGCATAATATTTTGATGTCCGGACCTGCCGGCACGGGTAAGTCGATGCTTGCAAAGCGTGTAAGCACGATTTTACCTGATATGACATTCGCCGAAATGCTTGAGGTAACAAAATTGCACTCTATTGCCGGAACACTGCCTGCAAAAACTCCGCTCATAACTACACGTCCGTTCAGAAGCCCGCACCATACAGTATCAGCGGCGGCAATGTCGGGCGGAGGAAGTGTACCAAAGCCGGGTGAGTTGTCGCTGGCACATTGCGGAGTGTTGTTCTTAGATGAGCTTCCCGAGTTTCACCGTGACACTCTTGAGGTGTTGCGTCAGCCGTTAGAGGACGGAGTGATAAGTATATCACGTGTAAGCGGTACTTTGACATACCCTTGCGATATAATGCTCATAAGTGCCATGAACCCTTGTCCTTGCGGTAACTTAGGCAACCCCAACAGGGTGTGTACGTGTACACCGCATCAGGTGCAGCGTTATCGTGCAAAGATTTCGGCACCGTTGCTTGACAGGATTGATATACAGATAGAAGTGCCATCGGTGGAGTATGACGATTTATCACGTATAGCCGACGGTGACACATCAGCACAGATAAAAGAGCGTGTAAATAAAGTGCGTAAAATTCAGCTTGAACGTTACGAAAATGAGGGCATTACAGCTAATTCACAGCTTACGGCTCCCATGCTTGACAAATACTGTGCTTTAGGCGATGATGAGAGCAGATTATTAAAATCCGCTTTTGAGCGGCTTGGGTTAAGCGCACGTGCCCACAGCAAGATTTTGAAGGTGGCACGTACCATTGCCGATTTTGATGCATCAGACGATATTAAGTCAATGCATATTGCCGAGGCGATACAATACCGTAACTTTGACCGTACAGGATATTAATAAAGGGTATGCGAAAAAACAGCACTGTACTTTAATAAAAAGCGGACACTTTTGGTTTTTCTAAAAGTTGTCCGCTACTTTTTTGGGGAAGTGTGATATAATGTAAGAAAAAAACATTTTGCAAAAAGGAGATGCTATATATGGAAAAAAGATACTACACATATAATGATGCTGAACAGTTCACATTCTATCGCATACCGAAAAAGCTTATTACAGAGGGCCGTTACAAGAGTGTATCGGTTGAGGCAAAATTTCTGTATGGAATGATGCTTGACAGAATGGGCTTGTCTGCAAAAAATAACTGGGTTGACGAACAAAATCACGTCTTTATATATTTTACAATAGATGATGCCGTATCACAGCTTTGCGTTAGCAAGAACAAAGCTCTAAAGCTAATGAGTGAGCTTGTATGCGCAGGGCTTATTGAAAAAAAGCGTCAGGGCTTAGGTAAGCCTGATATGATTTATGTGCTTGACTTTAATTCTGGGGGTGTGGAAAACTCCGATAACCCATCTGAAGTTGAACTTCAAGAATCGCAGAATACAAACCCACAGAATATCAAAAATGGGAATTCAGGATTATCAGAAAATGAACTTCAAGAGTTTTGTTTTTCAAACTCTAATAATACTGAGAAGAATAATACTGAGAAGAATGATAATAAATACATAGATACTGAGTCAGTCAAAGACGTTGACGATGATGAAGCCTCTTTATCTATGTCTAAACAAGAAATCCGCAAGCGTATTGAGTATGATGAGCTTATAGAAGAATACGACAAGAAGCTTGTTGATATGGCAGTGGATATTATTTATGACGTAATTACAAGCAAAGAGAGCTTTATAATGGTAAACGGCAGGAAGATGCATATAATGCTTGCCTGTATACATTTGAAAATGATTAAATATGCTCATATATGCCACGTTTTAGACAATATTCTACGCAATAATTCGCAAATACGTGATATGAAGGCGTACCTCACTGCGGCACTCATAAATTCATATATCGATTTAGGCGGATTTGAAGGATGCTATAACGCCGGCAAATATGACGTTTCGGCTTGACATAGCGGAAAAGATGTGATAAAATAGCATAAATACTTGACATAATTCGGTGATTGTGATAAAATAATCAGGATTATTTATTGGACTTGGTTTTTGGAAAGGATAGCTATGATTACAGGCAAACAGAGAGCGTATTTAAGAAAGCTGGGACAAGCACTTCAGCCGATTATACAGATAGGTAAGGAAGGTCTTTCCGACACCGTTATAACTGCAATTGATGAGGCACTTGAAAAGCGTGAGATTATAAAGGTTTCCATACTTGAGAGTGCGATGCTTGACACAAGAGATACGTGCGACAATACGGCAAAACGGCTTTTGGCAGAGCCTGTTCAGGCAATCGGCAACAGATTTGTCATTTACCGCAAGTCCTCAAATGAGAAGTACAGAAAAATCGAATTGCCCCGAAAATGAAAAAAGTCGGAATTTTAGGCGGCACTTTTGACCCGATACATTTAGCGCATATTGAGCTTGCCCGTACGGCATTGAGAGAATATAATCTCTCGGAGGTACGGTTTATGACAGGGGGAAATCCGCCGCATAAGCGTGAAAAACAGATTACCGATGCAAGGCTTCGCCACGATATGGTAAAGCTTGCACTGTCGGGTGAGAAAAAGCTTACAGCAGATGACTACGAGGTGAATAGGACCGATTATTGCTACAGTGCTGTGACACTTGGCGAGCTCGGAAAGCTTCATCCCGACTGGGAGATATACTTTATTATCGGCGAGGATTCACTGCGTGATTTACCGAAATGGTATTGTCCGCTTGAGGTTTGCAAAAGCTGTATTCTTCTCGTCTATCCCCGTGGTGACGGCGGTGACTTTACAAAGCTTATAGAGAAAAGAAAATCCGAGTTTAGCGCCGACATACGCAAAATTACGGCACCACGCATTGATGTATCATCAACTTTGATACGCAAACGCATCAGAGATGGTGAGGATATTAGTGGTATGGTCTGCGATGAGGTCAGGGCGTATATAGAGGAAATGGGGCTGTATAAATGATTGATATTGCAAAGATTGACGAGCGTTTGAGTGAGACGTTAAGAGAAAAACGCTACACGCACAGCGTATACGTTGCACACACAGCATCGGACTTGGCTAAGATATTCGGTGCTGATGTTAATAAAGCATTTATTGCAGGGCTTGTTCATGACTGTGCAAAGTCATTGTCATTCGATAAATCTGTGGCAGTTGCAAAGAAATATAATTACGATTTAGACAGCGTTACACTTAAATGTCCGCCCATAATTCATGCCGATATAGGTATGATTTTAGCAGAGTATGAGTACGGCATAAAGGATCGTGAGATTTTAGATGCGGTGAGGTATCACACCATAGCACGTGAGGGTATGACACTCTTAGACAAGATTTTGTACGTTGCGGATATGATAGAGCCTATGCGTGATTTTCCACGTGTTGCAAAGCTAAGGGAATACGCAAAATCGGATATTGACAAGGCGTTTTGCGAGTCACTGCACTCTACATTGGAATTCAATCTGAACAAAGGGAATATAATACATCCAAACACTCTGCTGGCTTGGAATGAAATAATATCAAAAAAGTAAAGGAGAAGGTTATGACAGCTTTAGAAAAGGCAAAGCTTGCCGCAAAAGCACTTGATGATAAAAAGGCTTCGGATATAGAGATTATAGACGTTAAAGAACGTACGTCTTTGAGTGAATATTTCGTTGTGGCATCGTGTCAGTCAACGGTCCAGGTACGTGCCTGTATTGATGAGGTTGAAGAACAGCTTGAAAATGAGGGAGTAAACGTACTCCACAAAGAGGGCTACAGCACAGGCTCGTGGACACTTATGGACTATGGCGATGTTGTTGTACACGTTATGCAGCAGGAGATGCGTGAATTTTACGGATTAGAAAAATTGTGGGAGGAAACAGAAAATGGCTGAATATAATTTTAAAATGATTGAGAAAAAATGGCAGGATAGATGGGATGAAAAACACGCATTCGAGGCGGAAAACGGCTCGGACAGGGAAAAGTTTTTCGCTCTTATTGAGTTTCCGTATCCGTCGGGACAGGGACTTCACGTAGGTCATCCCAGAAGCTACACCGCAATGGACATCATTGCAAGGAAACGCCGTATGCAGGGCTATAACGTACTTTACCCCATAGGCTGGGATGCGTTCGGCTTGCCTGCTGAAAACTACGCAATCAAAAATAATGTCCACCCTGCTGTTATTACCGCAAAGAACATTGCTAACTTCAAACGTCAGCTTAAAATGCTGGGATTTTCATTTGACTGGTCACGTGAGGTAAATACAACAGACCCCGACTACTATAAATGGACACAGTGGATATTCTTACAGCTTTTCAAGAAAGGTCTTGCATACAAGCAGGAGATGCCCATAAACTGGTGTACATCATGTAATGTAGGTCTTGCAAATGAGGAGGTTGTAAACGGAGTTTGCGAGCGTTGCGGCGGTGAGGTCATACAGAAGCGTCAGAGCCAGTGGATGCTTAAAATTACTGAATATGCACAACGTCTTATTGACGACCTTGACGATGTTGAGTTCCTTGACAAGATAAAGACACAGCAACGTAACTGGATAGGCAGAAGTGAGGGTGCGGAGGTTAAGTTCACACTTACTACGGGTGATGAGATGATAGTCTACACTACACGCTGTGACACGCTGTTCGGTGCGACATATACGGTTATTTCACCGGAACATCCGTTAATTGAAAAACTTGCCGATACAATTTCCAACTATGACGAGGTGAAGGCATATCAGCAGGCGGCGGCTAAAAAGTCAGAATTTGAGCGTACGGAGCTTGCTAAAGAGAAAACAGGCGTTATGCTCTCGGGTGTTAAGGCAATAAACCCTGTAACAGGTAAGGAGATACCCATTTTCGTATCAGACTACGTGCTTGTAACATACGGCACAGGCGCAATTATGGCAGTTCCGGCACACGATACACGTGACTGGGAGTTTGCAAAGAAGTTTGATTTGCCTATAGTTGAGGTAGTATCGGGTGGTAATGACGTAAACGCAGAGGCGTATACAGACGTTGCAAACGGCACTATGGTAAATTCGGGATTTTTAACAGGTATGACTGTAAAAGAGGCAATCCCTGCAATGATAGACTATCTTGAAAAAGAAAACCTTGGCAAGCGTAAGGTAAATTATAAGCTGCGTGACTGGGTATTCTCACGTCAGCGTTACTGGGGCGAGCCGATACCTATTATACATTGTCCTAAGTGCGGTGCAGTACCTGTACCTGAATCGGAGCTTCCGCTTGTACTTCCCGATATGGAGGAGTTTAAGCCCGGTGAGAACGGCGAATCACCGCTTGCAAACGCTACGGACTGGATAAACACAAAGTGTCCGTGCTGTGGTGCTGATGCAAAGCGTGAAACAGATACAATGCCGCAGTGGGCAGGCTCAAGCTGGTATTTCTTACGATACACAGATGCACATAATGACAACGCTTTAGCATCAAAAGAGGCACTTGATTACTGGACACCCGTTGATTGGTACAACGGCGGTATGGAGCATACAACACTGCATTTGCTTTACTCACGTTTCTGGCATAAGTTCCTGTTTGATATAGGCGTAGTGCCGACAAAGGAGCCGTATCAGAAACGTACGTCACACGGTATGATTCTTGGCGAGAACGGCGAGAAGATGTCAAAGTCAAGAGGCAATGTAGTAAATCCCGATGATGTTGTAAACGAGGTTGGTGCAGACGCTTTCAGAACGTATGAGATGTTCCTCGGTGCATTCGATCAGAGTACACCATGGTCACAGCAGGGCTTAAAGGGCTGTTATAAGTTCATTGAAAAGGTATGGAACCTTCAGAATATTATGACAGATGATGAGGGTTACAGTGATGACCTTGAAAAAGCAATGCATAAGACTATAAAGAAGGTGGGCGATGATTTCGAGAGAATGAAGTTCAATACGGCTATAGCCGCATTGATGAGTCTGCTCAATGAAATAACAAAGAAAGGCTCTGTAACAAAGGGCGAGTATAAGACATTTATAACGCTCTTAAACCCTGTAGCACCGCATATAACAGAGGAGCTTTGGGAAATTTTAGGCGGAGAGGGCTTGCTTTCGCTCACACCGTGGCCGACATACGATGAGTCAAAGACTGTCGATAACGAGGTGGAAATCGTTGTTCAGATAAATGGCAAGATACGTGACAAGATGATGGTTGGCGCAGACCTTGACCGTGCAGGACTTGAAAAAGCGGCACTTGAGTCATCACGCATACGTGAGCTTACAGACGGAAAGAATATAGTTAAGGTCATTGCAGTACCGGGCAAGCTTGTAAATATTGTCATTAAATAAAGAGTCACTTTTGCTATTGGAACATAGAGAGAGCGTTATTGTTGAGCTGTTTATGCATATTACGCCTGTCACGGTATATTTGCCTCAAACGCTCTAAACCCTTAGGGAAATGCGTTTTCGGTCAAACACACCGTGACGGCTTTACGCCCAAATAGTAACAAGAGAGTTCACAATAGATAAAAAATTTCTTTAAAAGGTATTGCACTTTTTTAAGAAGTATGATACAATATAGTAGTTAAATTGGCGATGAAGAGCGAGTCTGTGCGATTGCGTACTGTGAACCGTGTCAGGTAGGGAACTAAGCAGCACTAAGCAGATTTCGTGATGTGTTACGGGTTGCTCGCTCGGAGCCTTTTAATTGCGGTCATGTTTAATATTTCCGTCCGCCAAATTGCGGGCGGTTTTATTAGTATAAAGGAGGGTGGAAATGGCACATCAGGCGATATACAGAAAATGGCGTCCCCTGAACTTTAACGATATTGTCGGTCAGGAGCACATTACAAGAACCCTTAAAAACCAAATATCGCGAGGTACGGTGGGGCATGCATATCTCTTTTGCGGAACACGAGGTACAGGTAAGACAACGTGCGCAAAGGTGCTATCACGTGCCGTAAACTGCCTTAACCCTAAAGACGGAAACCCCTGTAACGAATGTGAGGTGTGCCGTGGAATACTTGACGGCTCTATTATGGATGTTACGGAAATGGACGCCGCATCAAATAACGGTGTTGAGGATATCCGTGATATTATAGAGGACATAAACTACGTAGCTTCCAACACGAAGTATACGGTTTATATTATAGACGAGGTGCACATGCTCTCAACGAGCGCATTCAATGCACTTTTAAAGACGCTTGAAGAACCGCCTGAGAACGTTGTGTTTATTCTCGCCACAACTGAGGCACACAAGGTACCGCAGACTATTCTCTCACGATGCCAGAGGTTTGATTTCAAGCGTATACGCAACGAGGATATAGTGGTGCGTATGAAAGAGATTGCCCACGCTGACGGCTACGATATAACAGATGACGCATACAGGATTTTAGCATCGCTTGCCGAAGGCTCTATGCGTGACGGACTAAGCATTATGGAGCGTGTAATCTCCGCCTGCGGTAACAAGGTGAGTGCCGAGGATATTACAAGCACCTTAGGTATCTCATCATCAGACACTGTCTACAGCTTAGCAGACGCTATTGCTATGGGTGACACATCTTCGGTTATATCCATAATTGACAGGGCAGTGTCTGACGGCAAGGAGCTTACACAGCTTGCATCGTCTATGCTGTCGCACTTGCGTTCGCTTATGATTTGCAAGGTGTCGGACAAGCCTGAAGCTATGATAGACTGCGATGCTGATACATTAGTCAAATTAAAAGCACAAAGCGAGAAATTCTCGTTTGAGCGACTTGACAGGGCATCTGCCGTTATATCACAGGCAATGGCTGATGCACGTGTTGCATCTTCGTCAAGGATAGTGTATGAGCTTGCTTATATTAAGCTTGCACGGCCTGAAACTGATTCAAGCCCCAAGGCGGTTATGGACAGGCTTGTAACGGTAGAAACAAAGCTATTTACATCCGATACGCCCATACAGCCTGTAAGTGTCGATAACGGCGACATACTGCGGCGGCTTGAGGCGGTGGAGGAAACACTAAAAAACGGAGTAACGGCGAGGGTGGAGGAAACAGAGCCTGAGCCGATGCCTGAAATTATAAAAACGTCGGCACGGATGTTTGTGCCAATCCCCGAAGAGGAGCTTAACCGTGACTATCCAACGGCAGTTCTGGCACGTAACTGGGAAAAGACGTTTGACCTTATGATGCGACGTGATACACCGCTTGTTATGCCGCTTAAAAACTGCGTTGTGACCTTTGATAAAGAGGGATTGATACTTTTAGTGCCTGAGGACAGAAAAGGGTTTACTCAACGTACGGCGATGAGCAACATAGACAGCATACGTAGCTTATTTAAAAAAGTGACAAATTCCGACTATACAATAAAGATTATACGCCGTAACGAGTTTGATCCGAGAAATGTTCTAAATCCGTTTACGCTCCCGAAAGCCGAAAAGCAGGAGCAGAAAGAGGAAACGGCATCTCAAAATGAGGCGGAAGTACAAAAAGAGGACAAGCTCGATACGTTTTTTGAACAGTTTGAGAGCATTATAACAGACGGCGACAAGTTCGCACTTTTAAATGACACGCCCACAGACCCGGGTGAGCAATCAAGCTTTGATGATGATGAGCGTGAGGAGTTTTTAGACGAAAAAGAAATTATGACGGACGATGAAGAGGACGTTTAAAAAATAATAAAGAAAAGAGGATTTCAAAATGGGAAAGTATAAGGGTTTTGCAGGATCAGGAATGAATCAGAAGCAGAATATGAACAGCGTTATCAAGCAGGCACAGAAGATGCAGGAGGAAATGGAGCGTGTTCAGCAGGAGACAGAGGAGGAGGAGCTTGAAGCAACATCGGGTGGCGGTGCTGTTAAGGTAGTTATGAACGGCAAGAAGGAGCTTATATCAATTAAGCTTGATCCTGACGCTGTTGATCCTGATGATGTGGAGACACTTGAGGACCTTATTATGGCGGCTGTAAACGAGTGCGTTAAAAAGGCAGAGGATATGATGGCTGACAGAATGGGTGCTATAACAGGCGGACTTAATATCCCGGGATTGTTCTAAATGTATTCGGGAGTTATAAACGAGCTTATCGAGCAGTTTGAGCGTTTGCCAGGTATTGGGCATAAGAGCGCTGAACGGATTGCGTTTTATCTTTTGGAGAATATGCATAGCGATGAAGTAAGCAAGATGGCAAGTGTGATGGTGGGTGCAAAGGAGAAAATACGTCTTTGCGAGTGCTGTCAAAATCTCACTGATGTGTCGCCTTGCAGTATTTGCGGCTCGGCTAAGCGGGATAAGTCGACTATTTGCGTTGTTGAGGGGCCTGAAGATGTTTCGGCTATTGAGAATACGCACGAGTATAACGGGTTGTATCACGTTTTGCATGGCGCCCTGTCGCCAATTGACGGTATCGGACCTGACGATATTAAGATAAATGAGCTGTTATTGAGGTTGTCGGACGGTGATGTAGGTGAGGTTATTTTAGCGACAAACCCAACGGTAAACGGTACTGCAACGGCGGTGTATATTTCAAAGCTGTTGTCGCCGTTTGATGTTAAGGTGACACGTATTGCGCACGGTATACCAATCGGCTCGGATATTGAGTATGCTGATAAGATTACGATTATTAAGGCGATGGAGTCACGGCGGGAGATATAGCATAACTGTTTGATAATATGATACGCAGTTCTATGCCTGTATTCACTAAACGCATTGAAAATGCTACATCGTTCATACAGGCAATAGAACCGCTTGACAACGAAACGCAGTTTTGTACTCACGTCGCTAAACGCATCAAGAGTTGATGGTTATGCAGTTCTGTTCCTACACTCACTAAACGCATTAAAAATGCTACATCGTTCGTGCAGGAAACAGAACTGCTTGGCAACAGATAATGCTAAGGAAAAAAGGAAAAAATAAGGGAAAAAGGAAAAGAACAATGAATACTGTAGCAACAATACAGGAGAAAATACTAAAGCTGAAAAAGGAAAAGGATATATGCATACTTGCGCACAGCTATGAAGCGCATGAAATCCTTGAAATTGCCGATTTTACAGGTGATTCCTATGCTTTGAGCGTTAAGGCGAAATCTGTTCCGCAACAAACTGTAATTATGTGCGGTGTGCGGTTTATGGCAGAGACGGTGAAGGTATTATCACCGCAAAAGCGTGTCATTCTCGCTACGCCCGAGGCAGGCTGTGAAATGGCAGATATGATGGATAAGGCTATGATTGAGGCGGTAAAGCGTGATTTGCCCGACTACACTGTTGTGGCGTATGTCAACACTACAGCTGAGCTTAAGACTATATGTGATGTGTGCGTTACCTCATCATCTGCTGTAAATGTTGTTAAGAATATAGAAAACGATAAAATTCTGTTTATACCTGATGCGAATTTAGGTGCGTTTGTGGCGGAGTCGTTGCCCCAAAAGGAGATAAAGCTACTTGACGGATGCTGTCCTATTCATGCATCAGTTAGTATTGGTGATGTCATAAAGGCTAAGGAAAGCCATCCTGATGCACTCCTTTTAGTGCATCCCGAGTGCAGAAGCGATGTTGTTAAGGCGGCGGATTTTGCAGGCTCTACTGCTGAAATTATGGATTATGCACGCAAATCTACCGCAAAAGAGTTTATAATCGGTACGGAGCTTAGTATTGCCGAGCATTTACAGTATGAATGTCCCGATAAGAAGTTCTATCCTTTGTCCGATAAGCTTATGTGTAAGAATATGCGCCTGACAACGCTTGTTGACGTTTATAACGCAGTTTGCGGCGGTGAGGGCGAGGAGATAGTGCTTAGTGATGAAACAATCACTAAAGCAAGGCACTGTATAGACGAGATGATTAGATTAAACCATGAATAAGAAAGCTATTATTGCAATGAGCGGCGGAGTGGATAGCTCCGTTGCGGCATTATTAATCAAAAACAGTTTATATGAGCCGATGGGTGTTACACTCTCGCTCATAGACAGCCAATCAAACGATATTGACGATGCCCGTAAGGTTTGTGACCGACTCGGGTTTTCTCATACTGTGCTTGATTTGAGATCAGAGTTCAGAAAATACGTCATAGACAGATTTATTGATGCCTATGAAAATCTTACTACCCCAAATCCATGTATTATTTGTAACAGATATATAAAATTCGGTATTTTAGGCGACTATGCACGTGATGTTGGCTGCGAGTTTGTCGCAACAGGTCACTATGCGCAAATCACCGAGGAAAACGGTCGGTTTTTGCTCAAAAAGGGCAAGGACCAATCAAAGGACCAGAGCTACGTACTTTATTCTTTGACACAGGAGCAGTTATCACATACCTTGTTCCCCTTGGGCGGTCTGTCAAAGGAGGAGGCACGTGAGATTGCTATGGAAAACGGCTTTACAAACGCACGCAAGAAGGACAGTCAGGATATATGCTTTGTGGCAAACGGCAAGTATGCAGAGTTCATAGAAGATTATCTTGGCAAGACTTACGAGCAGGGCAATTTCTGCGATTTTGACGGGAATATTTTAGGCACGCACAAAGGCTTGATACGCTACACTATAGGACAACGCAAGGGGTTAGGGCTTGCACTGCCAAAGCCGATGTATGTATGCCGTCTTGATAAGGAGCATAACAGCGTTATTTTAGGCGACAATGCTGATTTATTCTCCGATACGTTAGATGCGGAGGATATAAACCTCATTGCTCTTGACAGAATAGACAGCTCTATCAGTGCTGAGGTGAAAATCCGATACAGTCAGAAGGCACAGCCTGCGACCGTTTATCAGGTAGATGATAACAGACTGCGGATAGTATTTGACGAGCCACAGCGTGCCATAACTCCGGGGCAATCGGCAGTTTTGTATGACGGCGATACGGTAATAGGCGGAGGAATTATATGCAAGAGAGATTTATAAGAACGGAACGCATTTTTGGCAGTGACGGTATGGTAAAGCTTAAAAATGCACGTGTTGCGGTGTTTGGTGTCGGGGGTGTTGGCGGATACGTTGTTGAGGCACTTGTGAGAAGCGGTGTCGGTGCGATTGATGTGTTCGATAATGACACGGTGGCAGAGTCGAATATAAACAGGCAGATTATTGCACTTTCAGACACTGTCGGTATGGACAAGGTTGAGGTGTCACGTCTGCGTGCTTTAGAGATTAACCCTGAAATTGAGTTTAAGGCACACAAGTGCTTTTATATGCCCGATAATGCTGATTTATACAATTTATCGGAATATACTTATATAGTAGATGCTATAGACACTGTTACGGCAAAGTTGGAGCTTATAGCTCGTGCAAAGGCTGTAAACGTGCCGATTATATCGTCAATGGGTACAGGCAACAAGGTTGAAGCATCAATGCTTGAGGTGGCGGACATAAAGAAAACCGAGATGTGTCCTCTTGCACGGACTATGCGCCGTGAGCTGAAAAAGCGAGGTATAACGGAGCTTAAGGTGGTATATTCAAAGGAAACACCGAGGATACCTGATGACGGTGACCGTACCCCTGCATCAACTGCGTTTGTGCCTGGGGCGGCAGGGCTTATAATTGCAGGCGAGGTAGTAAAGGCGATTGTCGGTCTGTGATGACGTATCAATGGTTGACAGCACGCAGTTCTATGCCTGTATTCACTAAACGCATTGAAAATGCTACATCGTTCATACGGATAACAAAACCGCTTAGCTATTATGCTACATCGTTCGTGAGGGTAATATAAAGTAATGAATAAATAATGAAGGAGAGATAGAAATGTCAAAGG
>JAQXXM010000161.1 GCA_029226065.1 Clostridiales bacterium
AACATCAAATACGCTTGGTGCGGCATCTGCACTTATTCTAAATGCATTAAAGGCATTGGGCGGAATTGATGATGAGCTGCATCTTATATCAGCAGATATATTAGAGCCTATATGTGAGCTTAAGACTCAGTATCTTAAACATAAAAACCCAAGACTTCATATAGAAGAGGTGCTTTTAGCCCTCACAGTATCGGCACGTACCGATAAGGTATCGGCATTAGCTACAGAACAGCTTTCAAAGCTTGCGGGAAGTGATGCACACTTCTCTGTAATCATAAGCGATGAGGACGAGAGGAACCTGCGCAGATTAGGTATAAACGTAAGCTGTGAGCCGAAGTATGAAAATGAACAGCTCTATCACAGGAGCTAATGAAAAATTTTTTTCATTTTGTATTACAAATTTACTATAACCTCTTGACATTGTTGAAGCTTTATTTTATAATATAGGAAATTGCTCGTTTTGAGTGAGCAATTTTGCTTGTTCAAAAAATCGGCTAATAGATTTTTCATTCACATAAAGGAGGCCTATATGCAAAGAACAGAGGGACAAAAAAAGAATTACAAATATACCGACTATATATTTGAAAAAACTACGGTAAGATATATAAATATTGACGAACGTGTTTATATGATTCTTATTCCGAACGGTACGGAAGATAAAATAAACGATGATTATAGTACAAAGGATACAGAGTATGAAGGATTCCCGGGCTTCATTGGCCGCAGTATAGCGTACCTTGTGCAGCTGCATCTGTCGCATCATCGCACAGGCTTGACCGGAACGAGCCTGGAATATGGCGAAAGTACGGCTAAACTGAAATTTTCTTCTCAGAAGGTTACGGAGGACGGTAACAGTCAAACCATAGAAACGTACCTGACTGCGGAGGAGGGATATGCGGTAAGGCATATTCTCACCCATTACAACAACGAAAACGGATTTGAAGTGAAGTGTGTGTTTGAAAACAATTCCGACAGAGATTTTATGCTTGAAATGATAAGCTCTGTATCCCTTGACGGTCTAAGCCCATTTATGCACGATGACGGCTCAAAAGACTTGCGCTACCATCTCTTTAAAGGCGGCTGGGCAATAGAGGGCAAGCACATCAGCTATACTCTGCCAGAGATGAGTATGGAGCAAAGTTGGGGCTGGAGCGGCGAATGTGAAACGATAGGCTCTGTAGGCTCAAGAAACGTGGGCAGATATTTCCCTTATGCTGCGCTTGAGGATGAGAAAACAGGATGTACGTGGGGAGTTAAGCTTAAGCATAACGCAACATGGCAGATAAATCTTGCACGCTGTGCTTCACAGCTTTCTCTGACTGCAGGAATAGGCGATTATAAATTCGGTGCATGGAGAAAGAAAGTTGCACCCGGTGAAAGCTACGAAACTCCCGTTGCTTATGCTGCCGTTGCAATGGGCGGAATTGATGAGGTTTCAAACGATTTGCTTGAAATGAATAACCGTGATATTGACGCTTACGGCGAGGAGGGTATGCCCATAATTTTCAATGACTGGGTTACAAATTGGGGCGACCAATCCGAGGAAAAACTGCTTGCTCTTGCGGAATGTATGAAGAATACGAAGGTTAAGTATTTTGTTGCCGATGCAGGCTGGTATAAGGACAAAGCAGTTGGAACATGGGAGGTTGACGAAACAAAATTCCCCAACGGCATGAAAGCGTATGCCGACAAAATAAGGCAGATGGGTATGGTCCCTGGAATATGGATGGAATTTGAGTCTGTAAGAAAAGCTTCAGAGAGATTTGATGAAAAATATGACAATCTTTACCTTACAAGAGACGGTAATGTTATAGTGAACGGACCTGAGGCAAAATTCCTTGATTTCAGAAAACCAGAAGTTATAGAGTATCTTGACGAAAAGGTAATTAAATTTTTGAAGGACTGCGGTATAGGTTATTTAAAGGTTGACTATAACGCTAACGTGGGAATAGGCTGTGACGGTGCAGACAGCATAGGCGAAGGACTTAATGAGCACATGGCTGCCGTGTATGAGTTTTTCAAAAAGATAAAGCGTGAGATACCTGATATAATCATAGAAAACTGTGCGTCAGGCGGTTGGAGACTTGAGCCTAAGATGATGGGTGTAACTGCAATGAGTTCGTTCTCCGATGCTCATGAGTGCATTGAGGTGCCTGTGGTTGCGGCGAATTTGCATTATCTTATATCACCTCGTCAAAGTCAGGTTTGGTGTTCATTACAGGATAAATTCAGCGACAATCATATAAGGTACATAATAGCTGCGGGCTTTTTGGGAAGACTTTGCTGGTCGGGACATATTGAAAAGCTAAACGATGAGCAGTTTAAAATGATACCCGAAGCTGAAAGCTTTTACGAGAGTGTATCGCATATTATAAAGCACGGCAGAAGCCGTATATACAGAACACAGCCGATAAATTATCGTGCGTTAAAGGGTACGCAGGCGGTGATAAGATATTCTGAGGACAGAAGTGAAATCCTTGCGGTGTGCCATTTCTTTGACGAGCCTGATGAGCTTGTAATCAATCTTGACGGTGATTACGAAATAGAGTCATCATTGTATAATGAACAGTGTACGGTAGAAGACGGAATACTTACGATAAAAGGAAGCGCAATAGATTCCACGGTATTAAGACTTAAGAAGAAATAAATATAATGCTGACAGCAAAACAAGGACCATACAAAAAGCAGGACTGCTTTTTGTATGGTCCTTGTTATTTGGTACGAAATTGCTCGTTTTTAATTTTGCTTACAGCCCAAGCCCGTAGAAATCATTAAAGAAATCGGGATAGCTTACTGCTACGCAGGAAATATCAGAAAGAGTCGATGGCCCCTCTGCAAGCTGTGCGGCGATAGCAAGGCTCATTGCCATACGGTGGTCACCGTACACTTCAAAATCAGCGCCGTGCAACGGCTTGTTTCCGTTTATAATCATTCCGTCATCAGTAGGTGTAATATCGGCATCGCACTTTTTCAGTTCGTCCGTCACCGCCTTTATTCTGTCTGTTTCTTTTACTTTTAATTCCTGTGCATCAGCGATTACCGTAGTTCCCTCGGCAAATAGTGATGCAACTGCAATTACAGGTAACTCGTCTATGAGCCGCGGTATAATCGCACCGCCTATCTTAACTCCCTTTAATTTTGATGTACGTACACGTATATCGGCGACAGGTTCACCTGTTGCTATTCTCTCGTTAAATATTTCTATATTTGCACCCATATCAAGCAGTACGTCTATAATACCCGTACGAGTGGGGTTAATACCCACATTTTTTATTGTAATATCACTGTCGGGCATAATTGCTCCAAGAACAAGGAAAAATGCGGCAGAGGAAATATCTCCCGGAACGGTAATTTCCTGCGGCATAAGACGGTCTGTTTGCCCTACGCATATCTGTAATCCGTTGACTGTGATATTTGCACCCATTGCGCCAAGCATCAGTTCTGTGTGGTCACGTGATTTCTCTATTTCATTTATAACCGTATCGCCATCAGCATAAAGCCCTGCAAGAATAAGCGCAGTTTTCACCTGAGCAGACGCAACTGTCATATTATAATTGATGCCTTTTAATTTTTTACCGTGTATATGTAAGGGGCAATATTCGTTTTCTATATCTGCACCCATAAGTGACAGCGGTTTTGTGACACGCCCCATAGGACGGCGGCATATAGAGCTGTCGCCTGTAATATCCGTATCAAAGGGTTGAGCGCTAAGCAATCCGCATAAAAGGCGTGTTGTTGTACCGCTGTTGCCTGTGTATAGAATATCCTGCGGTTTAGTAAGACCGTGAAGTCCTTTTCCATGTACAGTTATAACCTCATCACTAACCTCTATATCTATACCCATTTGTCTGAAACAGTCTATTGTAGACAGGCAGTCTGCGCCCTTTAAAAATCCACGTATATGTGTTGTGCCGTCTGCAATTGCACCGAGCATTACAGCACGATGCGATATTGACTTGTCACCCGGTACGGTTACCTCACCACGCACACTGCACATTTTCTTTATATCAGTTTTTATCTTAATCATCTCCCAATTTCTCGTACAAAAAAGCGTAATAATGCATCAACCCCCTAACCCCTAATCTTGGGGGCAAAAAGGTACGCTTTTTTTGAACAAGCAAAATTGCTCACTCAAAACGAGCAATTTCCTATGTTACAAAAAAGCGTAATAATGTATCAACCCCCTAACCCCCAATCTTGGGGGCAAAAAGGTACGCTTTTTTTGAACAGGCAAAATTGCTCACTCAAAACGAGCAATTTCCTCTGTTATAAAAAAAGTATATCACAAATATGAATATATTACAAGGGGAAATTTGTATTTTTCATCTTAAAACATAAGGACGGTGGTGTATTTTGAAAAATTCTTTTATACAAGGTGCTACAATATTAATGGTCGCAAATGCAGTATCAAAAATTCTCGGTGCAGT
>JAQXXM010000162.1 GCA_029226065.1 Clostridiales bacterium
GAGCTTATCAAAAAAGGCTGTGAGATGCTCGGCATGGAAGTAAAAGAGGTTACTGCGATTTGTATTGAAGCAATGAAGCTGTATGCTGACGAGTTGCAGCTCGGCGTGAAATAGTATTATAATAAATAAGGGGATGCAGCATTTAGCGCAGACCGTTCAAAGGCTTAAAATGGCATCAAATCAATGCCTGTTAAATTTCATAAAAAAATAACGTTGAAATCCGCATTGTTTTGCGGATTTATTTTATTGAACGCCTTTGAACTATCCGCAAAACTCACCCTCGGAGTACCAACGTACACCGTCGGGCAAGGCGAAATGCGAATAAATCCGCATTTCACTTCGTTTTGCGAATTCTGCATCTAAATTCATTCAGCCCCACAAGGCACTGCTACTAACGCAACAGCCTCTTGTTTGTTTAGTAATTGCAGTTTTGCATCCCTGTTCACTAAACGCATTAAAGATGCTGCATCGTCCATAAGAACGGCAAAACTGCATTTCAAAACCTATTGAAGTGTAACACAGCGGAACGACAAGGGGCTATTTGAATTTCTTTTCAAACTCCTGTTTTGTCATTTTTATGACCATTAACTCCTTTCACAAAACCCGTTTGGAAAAAGAGAAGCAAGTAGATTGGCTGTCCGCACGAACGCCGTATACTCAATGTACATAAGTGAGTGCGGACGTGCGAGATGCACCGCTTATCTTTTTCCAAACTTTTCATCCTTGTATATTATCGTTATTTCTTTCGGATGAGATACAACCGTCTCTCCGTTACGAATAATGCATACTATGTTTCCGTAAGGCGTAGGGATTTCGGCTTTAACATATTCCAGTCCCAAGGAATTTGGAGATAATTCTATTTTTCTCATTCCCGCCTCTAATATTTTAAATCCGCACACAGCTTTCGGGAATGAATACAATGGCGTACCTCCCCACGCATGACTTCTGTCGAATGTATAAGAGTCATCGGGCGGAATAAATCCCTCTGGCAAGCCTTTATCACATTCTTTGACAAAGTTTTTCCATCTATTCAAAATTTTCAATGTGTATTTTTCGCACAAGTCGTTATTAAACACAGCTTCAAGGAGAAAATGCGTAAAATACGGTTGAATATCTCCCGAGCATTGTCCGCTCATAACTTTCTCCAAAATATCTTTTGCATATTTTTCTTCACAAAGACCGAAACACGACGCAAGAATATTGGAATGCATCATGTAATATCTTTTATCGGTATTCTGCGGCATATATTCTCCTATTAATTCGTTTGGTGTCGGAGTATTTAACCCGTCGAAATACAACCCCTTTTCTTCATCAAACAAAAGCTTGTTCACAGCGGATTTCAGTTTTCTTTTTTTATCTGCATAACAGCGAGCTGTCTTTTCTTCGCCAAGTTCAATATATATTTTTTCCGCTGCGGACAATGCCGCAAAATAAAATGCATTAAGAGATGTTTGCCCGAGTGCTTTCGGCGGATGATGCATTGAAAAACCGTCAACATAGATCCAATCGACGAACATATAATCCGGAGGCGTTTCCAGAATTCCGTTTTCGCCGAGATATGTATCAAACCTGTTAATAAGCATTACAAGAGCATCTTCACATTCTTCAAGCAGGCTTTTATGCCCGGTAAACATATATACATCTTTGAGCATCAAAACCCATATCAGGCTATATGTCGTATGAAACATACGACCGTCATTATCTCTTAATGTTTGAGCTGTGCGCAAAATGTCAAATTCAGCAAGCGACAAATCTCCGAACGAAAAAGCAGTCATAAGACTTTCTACATAATAATCTCCCGTACATGCAAGCGGTTCGCAATGACGAGGACTGTCAAGATGCATGAGCTGACGGCAATATTTGAGACTATGAGCACAAACTTTTAAAACCTTGTTAAGTTCTTCATCGCTTGTATTTGTAACAGCTTCGCAATTTGCGGGGTAACAAGACGCAAGCATTCCAACGCAAATTTGCGCAGTATTATCCGAACAATTTTCAGCCGTTACTAATATTTTACCGGCGCTGCATGTTTCAAAATCGACAAATTCATCATTTTTACAAAAGATGAAATTTTTCTTTGCTCCGTCATCGCTGATTTCTGAGCAAACTGTTTCAACTTTTACAATGCCGTCCGTGCGCACTTTCAAAAACAGAGAACCGCCGTATACTTTATCATACTCACAAACTATTTTTCTTTTTTCGTGAGGATTAAGCGTTATTAAATTATTTTCAGGAAAAACTTCAAATTCATCTCTAAGCTTTATCGGAGCTGTTTTGCAATGCCATATATTTTTCGTCTCTTCGGCAGACACAAAAGAGCTTTCACATAAATTTCCGTCATAAAAAACAGGAGAAACAAAAGATGCATTACGTCTTGCGCTCCAAGTCGAATCGGTTGAAATAAACTTTTTTTCGCCGTCATCAAACGTAAGCAGTGCTGAAAGCATAAAGCCGCCGCAACCCTTTGAATACTCACATATTTTAGTCGGCATAAGCTTTACCCGTGCAAAAAAATCAAGCACGGCTTTGTCTGGACAAATTTCTGTCTCCAAGGCGTAGAAATCGCTCCTCGCCTTATCATTACCAAGAAAATCACCACCCGAATAAGGCGGTCCTGAGGCTATCATTTTACCATTCACCCAAAGACGAAACGCTGTATCGGCACTAAATCGCAACTTTGCACTTATCACTTTTTTATCAAATGTATAACAACGTTTAAATTCCGCAACGCAATATCCGTCACTGCCCGGGTTAAATCCGTTGTATTTACAGCTTTGAAAGTCGGGATATTTTTCTTGCGGAATCCAAATCCATTTTTCTTTAAAATTCATATGCTTCCTTTCGCGCTTTTTAGCTTCAACACTGACGCACTTCTGTCATGCCCGAAAATAGAAAGAACACCTGAGTTCACTGTGCAGTTTTCATTGTAGAGAGAATTTACAATTTCATATTCCCCGCCGAGATTTATTTCTGTTTTTTCAGCTTCGTCAAAGAAATGGCATACAACGAGTATTTCACTTCTATCCTCGGAATATCTTACAACTGTTTGTGTTCCCTTTAATGCACGGTAATTTACGGGCTGCGTTCTGTAAACCTTGCTTCTTCCGTGCTTTATGATATGCGATACACTCTCATAAAAGCTTTCAGCCTCGGGTATCATTGCAAATTGCTCATCGCTTAATTTGTCGATATAACCCGACCAACATAGTCTGCCTAAAAATCCTGAGGCAATCACATACTGTATATGGCTCCTTGACATCTCATCCTTTAATACGCACCAAATCTGGCTCTGACGAGGGGATATGAGATAGTGCATATTAGCCGCTACAACCGGTACCTCCATTGACTCATGGGCATCGGAGAACGAACTCATTGCCGTTACACTCATCATTTTCGGGTCAAGTCTTGAACCTCCTGCAGCACAGTTTTCTATTATAATATCAGGTATTTCCGCCTTTATACGCTTTAAGAAATTATACAGCCCCTCCATGTGGTCAATAAGCCCCTGACCAAGACTGTCCTCATCATCACAGCCTATAAGACTTGCGTTGTAATCCATTTTCAAATAACCTATACCATTATCTTTTAAAAACCGGATTAATTTTTTATCAAGATGCTCTATCGTCTCGGGCTTTCTCATATCAAGAAACTTTGTTGAAAGTCCATTAAACGCGGCGTTTCTGATAATTGTACCGCCTCTTGTGAGGTTTAAGTGATCGTATTCTTCAGCATACTGCTTTGAACCCTCTCTTACGGATTCAAACTCCATCCATACTCCCGGAATCATTCCCATTTCACGGATTTTGTCGGTATATGCCTTAAATCCATTCGGAAACTTTTCTTCATCTACTTCCCAGTCGCCTGCAACTCGTCCTTTCTGCCAGCCGTCATCAGCTACAAAATACTTAACCTTTGTCTTTTGCATTTTCTTTGCAAGAGAAAGGAGCTTTTCCTCGGAGCTGTCGCCCCAATGAGTTACCCAGTCGTTAAAGATTATAGGCATACCATCTTCGCCGTAAGCATCAATATCACGATTGTTCATTTCAAGCAAATCGTTTGAAACCTCGCAAAGACCGCCTGCGGCAACTGATACATAAGCAATAGGCGCTGTATAATTTTCGCCGGGTTTTACCCTCTTGCACCATGCTCCGCTTTTATAATCGCCTATTGCGCATGAGAGCGACAAGGGTGTGCCGTAACGTGACAGCTCGATCTGCCAGCTTGAACTATGCTTGAGCTTTATTCCCCATGTACAGCCTATTGATGTGTCCTCAAGAGCCGCATAGGGATAATATCTGCCTACACTCTTTGAACCTATTACACCTATCTTTTCACAGTCGAACGAGCCTCCCCATGATTTTTCCATATTCATTTCAGACAGTGTTCGGCAAACGTGCTTACCCTCTATAGACCAGCCGCCTTTAAACGTGTGGTATAAAAGGCTTGTTGAACCGTCATCGTATGAGAATGGGCTAAGACCGTCAAGAGACGCCGAGTTTATCATTTCAAGAGTTACCTCTTTATCTGATGTGTTATTAAATACGGTCTGTACCTCAAAGCCGTTTTCGCCTTTATAATGCGTGAGAATGTGTGTTGCTCCCCAACCCTCATCGGCTTTGAGATGCGTTGTTATAATCTCTTTTTCTTCATCCTCGACCACATCCTGTGATGCAAAGCAAAGCATTATCGCAGATTCGCTGAACTTTAAGCCGTTTTCATAAAGCGGCATTGCATGATGTGAGAGGTGAAGATGAACAAGCATACCGGGGAACCAATCCAAGTGATTTGGAAATCCCTCATCATTTATTACCTTTGTATAATAATCATCGTTTATTTTGTCCTCCATGCCGTTGGGTATAAGCAGCATAAAGACTTTTTCTTCAAAGTGAATATATCTTACCGTTGTCTTTTCAAAGACATAGTCGCTATAGCTGTAATTTTTTTCTTTTCCCTGTGTATGATTTCATTATTATGTTCTCCTTGTACATACTTCAATTGCCACAATCGTTTGCGGCTGGAGCAATATGCTATCATTTTACTTGACGTAAAATCTCAGATGCCGGAACAGGTATTCTGCCGAGATAGTCCGGACCTACATTTAACAAATAATTAATTCCCCTGTCGTTGAGGTGCTGCTTCAGCTCACGTACCTTGTCGGCGTTCTTCCACTCATTGTCAAATGTCTTATAACCCCATGTTGTATTAAGTGTTGTCGGAGCTTCCACAAGTTCGTCCGATACATATTCATCAGGTATTTCATTGTCGCCGCATGAACGATAGTCACCTCTGCCGTTGCCTATTCTTGAATTAATCAGACAGTCGGGCTGATACTTCTTTACCATTGCATAAAGCTCGTCGCTCTGCTCGGGGGTTATAGAGTAGGGCATATCAAACCATATAAGTGCGAGGTCTCCATATTTGGTGAGAATTTCTTTTACCTGCGGCTTTATCTTCTTTTCAAAGCATATTGAATAGTCCTTTTTTGTATCATCTGGGAAATCCCAGTTATTGCTTCTTGCATTTTCATCATTTTCCTTTTTTGCATAGCCGCCGCCATGTTCTTCATGCCAGTCCATATCCTGGGAATAGTATAAGCCAAACTTCATGTTGTGTTTTCTGCACGCATCTGCCAGCTCTTTTATTACATCACGCTTAAAGGGTGTGCGCTTTACTATGTTAAAATCGTCAACTTCAGAATCATACATTGCGAAGCCGTCATGGTGCTTTGATGTCATAACTATGTACTTCATTCCTGCATCTTCTGCAAGCTGTACCCATTCCTCTGCGTTAAAATAAATCGGATTAAACGCTTCGGCAAGCTTTTCATATTCGGCAACAGGTATCTGGAAATGATATTGAATCCATTCACCTACGCCATCTGGCCCCATAAGCTGACGTTGACCTTTCCATTCACCCGCCGGGAGAGAATACAACCCCCAGTGTATCATTAGGCCAAATTTTGCTTCCTTAAACCATTTTTTTGAGTTTTCCATTGTAATGTTGTCCCGTATGACACAATTATGGACTAATTAAAGATAATTGTATCACACTTTTCCTTTCATATAATATTTTAAAGGTTATTGTAGCCTTCGCTATAACGCATCTTTTAAACAGTGTCCGTTTTACAATATTAAAATTATATGCTTTAGAGATAAACATTGCAAATCCGTCAACGCATAATAGCTAGTGAATATAGGCATTGCCTTCTTCACCAATTCCTTTATTTGTATTGTAACATACCGAAAAATAATTGTCAATATATTTTCGGGCTTCGACAGGTGGATTTAGGTGTGCTTATATATATGGCAACACTGCATTTTAAGGCTTTTTTTAAATTTTCCTCTAAAATCGACAAAAAAGACTTGTTTTTTGCTCTAAAACATTATATAATATAGTTGTATAGCTATAAACACACAAAAGGAGGAAAACCGTCACAATGAAAAAATTTCTTATAGCTGTTATTTCACTCGTGATTGTTGCGATGACTGCCTATGGCGTTGCCTATCTCCTTTTGCCTGTAAACTCCGTAGAGCTTGAAAAGTACACACACAGCGTCAGCTTTCAGGCAGATAATGCGTATATTGTCCGTGACGAAACGGTGTATACGTCACAA
>JAQXXM010000163.1 GCA_029226065.1 Clostridiales bacterium
TCTACCTCCGTCTTATTACTTTCCACCCTTTCAATCAGTTTTTTAATCTCCCAATGATTCCATTTCTTCGGATGCATTTTTGCTACCATACTCACCGCAGGCGACACATACGCACCGCCGTTTTCTTGGAGCTCAACGGCAAATTGACATTTTGAAATCATTTCTTCAAACTCTTCCTTTGTCAAGGTTACTCTGCAATAATAATCAAGGTTATCCTTAAACTGCTTATACAGAGTGTCTATTTCGTTGAAAATAGCATAGTTAAATTCCTCAACAAATTTCGGGAGGTTGGCAAACCTTATAACCGGTTTGCCACAGTTCGGGCAAAACTTAAATCTTTCTCCGAAATATAAAGACGTAAGACATTCTGCTCGCATTTTTACTTGATATTCACATTCGCTGCATTCGTGGTATAAATATCTATCACCTTTGAATACCGGGGTAAATACCACCTCATTGAAATCTTTCATTTTAAAACTCCTCCATACTTGTAATAACTACCTCGGTGCGAGGCTTGTCCTTGTCATATAATACCCTGCTTCCGTCAGTAGCTGCTATTATTTTTGAATTATCGTCCGCTACAACTCCGTAATGAACTAAAATATCGTGCAATGCACTATGTAGGTTTATTAAATCCACTTTCCTATGTGTTCCCATATAGTACAATGCTTTGACATTGACAGGCTCATTAATTGGTTTTTCGGGCGTAGTGATAAACCAACCGCACTCTGTCTGATACTCTTCAAATGCCTTTGACGGAGCAACAAACTGCTTGCCTGTCTTGCGGTTCTTCAGGATCCTGATGCTGTTCTTTTTAGTTCTCGGCTCTAACGGTATCGTAAATTTAAACTCCACCCAACATCAACCCCTCTTTCTTCATATCACGCTCTGCATCGTAATAGTAGCAGTCCTCGAGGCTTGTCAAGCCTCGTTTGTATAAATTGAGTAATACCCCGTCTATGTATGACCACGACGTATTCCCCGTACGTGTACCACATTCAAATGCGTACTCTAAAAGCTCGGCACGGTCCTTATTGAATGTGCCGTGATAAGTGCATCTCTCACAAATCTTGTCAATATCTGCCTGAGTGGGCTTTCTTCCGCAGTGCATCTGAAATAAAGCCACTAATGCGGCGTATTTATCAGGCGGAATGTCTGATGATAATTCCTGTGCGGTTTCGCGCACGCGCGCATCACCACCATCACCACTAAAAATATTATTATTAATATTATTATTAATATTATTACTGTTTATTAGTGTGCCAAATATGTTACACAAATCTTCAGTTGTGTCCGCTTTGTGTAACGGTTTGTGTAACATTTGTGTATCAAGTTGTGTAACGGATTGTGTAACATTATGTGACACTGTATTTAACCACACCTTGTCGGGGAAGTTTTCCACACTCATTTCCTTAACAGACGTATCAAAAGGTATAAATTTATAAGTTCCGCTCTGACTACCCTTGCCCTTGCGATACACGATTCGTCCTGACTGAATTAAGACATTTCTCATCCTGTCTAATTGCTGTCTGGAGAATGCCAGTACGGATGTCAGCATCGAATTGGCAACAGTAAACTCAACTCGCCAATACCACTCATCATCAATCTTTACAGCACATTTATTGTTAAAGAACATAAGTGCGTGCCATAATGCCTGAGCATCGGCGGGTATGGGGTTAAACATTATCCAATTGTAAAAGCTCGACATCTCTACAATATAATTCATAGCGTTTCCTTTCTCAATCTGTTATTTTAAAATGGCGTATCATCATCAGGAAGATATGTAAATCCGTCCGTGTTCTCTGTCTGTAATCCGTCCGTGTTCTCGGTCTGTGGTTTCTCGCCTGTAAATGACACATTATCAACTATAACCTCTGTTGCATACTGGCGTTTGCCGTCCTGAGTGTCCCACGAACGTGACTGAAGCTGACCTTCAATTGCAATCATTCTTCCCTTTTGGAAGTAACGGCATATAAACTCCGCTGTCTTACGCCACGCAACACACGTGATAAAATCAGCCTGCTGTCCGTTCTCGGTCTTGATACGCCTGTCAACTGCGATAGTAAAACTTGTTACTGACGTACCCTGCGGCGTCTGTCTTAGTTCAGGGTCTGCCGTAAGCCTACCCATTAATATAACTCTGTTCATTCTTGTACTCCTCTCTAAATATAACTCTTTCCGAATATACGGCGAAAATCGTCCTCGCTCCATTTATAGTATGTCATTGCGGTAAATTGAGCCATCCTCTTTAGCTTATTAGCAATATCTGCGTTCTGATGAACGGAAGACTTGCTTAACCGATGATGCTCATTGCCACACAAATAAACCTTCAATCCGTATTTCTCTCTGTTTTTGCGGTTTGCTCCGCCAAAGATATGATGCTCCTCAAGCCTGTCGCCATATCCGTTTTTACCGCACAAAAAGCATTTTGTTTTATCCTCTTGTATTATACTTTGCATCAGGTTTCCATAGGCTTGTAAGCCTTTCAAGCTCCTTTCTTGTCATAGTTTCTATGCCTAACTCTTTACAATCGGCTACGATATTATTGATAAGCCTTGTCATCTGCTTAGTGTTGTAAGTAGATGAGCCGTAATAGAGACGTAAGATAACAAATCCCTCGTGACTGCCGTTGTCGACCATCTCACTTACCCAGCCTGTGCCGTGCAGCTGCCACGAATACATCGCAGTACTGACCGCCTCTTTATTGACTTCCATCTGCTTAAAGACGCCAATCTCTTTAATGGCACTTATGTATATATCATCCTTTGTATACTTGTCATTTGTTGTATCGGTTAATACCTTTGCAATCTCTGAGCACAGATGCCACATATAATTATTAGCGTCAAGCGACCGCTTTTTGCGGAACTTATCAAGCCTTACAGACAGCTTATCGTATGCTTTAAGTTTATCATAACCGTTTTTTAATCTGTCCCTCTCGTTAATCTCGAGGGACAGATATACCTTGCCTGTTTCAAAGTTCATAGATACGTTGTCAATCTTGCCTGTGAGCTCCAAT
>JAQXXM010000164.1 GCA_029226065.1 Clostridiales bacterium
GAGCTAATGTGGACACGCTTTTTTGTTGTCCAATTTCGGGACGGAGGTAAAGAAAATGTACGATAAAAATTATGAACTGCTTGCCGATGCAATTATTGTTCAAGCAGCAAAAGATTACAGGCGGTCAAAATCCGTATCGGTAAGAAACGAGATTAAATGTTTTTTTCTCTCGGAGTGGTTCGCTTGTTTAACAAATGCAGACGGTCATAAACTGTTTAGAAAATTAGAGCGGGAACGAGATGGAAAGAAAAAGCATCGAGAAAAGGAGGTTTACGATGTCAGTATTCAGAATTGAGAAAAATAAAAATTACACGGTTATGTCAAATCATCATCTGCGTAACAAGGATTTGTCCTTGAAAGCAAAAGGACTTTTGTCACAGATGTTATCCTTGCCTGACGATTGGGACTACACCCTAAAGGGGCTTGCTCGTATCAATAAGGAAAAGATTGATGCAATACGGACGGCAGTTTTGGAGCTTGAAGAAGCCGGATATATTACTCGCAAACAGGGGCGTGACGAGTTTGGCAAAATGGCAGCGATAGAATATACAATTTATGAGCAGCCGATATTGGAAAACCCGTGTTCGGAAAATCCAATATCGGATAACCCGATTGCGGATAACCCGACACCGGAAAACACAACGCAATTAAATATAGAAATAACAAATAAAGAAAAAATAAATACTGATTTAATTAAATATCCATCTATCAATCAAAGAGGGCAAGCTCAAGAAATTCGATGGATAGATAGATACAACAAAAACACAGAGCGTATTAAATATAATATTGAATACGATACTCTTGTTTACAGCTATGACAAGGCGGTTATTGATGAAATAGTTTCCGTAATGGCGGAGGTACTTACGATAGACACCCCGTACTATACCATAGAGAAAAAGCAGTATCCGACTGAGCTTGTACGGCAGAGATTTCTTGAAATTGATTACAGTAGGTTAGAGGCTTTTATGCTTGAATTTTCGCGGCGCAATGAAAAAATCAGCAATACAAAAGCCTATCTGATAACTTCGCTGTTCAATATACCCGCAACGGCGGAAACAAACCTGTCGAATATGGTGAGAAACGATTTATACGGCAACGGAGGGAGGCGGTAAGAATGATTGGAATAATTACTGCGTTTACAATAGGCGCTATAGTGGGAGCAATAACCGTATGCTGTTGTGTTGCTGCGGGACGCGCAGATAAAGCCGCAGGTAACATAAACAGTAAATTTCAATAAAAATAGGCTATATCTCAAGTGAAACGGAGGTGATATAAATGTCTACAAAGAAAAAACAGCTGGATTCCAATCAAGTTGTGGAAATAAAGCTGACAGAGTTGCATCCATTCAAAAATCATCCGTTTAAGGTATTAGATGATGAGCTTATGCAGCAGACAATAGACAGTATTTCACAAGTCGGAGTGCTATCCCCTGCCGTCGTTCGTCCTGATCCGAGCGGAGGTTATGAGATAATATCCGGGCATCGCAGACTGTACGCCTGTGAAGCAGCAGGACTTGAAACAATGCCCGTTATTGTAAAAGAACTCACGGACGATGAAGCGGTAATCTTTATGGTGGACAGCAATCTGCAAAGGGAAAATATACTGCCGAGTGAACGTGCGCTTGCGTACAAAATGAAAATGGAAGCCCTAAAACATCAAGGAAAACGAGACGATTTAACTTTCCGCCAAAATGGCGGAAAGTCGTGGACGGTTGAAAAACTATCACAAGATACAGGCGAAAGTGTCAGAAATATCGAAAGGTATATCCGTCTTGCAAACCTCGAACCGGCACTCTTAGACAAGGTTGATAGCAAGGAAATCTCATTTACCCCTGCAGTGGAGCTTGCGAGCCTTTCGCAAGAAGAACAGCAGGGATTTTTAGATGCGATGGAATATTCGCAAAACGCACCGTCATTATCCCAAGCGCAGCGTATAAAAAAATTAAGCAAAAGCGGCAAATGCACTGTCGAAGCTATGCGGGAGATTATGTCGGAGGAGAAGAAAAGCGACTTTGATAAAATAACAATAGAACCTGACGAAATAAAAAAATATTTCCCGCGTTCATTTACACCAAGCCAAATGAAAAACACGATTTTGAAGCTTTTAGAAAATTGGTTAAAAAACAGAACAAAGAAAAGAAACACAGAGAGGAGTTAAACCGATGAACAAACAATTATGTCCCAAATGTAAAACAGGAGCGGAGAGCTATAAGCTTGATCCGAAAAGTGAGGTGTGCCCGTATTTACAATACCATAACGGTAAGAGCTGTCCATTCTTCTCTCCCATTGAAGAAAGTGAGGTGAATGACGATGAAGGAGTTTGAAGTAACAATTACCGAGACACTTCAAAAATCGGTAGTTGTAGAAGCTGATTCAAAAGATGATGCCATACAGATGGTTGAAGATATGTGGAAGGATGCCGATATTATCTTAGACAGTGAAAACTTTGTAGGCGTTGAATATGAATCCGATAACGGCATAGAAATTGAA
>JAQXXM010000165.1 GCA_029226065.1 Clostridiales bacterium
CAGGGCCTCTTTTTATAATCGGCACTGTCGGCACGGCAATATATCTAAGCCCCCTGTACGGAATTATGATGTACATAATACATATTATTTCATCTGTTATAGTAGGAATATTATTTCGGTTTTACGGCAAAAACCGCCACAACTCGCCACCCACAAACATAAACACTGCCGAGCTTGCACTGCCACGTGTCATCACTACAGCTCTCGATAGTGCATCAAAAAACATATTAACCGTCTGTTTTTCGATTGTGTTTTTTTCGTCGCTCGCACAGGCAGTTCTTGACGTGTTCCCGCTATCGGATACCGTAAATGCCATCCTGTCGGGTATATGCGAATTTTCCACAGGTATACTTAAAATATCGGTACTTGATGAAGATTTAATGAAAAAGCTTGTTATGAGTGCATTTATCATTGGATTTTCAGGGCTTACCGTTCATCTTCAGGTAATAGCGGCAACTGCTAATTCAGGTCTGTCACTAAAGCCATACATACTCGGCAAGTGTTTGCATGGAATTATCGCCGCCGTAATCACCTACGTTGTACTGATTATTGCAGATGTTCGTCCGATATTTTCACAAAATTCATATCCGTTATCGAAATCGTTTGCAGTATCCGCATCAGGACTTATTATCGCAATGGTGACGCTGGTTGTTTTTACCGGCTTGATATGCAGATGTTATAAAAAAAACGGCAGTTAATGACATAATATAAAAAGCGGCTCGGGAGTTTACCCAAACCGCAGATTAAGTTATTTCAGTAAATTATACAGTGTCGGCGAAAATCCAAACTCCAAAATCACATTTTCAGCCTCAGCAAGATACTTCTCCCGTGTTTTTTGCGGTATTTGCGACTTCACTGCACGAATTAAAATATTTTTCGGAGTATGGGACATATCCACAAACTCAAGCAATTGAGTATTATAACCGCTGTACCATAAAAGGTTAGCACGTATAGCGTCTGTCATAAGCGACGCTGTGCGTTCTTTTATGATGCCGTAGCGTGTTAACAGCGATAGCTTATCGCTTGTCATTTGCGATGCAAGCTCATGCTGACAGCACGGCACAGAAAAAATTAAATCCGCACCCCACTGTATTGCATTATACAATGCATAGTCTGTAGCAGTATCACAAGCGTGCAATGTAACTACCATATCAGGCTTTTTCTCAAATTTATATCCGTTTATGTCGCCCAATTGGAACTTCAGTCCGCTGTAGCCGTACTTTTGTGCCGCTTTGTTACAATTCTCTATTACGTCGGCTTTAAGGTCAAGACCGACTATATTCGCCTTGATTTTCATTTTTTCGGTCAGGTAATAATACAAAACAAATGTCAGATACGATTTACCGCAGCCGAAATCTATTATATTAAGCTCCTGATAGTTTCTGTTCTTTAATTCATCATTTATAAGCTCTAAAAATCGGTTTATCTGCCTGAACTTATCATACATTGACCGTACCACCTTACCCTCGGCAGTAAATATACCCATATCAACGAGAGGCGGTACATTTTCACCCTCTTCGCTAATATAGTTCTTTTTCCTGTTATGATTTGTTTTTGCGGCAGTATTAAGAGAAAGCTTACGCTTGTATGATACTTTCCCTTTTTTTGAAATCAGTATTATATGCTCAGTATCTGCCGTCCATGCATTTATTTGCAAATAATCCAATACTATACTCTCTAAATATTGCAAAAGTTCGCTTTTTTGCATATTCTTATGGAATGCCTGCTTTTCGATAAATTGTTCAGCAAAATAACCATTATCAACAGCAGAAACGATTATTTTTTTATACTGTGCATCAGACTTGGGTTTGCTCATAATAATTTTTATAATTCCCTCATCTGTAATTTTATTTAATATTTCATAAAGTTCCATATTCTTTCTCCTCAATTATTCGGCTCAATTGCAAATGAACAATATATAAGCGGACAGGTTAAAGGGGATGCGATACGAAGTCTATCTATTTTTAGCGTATACATATATATGGTCTTAGCCTGTTTACCATTCCTTCTCCTATTCCCTTAACAAGCGTTAATTCCTCAATTGCTCTGAATTCGCCGTTAGCCTCACGATACTCTACAATATGCTGTGCCGTCTTTGGACCTATGCCGTCAATTGCATCAAGTTCATCCACAGTTGCGGTATTTATATCAAGACGTCCGTCCTCATCATAGTTGGAACTGTAGCTTTGCGTGCTCGCAGGTGTTTCAGACGGAATTGGAATTGTGGTGATTTCAAATGTCTTTTTATCGCAACATTCCAGATATAGTCCTAAGGCAAACGCCATCAAAAACAATACTGAATACAGGACTATTTTCATCTTTTTAGAAAACTTTATTTTCACTGCTTATCACCCTTTTGTACTTGCTCCAAAAATGCAATATCATCATCGGTAAGCCACGCTTTTTCTATCATATCAGGTCGCTTTTGCATAGTGAGAATAAGTGACTGTTTATGTTTCCATTCATCAATCAGCTTATGATTGCCCGAAAACAATACCTCAGGCACCTCTCTGTCGTGCCATATCCTTGGCTTTGTGTATTGCGGATGCTCTAACAATCCTTGAAAGTGTGATTCGTTCTGAAACGAGCCGTCATTTGACAGCACTCCGGGTATAAGCCGTGCGACAGCATCAACAACTGCCATTGAAGGTATCTCACCGCCTGTCAGGACAAAATCACCAAGCGAAATTTCAGCATCGACTATTTCATCAAGAACACGTTGGTCCACACCCTCGTAATGACCGCACAAAAGCACAATATGCTTATACTTTGAAAGCGCTATAGCTTTATCCTGATTAAACACCGTACCTCCCGGTGACATAAATATTGTGTATGGTTTATAATCCAAACCGTCAGCAATGGACATATATGCACGGTATATGGGTTCTGGACTCATAAGCATACCGCCGCCTCCGCTATATGGTGTGTCATCGACCTTTCTATGCTTGTCAAGTGTAAAATCTCGTATATCAATAAAGTTAAGCTCTATAAGCCCTGCCTTTTGGGCTCTGCCGATGACTGAACTGCAAAGAACGGACTTAAGCATATCAGGGAACAGCGTTAATACATCAAACCTCATCATCAAGCCCTTCCATTATATTAACAATTACTTTGCCGTTTTCTATATCAACTTTCTTTACAACATCGTCAATAACGGGCAGTAACAAATTTTTCTTTCCATCACGCTTAACATCATATATGTCGCTTGCACCGGCGTTAAATACATCTGCAATTTCGCCTACATATTCGCCGGACTCGGTGTACACTTTAAGACCGATAAGGTCTACAATGTAGTAAACACCCTCGGGCAGTTCGCCCAAATCAGAGCGGTCTGCATATAAGACAGAGTTTTTAAATTGAAGTATTTCGTTTATGTCGTTATATTCTAAAAACTTGACTATAACGTTTCCTTTTTGGAATTTAACTCCCGAAACAGTCAGTTTTTTATATTCATCTTTTTGCTTTATATATACACAGGACAGCTCGGCAAAATCTTCAGGATAATCCATCCATGGTACTACCTTTACTTCCCCACGCAGTCCGTGACTGTTCACTATCTTGCCTATTTCAAGTAGATTATTCATATTATTTACCTTTCTTTTAGCTATTGTTTATCGTTTCAAATTCGATATACTCAATCGAAAACGCATATCATAAAAGCGTTTTAGCGTTTGAGATGAGCATATCGAATTTTAGATATAAGCTTCAATTGTCGATAAACAAATCGAGACTATCCATATAAGACAGTCTCGATTTAAAGAATTATTAAACTATATCGACCGATACTTTTTTGTTTTCTCGGCTTGCCGCAGCCTTGACAACAGTACGCAATGCCTTGGCAATGCGTCCCTGTTTTCCTATTACTTTGCCCATGTCGCCCTCTGCAACACGAAGTTCAAGAGTAATAGAATTGTCTTCGTTATTAACCTCGGTAATATTTACCATATCGGGGTTATCAACAAGCGCTTTGGCGATGATTTCTAATACTTCCTTCATCAAAACGCCCTCCATTAGTCGATAATATTGGATTTCTTAAGAAGAGCCTTTACAGTGTCTGTAGGCTGTGCTCCGTTTGATATCCACTTTTTAGCGGCATCTGCATCGATATTAATAGTTGCGGGATCTGTCAACGGATCGTATGTTCCGATTTCCTCGATAAATCTACCGTTTCTCGGTGATCTTGAGTCTGCAACTATAACTCTATAAAACGGCGCCTTCTTAGCACCCATTCTTCTCAATCTGATTTTTACTGCCATCGTATTTTCACCTCCTGTTATGTTTCTGATGTATATAATAAATATAAAGCTTATGCTAATATATTAATTATCTCATATTACGCAAGCGGTTAATCATTCTCTTTTGTTTTCCGCCTGTCAGTTGTTTCATCATCTTCTGCATATCTGCAAACTGTTTTAAAAGCTGGTTTACATCCTGAACACGTGTACCGCTTCCTTTGGCAATTCGGATTTTACGGTTTGCCGCTATAATTTTCGGATTTCTGCGTTCTTCTAAAGTCATTGACTGAATAATAGCCTCAATATGCACAATACGTTTTGCATTTTCTTCCGTATCTACAGCATCAAGCATCTTTCTGTCAACACCCGGGAGCATACCGAGTATCTGCGAGAATGAACCGAGTTTTTTAATCTGCTTTAACTGTGCAAGGAAGTCATCTAAATCGAACTGTGATTTTCTGATTTTCGCCTCAAGCTCGGCGGCTGATTTTTCATCAAATTCCGCCTGTGCCTTGTCTACAAGCGAGAGTATATCACCCATACCTAAAATACGTGATGCCATTCTGTCGGGGTGGAACACGTCAAGATCACCCAGCTTTTCGCCGACTGATGCAAACTTTATCGGTCTGCCTGTAACCTGTTTTACAGACAACGCCGCACCGCCTCGTGTATCACCGTCAAGCTTTGACAGGATAACGCCCGTTATATCAAGCTGTTCGTTAAACGTCTTTGCAACGTTTACTGCATCCTGACCTGTCATGGAGTCCACAACGAGCAGTATTTCTGCCGGATTTGTCTGTGCCTTTATGTCCTCTAACTCACCCATCAGTTCTTCATCTATGTGAAGTCTGCCGGCAGTATCAAGGATTACGGGGTTATTACCATGTGCTGTAGCATATTTCACTGCCTCTTTAGCAATTGTTACAGGATCGGTATCAGTACCCATTGAAAATACAGGCTGATTTATCTGCTTACCCAAAACCTCAAGCTGTTTTACCGCCGCAGGTCGATATATGTCACACGCTACCATCAAAGGACGTCTGCTTTCTTTTGATAACTTCAAGGCAAGCTTAGCCGTAGCCGTTGTTTTACCTGCACCCTGCAAACCGCACATCATAATTACCGTTGGCGATTTACCCGAAAAATTAAGTGTTGCCGGCTCTGTGCCGCCTATCATTTCGGTCAATTCATCATTTACTATCTTTACAAGCTGCTGTGAGGGAGTAAGTGATTCAAGCACCTCCGCACCCAACGCTTTCTCTGATACCTTATTGACGAACTCCTTAACAATTTTAAAGTTTACGTCTGCTTCAAGAAGTGCAAGCTTAATCTCACGCATCGCTTCTTTAATGTCCTTCTCGGTAAGCTTTCCCTTACCTCTGAGCTTCTTGAATACGCCCTGCAGTTTGTCGCCCAAACTCTCAAAAGCCATACTATGCACTCCTTTCAAAATTTATATGCAGTCTGAAATATCATTGAGCATCTCAATCAACTTAGCCTTTGTCCCGCTATCATCAATATCTGAAACAACCTTTGCCATATCACGCAGTCCGCTGTTGATTTTCTCAAATCTCGATATAAGACCAAGTTTCTCTTCAAAGCTTCTCAGATGCTTTTCTCCCTGCTTTAAAAATGCCATTACACCCTGACGGCTTATTCCCATATCGTCTGCTATCTCACTTAGCGATAAATCCTGGTTATAGTAATAATCCAACGCAAACGCCTGTTTATCGGTCAATAAACCGCCGTAAAAATCAAGCAATAATACAACGCTTAAATCTTTCGCCATATTTTCACCGTCTTTGCTGTAAAGTATTTTTGATTTACAGCATTTATTTTACAATATTTTTCGTTAAATGTCAATAGCTTTATATTAAATTTTACGTATATTATTCTGTAATTTTTTGTACAATTTCAACTAATTCGTCATAACTCATAAGACGATTAAGGACGTCAAGAAGCATATTTGCAGACAATTTTGCAGGAATGTTAATCTCCTTTGCAAGCTTATTGCGTAGCTGTACGGAGTTTTTTCCGCCTGACAGTCCCAACATATATAAATCCGCTTTTGTGATATCGCCATCCTTGCCTGTATCAGATATATTATCAATCTCACAACCTGCATCACGGAGTGCTTTTATAATGGTATCTTCACTCATTCCCTCAACACCTAACAGCCCCTCTTTTGATGCGTGGCTCTTTCTGCGTTCTTTGCCGACAATATCAGGCACATAAGCGTGTTTAACAACGCCCTCTCTTACGGTTTGTTTTACAAAATTACGTATACGTACCCCTGCAGAATCCGAATCTGTCAGTATCACAATACCCGTTCTTCTTGCAAGCTCCTGAATTGTTTTTATGAAATCTTCGTTAGAATATACAGCAAATCCATGAGTTGTAAGAATTATCCCGTCAATAAAACCCTCAAGCTTCGTTTTGTCATATATACCCTCAACAATTATTGCCTCTTTTACTTTATACATATTATAATACTTCCTCATTAATGCAGAACAAGGGGATGTTCAACATTCTGTACAACCCCTTTGATAATCTTATTTAGGCACATTTACGTAATGGATTGTGTTTATAATGCCCTCTGCTATTCCCATAGCGGTTTTGTTCTGGTAATCATCATTACACATATTGGTAAGTTCCTTTTCGTTTGAGATAAATCCCACTTCAACAAGAACCGCAGGCATATTAGAACGCCGTATTACCGCCCAGTTTGCCATTCGGACACCGCGGTCATAAGACTTCATATACTTTAACATTCCGTCAAGCACCTTTGTTGCAAGTTCCTGGCTTGTAATTCCGTATTCATCGGAGTTGTTCTCTTCTGAATAGTACACCTCCGTACCATACGCTTCCGTTGCTGTTGCAGAATTAATATGTATGCTAACAAACAACGCACAATTCTTATTGTTTGCCATTTCGGGACGTTCTGACAGAGATGGCAGTGTATCGCCGGTTCTTGTCATTGCCGTTTTATAGCCGTTGCTCTCAAGTATCGCCTTAATCTTGTAGGCAATAGTAAGCGTCAAATCCTTTTCGTTTACGGTTTTGCCTTTTAAACTGCCTATTGCACCCGGGTCCGTACCACCATGTCCCGCATCAATCATAATAATCTTTTTAGCATCTGCACTTGATGCCTGAACTATGCCAGTATTATACTTTGAGTTCGCCGCAGAGCTTCCTGCCTGAGAATAATTGGGTTTACTTGTCGGCGTCGCCGTGGCAGTCGGTGCTTTTGAGCTTGATACAGCAACAGTTATTATTACGGTTTTCCCGCTAACATCTACAGAATAGTCCTTTAATCCCACAACGTCCGCTACTATTCTCGTTCTCTCATTGTCAACCCCCACCCTTACCGATGTAATCACTTTTGAGTTCAACTTTATAGTTTCCGTAACATTTTTATAATCTGCACCCTTAAAGTCTACAACTACACGTTCAGGTGACGAAAGCTTAAAATCCGAAACAATATCCTTTGGGGATTTGTCACAGGTAATTGTTATTTCCGCTTTTGTATCTGATAAAAGCTTAGCAGATATTTTATTAATAGTAATATTCACGCTCGGCTTTGCCGTAGGACTTACGGTAGGCTTTGCTGTTGGCACAGGTGTAGGCGTCGCAGTAGGCTTAGGTGTCGATACTGCCGTCTCGTCAATTGAAATTACACCGTTATCTCCATCAAAATTCACACGCATACCTGCACTCTCAGCTATAAAGCGCACAGGTACCATTGTCTTTGTTTCATCATTGGGCTTATTTATAAGCTTAGGCACTACACCGTCGGGTATTTTTACCTCTTTACCGTTTACATAAGCATAATTTTTGTTTATATACACAGTTATAAATCTGCCGTTATAATGCACCTTTACGCACTGTGTCTCACCAATATATGTAACCTTAGCACCGCACGCTTCAAAGACCTCACGCACAGGCACAAGAGC
>JAQXXM010000166.1 GCA_029226065.1 Clostridiales bacterium
TGAGCATAAACAGGAGCGGGCCTGTGATAAGTCCTGTTACACCCCACAGCTTATAGCCTATATACATTATAATAAGCATAATAATGGGGTTTTCAAAGCCCATTCTGTCGCTCACTAATTTCGGCTCAACAAAACGTCTTAGGAGCATTACCGCAATATATACTGCTATATATATAATGCCAAGCGTTATCCGTCCGTCTATGAAATATACAACCGCAAGAGGCCACAACACTATTCCGCTACCAAAGAACGGAAGTGCATCAAGCACCGCCGTAATTGCGGCTACAAGCAACGCAAACGGTGCGTTTGCAAAGGATAGTATCACAAGTATTACGAAGAACACAATCACCATTAGTATCAGCTGTGCTTTAACATATCCGCCAAGGTAGGTCACACACTGATTTTTTATCTCGGTCATTTTGTCTGCAGGGCTATCGCCCATATATTTACGTACAGTTTCCGTAAGACTGATGTTCCTTGATACCATAAAGAACAGCGAGAGTATAAACATTATTGTCCATATAAGTCCTGACGGCAAGGATTTTGCCGCTACCTGTACTGCATTTACTACAGGAATATTTGATGTCATTTCCACTGACTGCTTATACAATCCGTCAAAGGCATTATTTATTACATTGCGTATAAAATCCGGTATTCCTATATACATCTTATCCCAGCTTGCGGATAAGCTTCGCCAGTTATCACGCAGTGATGCGATAATGTTGTCCCAGTCCATATATAAGCTTCTGATTTCGTCAAACAGCTGATATACCAAAAGACCGAGTATTCCGCCTATGACACCTACTGTAAATATAATAACAAGCACTGCCGATATGCCCCTGGGTATTTTCAGCCATTTTTGTAACCGTGCGGCAATAGGGTTAATCAGCTTTGCAATAACATAGCCTATAGCGAAAGGAGACAGCAATCCAAACAGATATATCAGCGCACGGACAACAAACGCTCCCGCAAACCGAATTAACAGACATACTCCTACGACAACTGCCGATACAATAAGCACTTTTTTTACATTGTCGCTTATTTTCATAATCCTTCAAATCCTTTCCTAAGCCTGAATGGTTTTTATTCGCTTAAGAATTTATCCATAAGGGTATAGCCCTTTTCTATAAACACGCCTGTGCTTTCGCCGTTCTTTTCCGTATAATCAAGACCTGAACCGCCGTCTGTTTTTCTTGAGTCATATATTACGTAAGGCACAGGATCGCTTACGTGTGTTTTCAGTGAAATCGGTGTCGGATGGTCAGGCATAATAAGCATTTTAAAGTCGATATTGCGTTTTTCAAGCTCGTCCTTTAAGAACTTTACCACAACCTCATCTATCGTTTCCACTACTTCCTTTTTCTTGTCAGGCTTGCCCTGATGTCCCATTTCATCAGGTGCCTCCATGTGGACATATACAAAATCACTGTCACCGCAGATAGCACTAAGTGCTGCCTCTGCCTTGCCCTGCCAGTTCGTTTCGCAGTTACCCGTTGCACCGGGAACGTCTATTGATGTCATACCTGCACATTTTGCAATACCCTTTATAAGATCGACTGCTGAAATTACCGAACCCTTAAGTCCGTATTTTTCATAGAAGTTATCAACCGACGGCTTTGTACCCTCGCCCCAGACCCAAATTGAAGTTGCAGGATTTTTTCCGTCTGCCACACGCTTTTTATTAATCGGGTGGTCTTTTAGAATTTTCTCTGATGCACGCATCATCTCGTACAGCTTTTCAGCACCGTCGCCCTTGGGCAGATACTCCCCAACGCATTTATCTGAAATGTCATGGGGCGGTGTTAATTCAACGTTTGTTGAACCTCCGTTCCACACACACAAGTGACGATAGCTGATACCGGGATAGAACTTTATAGCGTCAGTGTCAAGCTCCTTTGCAATTGCCTTTATAAGCTCGGTGCTTTCCTCCGTAGTTATCTCGCCCGCAGAATAGTCAAGCATTGTCTTATCTGCATAGTTTTCCTCATCTGAAAGAGTTACAAGATTTGTTCTGAACGTTACGTCATCATCACGCATCTCAACTCCTATTGATGCCGCCTCAAGCGGTGAACGACCTGTGTAGCACCTCTTCGTATCATAGCCCATAACCGATAGGTTTGCAACATCCGAGCCTGGTTTCATGCCCTCCTGTACAGTCTTGCACATTCCAAGCTCACCATGACGAGACATATAGTCAATCGTCGGCTTGTTTGCAACCTCTAGTATTGTTTTTCCGTCAAAGTAGTCGACAGGATAGTCTGCCATACCGTCACCAAGTATTACAATGTACTTCATTTTATAAAACTCCTTTTTATATTTAACAATTAAAGACAAGCTGTGAATTTACCAATGAAATTTCGTAAGCTGTCCCATATTTTTCAAATTTTCAAATCCCACCTGACGCATTGCCTCATATACAATAATCGCAACCGAATTTGATAAATTCAGGCTTCGTGCCTCTTCAATCATCGGAATTCTTATACAACGCTCCTCATTTTTATACAGCAGCTCCTCAGGCAAGCCTGCATCCTCTCTTCCAAACAGAATATAGTCATTATCGGCATATTCAACGTCCACGTACGTATGTGGCGCCTTTGTTGTAGCATAATGATATCGGGCGGAGGGAGAGGCGGTTTTTGCGAAAAAATCCTCAAGACCGTCATAGTACTGTACATTAAGATACTGCCAATAGTCAAGCCCTGCACGTTTGAGTTTTTTATCGTCAATCTCAAACGCCATCGGACGTACAATGTGCAGACCACAGCCTGTCGCAGCACACGTTCTTGCAATGTTTCCCGTATTCTG
>JAQXXM010000167.1 GCA_029226065.1 Clostridiales bacterium
TGACGCTTTTGGCTCGGTAAAGCTTCCCGCAATCGAGGTGCATATTTCAAACATACATAAGCGTGAGGAGTTCCGCCATAATTCGGTTATAGTACCCGAATGTATCGGTCAGATTTGCGGTCTTGGCTTTAAGGGATATGAGCTTGCACTGGAGGCGCTTTGCGATGCAATCGAGGATTGACAATCTTTTTCGTGAACTTAAGGGCGAGGGTTGTGTTTTAATAAAGAGCTACCCGAATATTTTTTATTACAGCGGTTTTACATCTGAGGATGCGTTGCTGCTGATTTTAAAGGACAGACGATATATAATAACCGATTCACGTTATTTTATTCAGGCTCGTATTGAAGCACCTGATTTTGAACTCGTTGATATCAGCAAGGGCTGGGGATATATTTTTAGCTTGATACCATGCGATACAATATATTTTGAAGAAAACCGTATGTCATACGGAATGTATAAGCGGCTTTCAGGCAATACTAAAATTGAGTTTTGTCCGTCACAGGCTGAAATTGATAAGCCAAGACGGATAAAGGATAATGAGGAGATACGTCTTATTAGTGAGGCGGAGAAAATCGGCGATGAAGCGTTTATCAATCTGCTTGAGATACTGCGTGCAGGAATGACGGAGCGTGAGGTCGCTTTGGAGCTTGAAATGCGTATGAAACGTCAGGGTGCATCGGACTTGTCATTTGACACTATTGTAGCATCGGGTGTACGCTCATCAATGCCACACGGCGTTGCAAGCGACAAGGTGATAGAAAAAGGTGATTTTGTAACGCTTGATTTTGGATGTGTTTATAAGGGCTACTGCTCGGATATGACAAGAACTGTAATAATTGGCAATCCCGACAGCCGTCAGGAGGAGGTGTATAACCTCGTCTTAAAGGCACAAAAGACTGCAATTGACGGACTGTATAATGGCATTGCCTGTTCTAAGGCAGATAAAATTGCACGTGATGTAATAACCGAGGGCGGCTACGGCGAGTATTTTACACATTCTTTAGGGCATAGCGTAGGAATTGAAATTCACGAATTGCCTAACTTCTCACCGAAAAGCGTTGATATATTAGAAAACGGCAACGTATTAAGCGTTGAGCCGGGTATATATATTGACAGCTGGGGCGGTGTCAGGATTGAGGATTTAATAGCCGTAAATGACGGTAAAATTACTAATTTATCACACTCACCAAAAGAGCTTGTTGTAATATAATCATATTTATTAAAAAAAGACTTGCAATTTGCGGTTTTTTTTGGTAGAATATATGTATATGATAGCGATGCTATACAAATTTAAGAAAAAGATAAACCCCTTGTATGAGGGTGGAAAGGAATGATATTATTATGGTAACCGCAGGAGATTTTAGAAACGGTGTAACTTTTGAGATGGACGGCGGAGTTTGGCAGGTTGTCGAGTTCCAGCACGTAAAACCAGGTAAGGGTGCGGCGTTTGTAAGAACAAAGATGAAGAACGTTATTACAGGCGGAGTTGTTGAAAAGTCATTCAGACCTACAGAGAAGTTTGAAAACGCATTTGTTGAAAGACGTGATATGCAGTATTCATACAATGACGGTGACTTGTACTACTTTATGGATCAGGAGACATTTGATATGCTTCCTATCGCTATGTCAGATATAGTTGACAAGATGAAGTTCGTTAAGGAAAATGACGTATGTAAAATTCTTTCATACAAGGGCAAGGTGTTTGATATTGAGCCTCCTACCTTTGTTGAGCTTGCAATAACCGAGACAGAGCCGGGCTTTGCAGGTAATACTGCAACAGGTGCTACAAAGCCGGCAACACTTGAAACAGGTGCTGTTATTCAGGTGCCGTTGTTCGTTGACGGTTCAGACATCATAAGAGTTGATACACGTACAGGCGAATATATGGAAAGAGTTACAAAATAATTCAGCTTAGAATTATTATGTATACTTTTACTGATGCTCAAAATATTCATAGGAGGATATTATTATGAGTGATGTTATAAATAAAGTGTCGTATCTGAAAGGTCTTGCCGAGGGTATGAATATTTCCGACAAGAGCGATGAGGGAAAGCTTATTGCAAAACTCATTGATGTACTGTCCGATGCGGCTGACGAGATTGATGCATTATGGGCGAAAAATGATGAGCTTGAAATGCGTTTGGAAGAGCTTGACGAAGAAATGTACGCCGCTGAAATGGATATTGATGCAATCTATGACGATATCGAGGGCGACTTCGATTATGATGATGATTACGACGGCTATGATGATGGCGAGGGCGATTTTGACGAATTTCTTGACTCGTTAGATGATGATGACGATTTGTTTGAAATCACCTGTCCCGAATGTGGTGAGGACGTTGTAGTTGATTTTGAGATGCTCGATGAGGAGGGTAACATAGTTTGCCCGAACTGTCACCGTGATATTGAACTTGAGTTTGATATGGACGATGAGGATGAATGATAATAAAAAAATGGAGCTGTCGCACTAAATGCAACAGCCCCTTGTGGGGCTGAATGAATTTAGATGCAGAATTCGCAAAACGAAGTGAAATGCGGATTTATTCGCATTTCGCCTTGCCCGACGGCGTACGTTGGTACTCCGAGGGTGAGTTTTGCGGATAGTTCAAAGGCGTT
>JAQXXM010000168.1 GCA_029226065.1 Clostridiales bacterium
TATTAAGGTTGCATTTTATAAGAAATGCCGTGAGGTATTAGCAGAAAATCCGGGTTGGATTGAACCGAATGCTATATATCCTCCGTGTATTGAGGCAATGAAAGAGGTAATTGAGTTTAAGATGGAGTTGTTTAACGATATAGGCAAGGCTTCGCTTTACAAATAATTATAATGTTTCCCAATTACGCAGGCGGGTCACTATTGAATAGGTGGCCCGCCTGTTTTGGGTATTTTGGCATATAAAAATAAACGAGTTTGATTACCGTACTTTGTTATTGTAGCTATAAAGGATTTGTGTATGAGAATTTCTCAAAAAGCACTCCAGCCTATCTCCCAATATTGGATATGGGTGTTATCATTTGCTTTCGTCATCGTTAGGATCTTCTTCTAAATTTTCTAATGCTACACGAACAGCTTCAACAACAAATGCTGTAAACGTACAGTTTTTTCCTCTTATGGCATTTTCAACATCATCTATAACATTATTGGGAAAACGAATACATTTATTTGTTGTTGGCGGTATAGACGGTATTCTAAATTTTTTCATAAAGTCACCTCTGCAATATCATTATAATCGGGAATAATATAATCATTAAATTCTGCGTAAGAACTTTCTAATGATTATCATAAGGACATTTCATTGCATTTTAATCTTACTGCTATTTATAATATAATTATATATCAAAAAATATTTTTAAAATGCATAACAAATGTATTGTATACACAAAAAATGTATGTTATAATATAACTGACGCATTTATTTATATAAGCGTGAAGAGTCTGAACGATCTGCGCTAAATGCAACAGACTCGAAGGAGGGGTAATATAATGTCTGATATGTATACAGCTATTGTTTTTATAACGGGTTTTATCCTGTTAATTACTGCTGTTGATGCAATCACAAACCAACTCGTTTCAAGAAAGAATAAATCGGAGATAGTGCTTTTATGCCTGTTTATAGGCATAGCAATTTTTTGTGAATGGACAGGCGTAAAAACAAATGGAGCAGATGTCTCTCTTATATGGCTGCATAAGCTCGCAAAGCTTGTGGAGTTTTGCGTTGCACCGCTCATAAGTATTGCTGCCGCAATTGCCTACGGAAAGCTGGAAAGACCAAAATTCGTAGCCGCTCTTCTGACTGCTCATGCAGTATTTGAGGTTGTGGCACTGTTTAACAATTGGGTTTTCAGTGTTGATGCCGACAATATCTACCACAGGGAAGGACTATATTGGATATACATTGTCGCTTTTGTTCTGTCTGTTGTATATTGCTTTATTTGTATTGTTCAAGGCAACAAAAAATATCAGGCACGATTTTGCAGTGTATTGATACTCATTCTGTGTTTTTTGGCGGCAGGAATCGGACTTCAGATGTTTCATTCCGAAATACGTGTTGATTTTATGTGTGTGGCAATCGGTAATCTCTTGCTGTATAACTACCGTGGCAATATCGTTAATCAGATAGATATGACAACACAGCTGTTAAATCGGATATGCTATGAAAGAAAGATAGAAAATATTAAGACTTCGGCGTATGTGTTGATTTTCGATATTAATAAATTCAAACAAATCAACGATACTTACGGTCACGCCGAAGGTGACAGATGTCTGATGCTTGTCGCACAGCAAATACATGCCGTGTACGGCAAGCACGGCTCATGCTATCGTATAGGCGGAGACGAATTTTGCGTGATTATGCATAAGCACCTGGATAAGCTTGATGACCTGAATTGTAAATTTCACAATTCCTTGGATAAGCTTACTGCAGACAATGTAAATTTATACGGCGTAGCCGTCGGATATGCGTTGTACGATAACAAGCAGACAGATATACGAACAGTAATTGCGGAGGCAGATGAGAAAATGTATCAGAATAAGCACACAAACACAGTTGTTGGATAAAATTTTAAAAATATCTTGCAGTTTTTTATACATAGTGGTATAATATGATTATGAAGGAGGTGCGCTATGATAGAAATGTTATGGCTTGCGGCGGTAGTCGTGTTCATCATCCTTGAAGCGGTTACATATCAGATGATTTCAGTCTGGTTTATTATCGGCTCAGTCGGTGCGCTTATAGCATCACTTTTAGGTGCAGAGTTCTGGTTGCAAATGGTTATATTTGTCGCATTGTCGCTTGTGTTGCTTGTGATGTTCAGACCGTTTGCCGTTAAACGATTGAAAACCGATTTCAAGACAAACGCAGATGCTGCTGTAGGTAAAAAGGTTACTATTACTCAGGCGGTCGATAATACAAAGGGTACAGGCGAAGCAAAGCTTGACGGACTCGTATGGTCGGTGCGTACCCAGGATGGAAACACGCTGGGTGTAGGAGAAGTAGCAGAGGTAAAGAGGATAGAGGGAGTTAAGCTTATAGTAGGCTGACAGAAAAGGAGAAAACAATGGTAGTTTTAATTGCATTAATAATTATTATCGCAATACTGTTTATCGCAAACATTAAAATAGTTCCGCAGACACACGCATTCGTAATAGAGCGACTGGGCGGATATCAGGCAACATGGGGTGTTGGTTTGCACGTCAAGATACCGTTTATTGACAGAATTGCAAAGCGTGTAAATCTTAAGGAACAAGTAGTGGATTTTGAGCCACAGCCCGTTATCACAAAGGATAATGTAACTATGCAGATTGATACAGTAGTGTATTATCAGATAACCGATTCAAAGCTTTACACATACGGCGTAGAACGTCCGATGATGGCGATTGAAAATCTGACTGCAACGACTTTGCGTAACATTATCGGTGATTTGGAGCTTGACGAAACGTTAACATCACGTGACACCATAAATACACGTATGCGTGCGATACTTGATGAGGCAACAGATCCGTGGGGAATAAAGGTCAACCGTGTGGAGCTAAAAAATATTATGCCTCCTCAGGCTATTCGTGACGCTATGGAACGTCAGATGAAAGCAGAGCGTGAAAGACGTGAAAGCATCCTGAAAGCTGAGGGTGAAAAGAAGAGTGCTGTCCTTAT
>JAQXXM010000169.1 GCA_029226065.1 Clostridiales bacterium
AGGAAACGGATATTTCTATTTAAGGTCAAAGGTAGGAAACAAGGCACTTGACGTTAGAGGCGGCAAAAAAACAAATGGCACGAATATACAAGTATATAATCCCAGTAATAATAATGACGCCCAGCAATGGAAATTAAAAAAGATTTCAGTTAAATCTCTTGCTGATGTTGCTGTCAGGGAAATTGGATATCAAGGGACACAATACAGCGGCAAGGGAAAAGGAGATTATTCAAAATACGGAAAATTCACAGGGGCTGACGGCAGAAGTTGGTGTGCAAGTTTTGTAAGCTGGTGTGTAAATCAGGCGGGAATATCAACAAAAATTGTACCAAAAACAGCATCATGCAACACAATGAAGAATAATTCAAGCAGTTATTATAAATGGAGCAGCAACACTTTGAAAAAAATAAAGAAAAATGATATTTTGTTTTTCTCTACCGGTTCTCAAGACAGTCATCATGTCGGAATAGTATATTCAGTTTCCGGTTCAAACATCACTGTAATAGAGGGAAATACGAGTGATGATAGGGTGAAGAAAAACACATATACAGTTAATTCATCTTCAGGTAAGATTACAAAAGGGTGGAGCGGTCATTATTTCTGTGGATATATTTCTGTAAACTAATGACAACAACTCGAAAAATTAAATGTTTGTCAATAGTATAATTTAATAATCTTTACTATTACTGAAAATAATATTATGGAGGACAATCACATTATGAAAAAATTTATATCATTTATATTATGCATATCTATGTTATGTGGCTTATGTTGCGTAGTGCAAGCAAAGCAGGAAATTGATTTTGGTGTGACCGTTACTGATACAATTTCAGAAAACAATACAGAAAACAAATACAGTTTTGACGTTACATATTCGGGGAAAGTATCACTTGATTTTACAGCCGAAAATATAGAGGCTGTCAATTTACAATTATATGATGAGAGCGGTCAAGAAATATGGAGCGACATGCCATGGTGGAACTCAACCTCAAAACAAATTTCTTTTAGTAAGGATTTAGAGTTGACTGCCGGCAGCTATTCGCTTGTTGTATCAGAAAGATCTGGTCGCGGCACTTATGATATAGAGTTGAACTTTGATGATTCAAACGAGAGCTTCAGTGAGTCTCAGAGTGACAATAATAATTCATTCAAAAGGGCAAGCTTAATTGATTTAGATGAAAATTATACAGGGCAATTGGCCGTAAATGATGAGATAGATAATTATATGTTTACATTAGACAGTTCCGGTGGATTTGATTTTTCATATACGGCCGAAAACATAGAGGCCGTCAATTTAAAGATATATAATGAAAAAGGCCAGGAAATATGGGGCGACAGTCCATGGTGGAACTCAACCTCAAAACAGATTTCATATCAGAATGACGTTACTTTATCAAGCGGCACATATTATTTTATAGTCTCTGTTTACAGTGGCTACGGAACGTATGAATTTGACTTGTCGATCGATGGCAATCAGAACAACAACGGGGATGATTATGATGATGACAGCAATTTAACAGAAGATGACGACGATTATTATTACGATGATGATAGTTTTCAGGAAAACACAATAAAAGTACGCACTTCTGATTTAAGCATCTTTATAAACGGAGAAAAGGTATATTTCCCCGATGCACGTCCGTTTATAGATTCGGCGGACAGAACTCAAGTTCCTGTGCGGTTTGTAACTGAGACAATGGGTTATGAGGTTGACTGGCATGATCGCGAAAAAATAGTTGAAATTTATACTTTAGGTGTACTTCCCTCAACAAAGCTATATATAAAAATAAATGAAAACTACATAACACGCTATTATGATGGAAATGGAAATAGAATATATATGGACACAACCTCCCAAATCGTGGACGACAGAACCTATATACCGCTTCGCTATGTAGCAGAAGCACTTGGATACAACGTCGAGTGGGAATGATATTTATTAAAGGCTAAATATATCAATCAAAATAACCACAAAGAAAGGGTGCAAACACGTCTCAATGGTTTGCACCCGCATTTTTTTACTTTTCCTTAATTACCTCTGCCACCGATGTTGCAAGGCCTGCAATGCCCTGTAAGTCTGACGGCACAACTATCTTTGTTGCTTTACCGTCTGCTAATGCGTTAAGACTTTCAAGTGATTTAATTGTGAGATATCCCTGTTTCGGATCTGCCTCGTTTATAAGCTTGATACCCTCAGCAACCGCCTTTTGTACCTCAATTATTGCACGTGCTTTACCTTCAGCTTCTCGTATTTCTGCTTCCTTTTTTGCCTCGGCACGCAAGATAAGACTTTCCTTTTCACCCTCTGCAATAAGGACAGCACTCTTCTTTTCACCCTCAGCTTTCAGGATGCTTTCACGTCTTTCACGCTCTGCTTTCATCTGACGTTCCATAGCGTCACGAATAGCCTGAGGAGGCATAATATTTTTTAGCTCCACACGGTTGACCTTT
>JAQXXM010000170.1 GCA_029226065.1 Clostridiales bacterium
ATGTTTATGTCGGATTTGAGGGAATCGCTGCTGACTGCCCTCGGACACTCGAAAGATAAAAACGAACAAGACCGTCCTGATACCAACACCTTTAGCGGAAAGCGTATACTTTTGGCAGAGGACAATGAGTTAAATCGTGAAATTGCGTTGGAGCTTCTTAAAGAGTATGGCTTCTGTATAGATACGGCTGAAAATGGTGCGGAGGCTGTGAAAAAGGTGACCGCCTCCAAGCCCGGTGATTATGACATGGTGATTATGGATATTCAGATGCCTATTATGAACGGCTATGAAGCCACAAAGCAGATTCGTGCACTGGAGAATACGGAGCTGTCAGGCATACCTATTCTTGCCATGACTGCGAATGCTTTTGATGAGGACCGTAAAGCCGCTGAAGAATGTGGTATGAACGGTTTTCTTTCAAAACCGATTATTATGGATGAGATAATAAGTGTCGTAAACAGCGTACTGAATCAGTAATTATATTGCAAAAGGGGCTGCATATCTATCAAGCCCCTTAATGTTTGTCTGTATGTAAACGGCAAAAAACAGCTTTTTTGGGCATTTTGTAAGAGAAATGATAAAATGTAGCGTGCGTTTATATAAAAAATGCTAAAACTTTGCAAAAAGTATTGACAAATTCGTATGAACAAGATATAATATAGCTACAAGTGAAAAGCAAACCTATTGTGAAATAGGGACGCAAAGCCAAGGGACTTGTTTTTTAAGTCAGCCGGTTGCCGCATCACAAAAAGTGTATTTTTGTGGTGCGTTTGTTTTTTAAAACAGAAGGGAGATTGTGAAATGAGAAAACTACAGAAAATTATTTCAACACTGATGGCAATTTGCATATGCTCCGTTTGTTGTAATGCCGCTCCTGCGTTGGCGACTGCTGAAGATAATTATTCACTTCAGAACAGCGGTTTTGAGTTCCCCGCTATTACCAAGACTTACGATCAACCGCTTGCACCCAATGTACCGAATTGGAATACTACAGCTCATGGTCAGAAAATCGAAATTTTAAAAGCTAATACCGGAACATATATTCCAGGACGGCCATTAAACCCGAAGGCAGGTCTGCAAGCGGCAGAGTTGAACGCAGACGAACAAAGCTCATTATATCAGAGCATAAAAACCACACCGGGAAGCTTTGTAAAGTGGGGTATATCGCATCACGGCAGAAACGGATACGATACAATGCTTTTGGTAATAGGTCCCAAGCAGGCGGTTAATCCTGTAAAGGGAGCAAGAGAAGGATATGACCAGTTTATGAAGATGGGACAGTATATTCACAGTCACAGTGCATATTCATCTCTTATTCCCACAGGCAACGGTGCAAGTCAGGAATTCATCCTGTATTCGCCGAAATTTGCTGAGAAGGGAACGTTTGTAAACGGCGAAAATGCTGCATTTTCGACCTATAAAACATCAGTCAACACAGAAGAATGGCATATCTGGTTTATAAAATCAAATAATGACAAGTGGTATGATTACGGAACTAACGTAACATCTGACACATCAAAGCTTGGTTATAACAATATATACGAGGTTCCTGAGGATCAGACTGAAACAACCTTTGCTTTTACCGCATACGAAAGTGCACCGAGAAGCGATGGTAAAGTCGATTTAACCTTCGGAAATATAATTGACGATATAAGTTTCGGTCTTTTGTATAATGTATCTTTGAATACTTTGACAGGCGGAAGTGCTGTTGTTACTGCTGAAAATATGGCAGATTTGTCAGTTTCATACAAAGGTACAGACTCCAGTTCAGGCAAGTACAAATCCGATACTGTTATTACATTAAAGGTAACGCCTGATGATGAGGCAGATTATGCGTTTGCAGGTGCAACGATTAATGGCGTTCAATATGATTTAAGTAGTTTTGGTGCAAACAGCGAGAATACTGTATATACAAAAGAAATAACAGTAGACGAATCAAAGTATATCAAGGTTGCATTTGCAAGAAAAGGCTATATTTTGTATGATCCTAACGGTGGACAGTTCAAAGGAACTGATGCCATTACAGAGAACGAGTATGCTTATTACCGTAGCAGTGTTAAGGAAAATGAAAGTCCGTCTCATAATTCCGCTACTTTTACGGGATGGACACTTTATACAAATGCAACAGGTCGTTCAGGTGTAACTATACCTGCAAACCACACTGTTGAATATAGTGCAGATGATGCAAATAGTCCGACATTGACAATTTCGTGGAATGACTTATCGGGAGACACACAGTCTGTTACATTGCCCGCAACAAAAGAAGACGGTATTCTGCTTCTTGCAAATTATGACTTTAAGCATGATAGTATCGCCCTGACAAACGGCGGAAGCGTTAATATAAAAAATGTAACGAAAGCATACGCTGTAAACGGTGATGACCGTCATAAATACACTGCAGGCGGTGAGGGTGATGTTATTACAGTAACAGCTACTCCTGCACCAGGTTATCAGTTTGACGGTTGGTTTGAAACCGAAGACGGAGACGCTGTTAGCCGTGCACTTGAGTATTCGTATGTAGTTACAGGCAATTCAAAAATATATGCAAAGTTCTCTGAAATAATTCCCGATGATCCCGGTATTTCCGAAGGCGATTTGGAATTTACATCAACTCATGCATATATCTACGGACATGGTGAAACAACAATGGGAGCAGAAAGAAATCTGCTCAGAAGTGAGATATCAGCAATGATACATCGTCTTGTTAAGCAGGCCAATAAGCTTGGCGACTTCGTTTATGACGATACAAGAAAACCCGCATTTAGCGATATTGAAGGCAAGTGGTTCAGAAGCGGTATTGAGTATATGAATTACAAGGGTGCGTTTGCACAAGGTGATAATGTATATCCTTATGCTGCTGTAACACGCGGTGAGGCATTTAAGATTATATGTCTTGGACTTGATTTCACTGACAAAACGAATCTGCAATATGATGACTATGCTCAAGTTCTGTATAATGCGGGATATATTGAAGGTGATGAAAACGGTAATCTCAATATAGGAAGTCTCATTACAAGAGCTGAATTTTGTAAAATATATAACAAAATTACAGGCAGATCGGATGCAAGACTTGTAACCGCCGATGGCACAGAAATCACACCTGCAACATACGGTTTTACAGACTTTAACGAGGGTCAGTGGTATTATGAAGATATTTTAAGAGCAACAAGCTCGTATGATGAAAACGGTTACGTAGATATCCAATTGAGAAGCCAAAGAAATGTACTTGATGACTACGAATAAAACCATTTGGTCATATAAAATGTTAAATCATAGAAAATACAGGCGGCAATTCTTTAATTTTGCCGCCTGTATCGTTATTTCTTATCTATGTAATCAGAAATATGTGATATTGACATTTTAACAATATTGTGATACAATTATTATGAGTCAATATGTTATAATATTGGATTTCTATTTGCGTAACGAGAAAGTGCGAGGGTTAAATAATGTTTATTGATGCACGAACAGTAACGGATG
>JAQXXM010000171.1 GCA_029226065.1 Clostridiales bacterium
CGCTTGAGAGTGAGATAGAGAAGAACGGACTTGAAAAGGAAGTCAAGATAGTAAGAACAGGCTGTTTCGGACTTTGTTCTTTAGGACCGATTATGATAGTTTATCCCGAAGGCTCTTTCTATGCACGTGTTACGCCTGAGGAGATACCACGTATCGTTGAGGAGCATCTTAAGAACGGCAACGTAGTAAAGGAAATGCTTTATGAGGATACCGTAAAAGAGGACGGAACGGTTATATCACTTGACGAGACGGATTTCTACAGAAAACAGCTGCGTCTTGCTCTGCGTAACTGCGGTGTTATAGACCCTGAAAATATAGAGGAATACATAGGTACAGGCGGTTATCAGGCACTTGCAAAGGTTCTGACATCAATGTCACAGCAAGACGTAATTGACGTGCTTTTAAAATCAGGACTTCGAGGCAGAGGCGGCGGCGGTTTCCCGACAGGCAGAAAGTGGTCTTTTGCAATGGCATCAGATGAGGAGCAGAAATACGTGTGCTGTAACGCCGACGAGGGCGATCCCGGTGCATTTATGGATAGGTCTATTCTTGAGGGTGATCCCCATACCGTGCTTGAGGCGATGACGATTGCAGGATATACAATCGGTGCAAATAAGGGTTATATATATGTGCGTGCAGAATACCCTGTAGCAGTTGAGCGACTTAGAATTGCTATTGCGCAGGCAAAGGAATACGGGCTTTTGGGCGAGGGAATATTCGGAACGGATTTCTCGTTTGATATAGAGCTTCGTCTTGGTGCAGGTGCATTTGTGTGCGGTGAGGAAACGGCACTTATGACATCTATAGAAGGTCACAGAGGCGAGCCACGTCCACGTCCGCCGTTCCCGGCAGTTAAGGGCTTATTCGGTAAACCCACAATACTTAATAACGTTGAGACATACGCTAACGTCTGTCAGATAATCTTAAACGGTCCTGAATGGTTTGCGAGTATGGGTACGGAAACATCAAAGGGTACTAAGGTTTTCGCTTTGGGCGGAAAGATTACAAACGTAGGTCTTGTTGAAGTGCCTATGGGTACAACTCTGCGTGAGATAGTCGAGGAAATAGGCGGCGGTGTTCCTAACGGAAAGAAGTTTAAAGCCGCACAGACGGGCGGTCCGTCAGGCGGTTGTATACCTGCGTGTCATATTGATGTGCCTATTGATTTTGAGCATCTTTCAGCACTCGGCTCTATGATGGGTTCGGGCGGACTTATAGTAATGGACGAGGATACTTGTATGGTTGACATTGCCAAGTTCTTCCTTGAATTTACGGTTGATGAATCGTGCGGTAAGTGTACACCGTGCAGAATTGGTACACGGCGTTTGTATCAGCTTATAGATAAGATTACGACAGGTAAGGCAGAGCTTGAGGATTTAGATAAAATCAGAGAGCTTTGTGCACACATGAAAACCACATCGCTTTGTGCGTTGGGACAGACTACGCCAAACCCTGTTATTTCCACAATGCGTTACTTTGAGGACGAGTACATAGCACACGTAAAGGACAAAACGTGCCCTGCAGGTGTATGTAAGGATCTCTTGAAGTATCACATATTGCCTGATAAGTGTAAGGGCTGTACGCTTTGTGCAAAGAACTGTCCTGTTGACGCTATTTCGGGCGAGGTTAAGAAGCCTCACGTTATTGATCGTGATAAGTGTATCAGATGCGGACTGTGTATGAGAAACTGTAAATTTGGTGCGGTAATCACTAAGTAAGAAGGGTGGAAAGGAAAAGCTATGGTTAATTTAAAGATAAATAATATACCTGTCTCCGTACCGGAGGGCTACACAATACTCCGTGCGGCTAAGGAGGTAAATATAGAAATCCCGTCCTTGTGCTACTTAAAGGACGTAAACTGCATAGGCTCATGTCGTGTATGTGTTGTTGAGGTTAAGGGTAAGCCGGGGCTTGTAGCGTCTTGCGTATACCCTGTAGAGGAGGGGATGGAGGTATTTACAAATACCGCCGCTGTACGTAACTCACGTAAAACAACAATCGAGTTAATTCTGTCCACACACCATAAAAAGTGCCTATCCTGTGTACGTGGCAATAACTGCGAATTGCAGAAGCTTGCGTTTGACTACGGAGTTGATGAGGATAGATTTGCTCAGGAGGAAATCAAGTACGATATAGACGACAGCTCGCCCTATCTCATTCGTGACAATAACAAGTGTATTTTGTGCCGCCGTTGTACTGCTGCGTGCGAAAATGTGCAGGGAATAAGTGCAATAGGCGAGATTGCACGAGGCTATAAGGTACATATAGGCTGTGCATTTGAAAAGAGTCTGCTTGACGCTCCTTGCGTTGGCTGTGGTCAGTGTATTGTTGCGTGTCCTGTAGGAGCATTAAATGAAAAGAGTAATATAGACGAGGTGTGGGATGCAATTGCAGACGAGAAGAAACACGTTATAATGTTTACCGCACCGTCAATCCGTGCTACGTTGGGCGAGTGCTTTGATATGCCTATCGGCTCGAATGTTGAGGGTAAAATGGTTGCGGCAATACGACGTTTAGGTGTTAATGATGTGTTTAATATGGACGTTACGGCAGACCTTACTATTATGGAGGAGGCAACGGAGCTGTTAGAACGCATTAAAAACGGCGAAGAGGGACCGATGTTTACAAGCTGTTGCCCGGGCTGGATAAAGTTTGTGGAGCATTATTATCCGAACTTTATACCTAATCTCTCTACTTGTAAATCACCTCAGCAGATGTTCGGAGCAGTGTTAAAGTCGTATTATGCACAAAAGCTTAGAATTGCTCCTGATGATTTGTACGTAGTAAGCGTAATACCGTGTACGGCAAAGAAATTTGAGTGTACACGTCCTGAGGAGAACACATTTGATTTCTCTGATGTTGACGTATCTATAACAACACGTGAGCTTGCAAAGATGATTAAGGGTGCAGGCATCAAGTTTACTGACCTTACAGACGAAAGCTTTGACAATCCGTTCGATATTGCATCAGGTGCAGGCACTATTTTCGGTGCAACGGGCGGTGTTATGGAGGCGGCTTTGAGAACTGCCGCAGACGTGCTTGACGGAGCAGGGAACAAGAAGCTTGAATTTAAAGAGGTACGTGGCACTGCGGGCATTAAAGAGGCTAAATATAAGCTTGGCGGCAAGGAACTGCGTGTTGCTATTGTTTCAGGTCTGTCCAATGCAAGAACGTTGCTTGACAGCATAAAAGACGGTAAGAAATCGTATGATTTTGTTGAAGTGATGGCTTGCCCGGGCGGCTGTATAAACGGCGGCGGTCAGCCTGTTCAGGGTGACAGCGTTCGTAACTACGTCGATCTTAAAAAGATACGTGCAAAGGCTTTGTATGATGCGGATAAAAAGCTTGAATTGCGTAAATCCCATGAGAGTCCTGTTATTAAGATGCTCTATGATGAGTATTTTGATGCACCGGGCAAGCATCGTGCACATAGATTGTTACACACAAGCTATGTAGATAGAGGCAAATTTTAACTATTATTGGGATGTGAAAAAATCATTCCCAGTTTGACGGCTGATATATATGTTTGTATATAATCCCTCAAAAGTATTGTTTAAACAATTGTTTTGGAGAAAAATCCGCAAATTTGCGGATTTTTCTTCATCTATGCCGTCAAACGATGGGTGCTGTTTTTTTACATCCCCCTTTTTAAATTCAAATGCATAATCGTAAATCATCGCCGAAGGCTCTAAGCTCATCGGCGTTTTTTGCACCTGTGCATTTGTCGAGTAAATACTGTTGTATGTCAACGGGGAGTGTGTCAAAATATGAGCGTGCCTTTGGGTCGGAGTCTAACAGCTCCGCAATTGAATTATATTCCATAAATTCATCTCCTTTTTAGCTTATTGCGAATGTAGTGGGGGAGTTATGCAATAACTATCTCTTGAACTGAGAAGGTTAGTTGCCCACAGGAGCGATGTAGCATCTTTGATGCGTTTAGCGATGTGGGTGACTAAGCTTCGTAAGATAGCATTATACATAACTTGTTAAGTTTACAGCAATAAAATAAGTGTACCGCATTTGATACACTTATTTTTGCCATTATTCTGCGTTTTATGCACGTATTAATAATCCGTTAAGCAAATCGTCTTTTGCCATTTCTTTCATCTTATAATGAAGCTTTTTACCTGTTGCATTAAGCGGTACTTCAGAGATAAATCTGTAATATCTCGGTCGCTTATAATTGGCAATCATATTGCTCTTTTTACAAAATTCTTCAAGCTCTGCTACAGTGAGAGAGTCGTCGCCCTTTACAACATACGCTGTAACAAGCTCACCTCTTACTCTGTCGGGTGCGGCTGTAACGATACAATCCTTAACCTTTGGATGGGCGTTTATAACCTCCTCGATTTGCGTTGGGTAGATGTTTTCACCGCCCGATATAATCATATCGTCCTTTCTGCCGACAATCGTTATAAATCCGTTCTTATCCCATGTTGCAAGGTCGTTGGTGTATAAAAATCCGTCAGAGAATTTGCGGTCAGACTCAGGCTCGTTATCATAATAGAAATATGACGATTTAGCGTGTGATTTTATAATAACCTCGCCGACATCTGTGTTATCACAGTCAGCAAGCTCATCAGGACGTGCTTTTCTGTCATCAAACACCTTTACTACACGTACATCATCATCTGCACACGAGCTTCCTGCAGTACCTGCCATAGCAGGCAGGTCATAAGGACGTAAGAACGTGTTCCAGAACGACTCGGTTGTGCCGTAGCCGTTGAAAATATTTGGTGTCAATACTTTTTGATACTGTATGCATGCCGCACGTTCAAGCGGACTGCCCATCGTTACAATACCTCTTAACGAGCTTAAATCATAACCGTTCTTTTCCTGCTCAATAGTAAGAAGCGTGAGTACGTTTGGAACGCCTGTAACGAATGTAAGCTTGTATTCTTCAATATATTTCAGTGTTGATATCGGGTCAAACTTCTTCATTATAACAACGCATCCTCCGGCGTACAACGTAGGAGTAATTCCGCCCGAATGTAGTCCGCCACGGTGGAACCACGGTGTTGTGTTCATTGTCTTATCAATGGGCGAGAGGGGGAAGTGTATCATTACATCGTGAGCACTCAATACTTCATTAATGCTCGTTAGACACACGCCCTTAGGTCTGCCCGTTGTACCTGATGTGTAAAGACGTGATGTTTCGTCATAAATTGATAACTGCCAGTCTAACTGCGGATCGCAGTCTTTGCTGTTCTTAATAAAGTCACTGTAAAGTATACCGTTAGGAACAACGGCTGTGTGTTCATTATCATCAACTGCTATAACGGTCTTTGGCGTGTGCTTTGCAACACGTAGCGCCTCGATAGTGTCTTTCGTGTTTTCAGAGTGGTAAATAAATACCTCAGGTTTACTGTCATCAATAGTCTGAGCAACCTCTCCGGGTGATATTCTGAAGTTAATAGGACATGCTATAGTACCCGTCTTATGACAGGCAAGATACGTGAAAACGAACTCAGGACAGTTTGTAAGCTGGAACATTACTACACTGCCTTTTTTTGCACCTTTGCCAAGTATTGCGTTTGCAAGCTTGTTAGCCTCGATATTTAACTCGCTGTATGTCCAGCTTTTGTTTAGAACGGGGTCGAAAAGTGCCTGATGATTTGAAAATCTGCGTACGTTACGCATAAACCCTTCAAGCCACGTGTATTCAGCCTCGAATGATTTTTTGAACATATTAATTCTTTTCTGCTTGGAATTAGCAGTGAATTTTGCACGTGCATTTTCAAGTGTTTGCGTGATTTCGTCAAACAAAGTTTCGATATCCTCTGATGAATAATCGTAGTTGGATTTGTTTGAGCAGTTTTCCAACAGTCGTATTGTATCAATGATTTTTGATTTACGTGAATTTGCAATTCTCAAAAAGCGTTCTTTTTTAGTTTCTGTTGCCATAATTGTGACCATTAACTCCTTTCATAAAACCCGTTTGGAAAAGCAGATTGCGTGTCTGCACAAACGCCGTGTACTCAATGTAGATAAGTGAGTGCGGACGTGCGAGATACACCGTCTATCTTTTTCCAAACTTTGTCCTCCATAGAAAATTTATACATATATTATATATGCTTAAAATGCAAAAGTCAAGTATATTTTCAATATTTTGTATTATTTTTTATTTAACCACTATATTTTCACAATATTTGAAAAATGTAGTAAATACGGGTTACATTATTTAATTTGGTGTAAATATATAAAAAAGTCGCTATCGTGACTGTCGTTTCGCTGTGCTGAACTTCAATAGGTAGACTTTTTTGCTAATAGGAAATTGAGAAATTTCCTATTAGATAAAAAATCCCAATATAATGATTTTTTGAAAAAAATTAAATAAAGTATTGACAACGTCATCAAAATCTGCTATAATAATCATCGTTGAGTATCGGGGTGTAGCGCAGCTGGTAGCGCACACGTCTGGGGGGCGTGATGCCGCAGGTTCAAGTCCTGTCACTCCGACCAAA
>JAQXXM010000172.1 GCA_029226065.1 Clostridiales bacterium
ACTCTTGACTACGCTGAAGCAGGTGACAACGTTGGTGCACTACTACGAGGAGTTGCAAGAAACGAAATCTAGAGTGGACAGGTACTTGCTAAGCCGGGTACAGTTAATCCGCACCCAAAGTTCAGCTCTGAAGTTTATGTATTGACAAAGGATGAAGGCGGCCGTCATACACCGTTCTTCAACAACTACAGACCTCAGTTCTACTTCAGAACAACTGATGTTACAGGCGTTATCAACCTACCCGAAGGCGTAGAGATGTGCATGCCTGGCGATAATGTAAAGATGAATGTTGAGCTAATCACACCTATCGCTATCGAGAAGGGTCTTCGTTTCGCTATCCGTGAGGGTGGTAGAACAGTTGGTTCAGGCGTTGTTTCAGAGATCGTTGAATAATCAATAATTTTACTGAATTAATAGGATAAAAAATCCCTTAATAAAAACAAGAGCTTCATTAGAGGCTCTTGTTTTTGTATGAGAAAAAATCTTGTACTGAAAGAAAGCTATAAAGAAATTCAAATCAAGATGAGATAACAGTGAGAATGGCACTATTTTTTACTCCATATAATTTTGTCTGATTTTTTAAAATGTATCGTATTTCACAACCTCGTCAATAGGCCGATATTGTGAGTGCATATCACGAGGCTCTGCATCATTATGCGGATAGCCCATAACGAGCAGTGCCGCAGGTATAACATTGTCGGGAATATTATAAGCGTCACGCATTGCAAACGGGTCAAAGTGCATCACCCAGCACGAGCCGACACCTATTGAATATGCCTTTAACATCATATGTGTTGTAACTATTGCCGCATCATAGGGTGCAGACATTGCATCGTCATACTTTCTAACCCAACTTTCGTCTTTGTTATAGCAGACGAGCATTGCAGTCGGGGCATCGAAATGGCATTTTGTGCAGTTCTTTAATTTTTCCAAAGACTCGTCGGTATTAAGGACGAGTATTCTCTGTGGCTGATAGTTACAGCCTGTTGGTGCGATATGCCCTGCCTTTAAAATCTTGTCAATCACATCTTGCGAAAGATGCTCATTTTTAAATTTTCTAACCGAATATCTCTCGGAAATCACTTTATCAAAATCCATTATAATCACAGTCCTTTACTATTATTATACTCTAATTCTATCACAAATCTTTACATTGGTCAATGATGTTTATTTATGTATTGACTTTAAAAAATATATATAGTATAATAAATATATAGGAAAATTTACCGGTTTTGGCTTGGAATAAATAGGAGAATTAAAATGGAAAACAGAAAAGCAGGATTAAAGGTGTTCGGTATCGTTGCCGCCATTTTTGTGGTTGTATTGGCAATGTCTTTGGTGTTTTCTACGGTGTTCGCACCGATTATGAAATATAACACAGCCGTTAAAAATGCCGAAAAAGGAAATTATGTTTTGGCATTCAAGGGCCTGTATGAGCTGAAAAAGGAATATGAGGATTCAGAACTCAAAAAGCAGGAATATGCCCTGAAAGCCGGCAAAGGACTGCTTGAGGGCGGCAACATGGAAATGGCATTGCCGTATATCGACTATGCAAGAAATATGACCGCTAATGAAGCATTAACAAAAGAAGCGCAAGAGATATATGATAAAATGCCGAAATAAAAAAGTCACTATCGTGACAGTCGTTTCGCTACGCTACACTCCAATATGTAGACTTTTTTGCTAATAGGAAATCGAGAAATTTCCTATTAGATAACAAAACGTTTTCTGTATAAAATTTTGAAGAGCAGGGAATGATGACGCTTTGTTTATGCCTGTATATGTTCCAACACAGTGTAGAAGGAGTTTCGTGCGGGCAATTAATCAGCTTTTAGACAATAAAAACATTGAAAAGAGGGGTTTATGATGAACAATACAAACGTACCCGAATGGGAGGGGTTTGTCACAGGCAGATGGTGTGAAGAGGAGATAGACGTTCGTGAATTTATCCAGCTTAATTACACACCGTACGAGGGTGATGATTCCTTTTTGGCGGATGCAACAGATAATACAAAGAAATTATGGGATCAAGTAATGACCTTTATGAAACGTGAGAGGGAAGCGGGAGGCGTTCTCGATATGGACACCGAGGTTGTGTCCACAATTACATCACACGGTGCAGGATACATCAACAAAGATATCGAAAAAATTGTTGGTCTGCAGACGGACAAGCCGCTTAAACGTTCACTTCAGCCTTTTGGCGGTATAAGAATGGCAGAGGGTGCTTGTGAATCGTATGGATATAAAGTATCACCCGAAATATCTGAAATATTCACAAAATATCGTAAAACGCATAATCAGGGCGTATTTGACATATATACACCCGAAATGCGTCTTGCACGTAAGTCTGCTATTATTACAGGCTTGCCTGATGCATACGGCAGAGGTAGAATTATAGGTGATTACCGCAGAATTGCTCTTTACGGAATAGACAGGCTTATTATAGACAAGAAAAAACAAAAAGCACAGCTTGACGGCGAAATGACGGAAGACAAGATGCGTTTGCGTGAGGAACTTCAGGAACAGATTAACGCACTTGGTGAAATGAAGGAGCTTGGTGAGATTTACGGCTATGATATTTCACGTCCTGCAAAGAATGCACAGGAGGCTGTACAGTGGCTGTACTTTGGTTATCTGTCAGCTGTAAAACAGCAGAACGGTGCCGCAATGAGCATAGGCAGAACATCAACTTTCCTTGATATCTATATAGAAAGAGATATCAAAAATGGTGTAATTACAGAAGCTGAGGCGCAGGAACTTATTGACCACTTCGTAATGAAGCTTAGAATGGTTAAGTTTGCAAGAACACCTGAATACAACTCGTTATTTTCTGGTGATCCCACATGGGTAACTGAGTCAATCGGCGGTATGGGTACAGACGGAAGACCACTTGTAACAAAAAATTCATTCAGATATCTACACACGCTTTCAAATCTTGGCCCCGCACCCGAGCCTAACCTGACTGTTTTATGGTCTACAAGACTTCCCGAGGGATTTAAGGGATTTTGTGCAAAAATGTCAATTAAGACATCGTCTGTACAGTACGAAAACGATGATATGATGCGCGATATACATGGTGACGACTATGCTATTGCATGTTGTGTATCATCAATGGTAGTAGGTAAAGAGATGCAGTTCTTTGGGGCACGTGCAAACCTTGCTAAGTGCTTACTCTACGCAATAAACGGCGGAGTTGATGAGCGTTTAAAAGTACAGGTAGGACCTAAGTACAGAAAGTGTGAGGGAGAATACCTCGACTATGACGATGTAATGGAAAAATTTGAAGATATGCAGGAATGGCTTGCAGGATTGTATGTCAACACCCTTAACTGCATACATTATATGCATGATAAATACTGCTACGAGAGTGCGCAAATGGCACTTCACGATATGGAAGTAAAGAGATATTTTGCAACGGGCATAGCAGGTTTGTCAGTTGTTGCTGATTCGCTTAGCGCAATCAAGTATGCAAAGGTACGTCCCATACGTGATGAAAACGGCGTATGCGTAGACTTTGATATAGAGGGCGATTTCCCTAAATACGGAAATAACGATGACCGTGTTGACAAAATGGCAGTGGAGCTTGTGCATGGATTTATGGACAAAATACGCAAGCATCACACATACCGAAACGGTATACCTACAATGTCTATTCTTACCATTACATCAAATGTTGTATATGGTAAAAAGACAGGTAATACACCTGATGGACGTAAAATGGGCGAGCCGTTGGCACCTGGTGCAAACCCCATGCACGGACGTGATTGCTGCGGTGCAGTAGCGTCACTTTCATCAGTTGCAAAATTGCCGTTTAAGGATGCACAGGATGGTATTTCAAATACCTTCTCAATAGTACCGGGCGCATTGGGCAAGGATGATGCGGTATTTAACGGTGAGCTTGACCTTGACAAATTAAAAAATAGTTAAATTAAGAAAGGATTGATTATTATGACACAGCAGGTAGAAAATCTTGTAAATATGCTCGACGGATATGTAGAAAAAGGCGGACATCATTTGAATGTAAACGTATTCAATCGTGAAACATTGCTTGATGCACAGAAACATCCTGAAAACTATCCGCAGCTTACAGTTCGTGTATCGGGCTATGCAGTAAACTTTATCAAGCTTACAAAGGAACAGCAGGACGACGTTATTTCAAGAACGTTCCATCAGTCAATCTGATGATAGGACAGATTCATTCATTAGAATCATTTGGCACAGTAGACGGCCCTGGAATACGCTATGTGGTATTTTTTCAGGGCTGTCCTATGCGGTGCCTTTATTGTCATAATCCTGATTCTCAGGCGGTTGGAAAAGGCACACAGATGTCTGCTGATGAAATACTAAAAAAAGCAAATTCAGTACGTGAATTTTTGCGTAACGGCGGAATAACTGCTACAGGCGGTGAGCCTTTGATGCAGCCTGAATTTCTTCTTGAGCTTTTTAAAAAGGCAAAAACAGAATATAATTTTCATACGTGCCTTGACACATCGGGTATATGCTACAATGATAAAAACAGGGAGTTGTATACACAAATACTAAAGTACACCGACCTTGTAATGCTTGATATAAAGCATATTGAGCCTACCGAGCATATAAAGCTGACGAGTCAAAAAATTGATGCTGTACTTAACTTTGCAAGATTTGTATCAGAGAATGATACACCTATATGGATACGTCACGTTTTAGTTCCCGGAATAACCCAAAATGATGAGCAACTCTACAAGCTCGGCAGGTTTATCGGCACGCTGAAAACGTTAAAGGCGGTAGATGTTTTACCATATCATGATATGGCAAAGTCTAAGTACGAATCACTTAATATCCCGTATCCTTTGCCTGATACGCCTATTCCTACAAAGGAGGACGTTATAAAGGCACGTGAGACGATACTGTCAGGTGTGAAAGACACACTAAAAGAGTACTGATGCCTTTAGCGTAGAGCATATATTTTTAAATAAACCTTAAATTTAGCTTTTAGATTATAATAAACCCCCTGACCCCCAAGATTGGGAGTAGGGGAGTTATGCGTTTTAACGCTATTTGGTTTTGGAAAGAAAAGGGAGGAAGAAAAGAATACCGCATGTGGTTGCCTTGCGAGTGAAGTCAGTAAAAACATAAATGATTGCTGCCCAGAAACAAAGGACGGTATTTGTTGTATCAACATATTAATTAAGTGGAGAGAGAAATCATTCTTTCGCCACTTTTTTGTTAAAAAGTCGCCTGTCTACAAGAAAAGAGGACACACTGGGTACTTTTTGCATAAAAAAAGCGACCGATACAGATAATCTATACCGACCACAATTTATTGGCTGCGGAATCAGGATTCGAACCCGAACAGAGTGAGTCAGAGTCACTAGTGCTACCCTTACACAATTCCGCAATATTTTGTTTAAACAACTTCTATATGATACCATATTTTAATTGCTTTGTCAATACTTTTTCAAAAAAAATACAATAGCAAAATATACAAAAAACAAGCCAAAAAGCAGTAAATTTTATAATATTAACCTAAACAAAAATGTTGAAAAACATTTGAAAAAATGGTATAATATATGATAATATGATATAATGAAGTAGATTTTTTACTTGTTACTTTACACCAATTTCCTGCAAAGTAACAAGACAAATTAATTGCCCATAAGAAGTTTTTTGCCCGATGGTCGGAAAATTTGTATGGACATGAACGAAGCATTATTGCTATCTGATGATGAGAAGGCACTTCGTTTCGGTACTTCTTTGATCAAAAAGGAATGGAGGTAATCAAATGGGAACAGTTGATAAACTGACAGAGCTTCAATATCGCAGAAACAAGATCGAAAATGGCGGTGGTGAAGCAAAAATCAAAAAGCAACATGATTCAAACAAATTGACTGCACGTGAAAGGATAAATGCCTTGATGGATGCAGGCAGTTTTGTGGAGATTGATGCTTTCGTAAACCACAGATGTACAGATTTTGGTATGGATGCCGTTGAAGCACCCGGTGAGGGTGTAGTTACAGGATACGGTACTGTAGACGGACGTCTTGTATATGTTTATTCACAGGACTTTACTGTAATAGGCGGTTCGCTCGGCGAAATGCATGCAAAGAAAATATGCAAGGTTATGGATATGGCGGCTAAAATGGGTGCGCCAATAATTGGTATGAACGATTCAGGCGGAGCAAGAATTCAGGAGGGAATAGATGCCCTTTCGGGATTTGGTGAGATATTCTTCCGTAACACCATAAACAGCGGTGTTATTCCGCAGATAAGCGTTATAATGGGACCATGTGCCGGCGGTGCAGTATATTCACCTGCTATAACAGACTTTATATTTATGGTAGACAAGACATCAAAGATGTTTATAACTGGTCCGCAGGTTATAGAATCTACAACAGGCGAAGCAGTTACGGCTGAAGAGCTTGGCGGAAGTGATGTTCATTCAACTAAGTCGGGTGTATGCCACTTCAGAGCATCAAGCGATGAGGAATGTATAGCGCAGATACGTGAACTGCTAAGCTATCTGCCCTCAAACAATCTTGAAGAAGCTCCCTCGGAGGTTCCGACAGATCCTATAAACAGATTATCAGAAAAGCTGACAACTATTGTACCTGACAGCCCCAATAAGGCATACGATGTAAAAGAGGTCATTGCTGAAATAGTCGACAACGGAAAGTTTTTTGAAGTTCAGAAGGATTTTGCAAAGAATATAGTTGTAGGTTATGCAAGAATGAACGGTATGAGCGTTGGTATAGTTGCAAACCAGCCTAAAGTTATGGCGGGTTCGCTTGACTGTGATGCATCAGATAAAGCCGCAAGATTTATAAGAACGTGTGACAGCTTTAATATCCCGATTATTACATTTACAGATACACCCGGATATTTCCCCGGTGTAGCACAGGAGCACAACGGCATCATTCGTCACGGCGCAAAGCTTTTGTATGCATACAGTGAGGCTACAGTGCCGAAAATCAATGTTATAATAAGAAAAGCGTATGGCGGAGCATATATAGCAATGAGCTCAAAGCATCTCGATACGGATGTAGTAATGGCATGGCCTACGGCGGAAATTGCTGTAATGGGACCTGAGGGTGCGGCAAATATTATATTTAAGAATGATATTGCCCAAAGTGACGACCCCATCTCGGCACGTGCCGATAAAATACAGGAATATAAGGACAAGTTTGCAACACCATTTGTTGCGGCACAAAGAGGCTATGTAGACGACGTTATTGAGCCTGATTCAACAAGACCGAGAATTATTGCGGCACTTGAAATGTTAAATTCAAAGCGTGATTCAAGACCGGCTAAAAAGCACGGAAATCTTCCTTTATAAGAGAGAAAGGGGATTAAAGTATGAATATATCAGAAGCTTTATTAACCGGTAAGGGCGTGACGCTTTCAGATGCATTTTCATTCGGAAGTCTTACAGCAGTATTAGGTATGGGAATTGTATTTGCTGTATTGGTTGTACTGATGATAGTTTTATATTTATTTAAGGTTATATTCCATAAGCAACCTAAAAAGCAGGAAGTAACAGCAGCACCCGTACAGGAGACAGTAGCCGAGCCTGAAAATGAAATGGACGATGATGAGCTGATAGCTGTTTTAACAGCGGCTGTAGCGGCAAGTCTTAACACGTCAACATATAACCTTAATATAAAGTCATACAGACGTATTGATAATACACGTCCTGCATGGAACAGAGAAGGTTTAAGAGAAACAATAAATAACAGGTTTTAAAACAGAAAGGAAATAGTTATGAGAAAGTTTAATATAACAGTAAACGGAAAAAAATATGAAGTAGACGTTGAAGAGGTAGGCGGTGTAGTATCAGCACCAGCTCCGGTTGCCGCTCCTGCACCTGCAGCTGCAAAACCTGCGGCAGCTCCTGCAGCACCTAAGGCAACAGGCACAATGGGAGCAACAAAGGTAACATCACCTATGCCGGGTACAGTGGTATCAATAAAGGTTAATGTAGGCGACAAGGTTGAAAGCGGTACATTAGTTGCAGTTCTTGAAGCGATGAAAATGGAGAACGAAATTTTCGCAGGCGCTGATGGTGTAATTGCATCAATAAACGCAAATGCAGGCGACAGCGTAAACACAGGCGACGTATTAGTTTCAATAAACTAATAAACTGAAAATTTAACAGAAAGTGGTGACTAAACAGTGTTAGAAAGTTTTGCAAGCTTTTTACAGAATACAGGCTTTGCCGCACTTTTCCAGGACGGTGCGGTAGATGCATTAAAAACCATTATTATGCTCGCTGTTGCTTGTGTACTGTTATATCTTGCAATCGTGAAAAAATTTGAGCCGTTATTGCTCTTGCCTATAGCGTTCGGTATGCTTTTGACTAATCTGCCGATGATAAAAGACTCGAGTGCGATAATGATGCATACAGAGTATTTCACGGATGCAAAATATATGATTGAAGGTAAATATATAGATGTTGGATATATATGTCGTCATGGCGGACTTTTGGACTTGCTATACCTTGGCGTTAAGTTGGGAATATACCCTCCGCTTATATTCCTGGGCATCGGCTGTATGACGGACTTCGGACCGCTTATTGCTAACCCGAAAAGCATCTTGTTGGGTGCTGCGGCACAGTTTGGCGTATTCTTTACATTTATAGGTGCATTGGTAATAAGTGCATTAGTTCCGAGTATATCATGGGGTGTAAAAGAAGCGGCGTCTATCGGTATTATAGGCGGAGCAGACGGCCCGACGGCTATATACGTAACAAAATCTCTTGCACCGTCGTTGCTACCTGCAATTGCGGTTGCGGCATATTCATATATGGCGTTAATTCCCATTATTCAGCCGCCGTTTATGAAACTTTGCACAACGAAAAAAGCAAGACAAGTTGTTATGGAACAGCTAAGACCTGTTTCAAAAACAGAGAAGATTATATTCCCTATAGTTGTAACAATAGTAGTTGCATTAGTTATTCCTGACGCAGTATCCCTGGTGGGATGTTTGATGCTTGGTAACCTTATGAAGGAATCGGGAGTATGTGACAGATTGGCAAAGACAGCGCAAAATGAGCTTATGAATATTATTACAATATTCCTTGGTGTTACAGTTGGTGCAACGGCTACAGCAGGCGCATTCCTATCTGTACAGACATTAGGTATTATTGCATTGGGACTTATCGCATTTATGTTCTCAACCGTGGGAGGATTGCTGTTAGGCGACCTTATGTATGTACTTACAAAAGGCAAGGTTAATCCGCTTATCGGCTCAGCAGGTGTTAGTGCAGTGCCTATGGCGGCACGTGTATCACAGTCGGTAGGACAGAAAGAAAATCCGTCAAACTTCCTGCTTATGCACGCAATGGGACCGAATGTTGCAGGAGTTATCGGCTCAGCAGTTGCCGCAGGTGTATTCCTGTCGATGTTTAACGGACTATAATACAGGTAATAAAAGGAGGTTATTAAAATGTCAAGTATAATTCAGCCTAAGCCTGTGGGTATTACAGAAACAGTTCTTCGTGATGCTCATCAGAGCTTGATAGCTACAAGAATGACAACAGACGAAATATTGCCTATAGTTGAAAAACTTGATGATATAGGCTATCACTCGCTTGAAGCATGGGGTGGTGCTACTTTCGACTCTTGTCTTAGATTTTTGAATGAAGACCCTTGGGAAAGATTGAGAAAGATAAAGGATAGAGCAAAGAAAACTCCTTTGCAGATGCTTTTCCGTGGTCAGAACATTTTAGGATACCGTCATTATGCAGACGATATCGTAAGATACTTTGTACAGGCATCAATTGCAAACGGTATTGATGTTTTGAGAATATTCGATGCTTTGAACGATGTGCGTAACCTTGAATGTGCAATAGATGCAACAAAGGAATATTGTGCAAAAGAGGGAAGAGGCCACGTTCAGGCAACAGTATGTTATACAACATCAGAATTCCATACAAACGAAAAGTTTGTTGAGATGGCAAAACAGCTTGAAGGTATGGGTGCCGATTCAATATGTATCAAGGATATGGCTGGCTTGTTAAAGCCTTATGTAACGTATGACCTTGTTTCAAAGATGAAAGAGGCTGTTAATATTCCTATTCAGCTTCATACTCATTACACATCGGGCGAAGGCTCAATGGTATACCTAAAGGCTATTGAAGCAGGTGTTGACGTTGTTGACTGCGCTATGTCACCCATGGCAATGGGAACATCTCAGCCGCCTACAGAGCCGCTTGTTGCAGCCTTGCAGGGTACTCCGTATGATACAGGTCTTGATCTTGATAAGCTTATTGAAACGTCAAACTACTTTAAGCCTCTGCGTGAGAAGTACATTGAAAGCGGACTGATGAATCCGAAGGTAATGGGTGTTGATGTTAATACATTGAAATATCAGGTACCGGGAGGTATGCTTTCAAACCTTGTTTCACAGCTAAAAGCACAGGGCAGAGAGGATGCATTTGATGCTGTGCTTGAAGAAGTACCAAGAGTAAGAGCGGATTTAGGATATCCTCCGCTTGTAACACCTTCATCACAGATAGTTGGCACACAGGCTGTACTAAATGTATTGATGGGCGAAAGATACAAAATGGTTTCTAAGGAAACTAAGGGTATAGTTCGAGGTGAATATGGTAAGTGTCCAGGCGAAATTGCCCCTGAGCTCGTTAAGAAAATAATAGGTGATGAGGAAAGAATAACTTGCAGACCTGCTGACAAACTTAAGCCCGAGCTTGAGAATATGAGAAAAGAATGTGCAGAATGGATTCGCCAGGATGAGGACGTATTATCGTATGCATTGTTCGATCAGGTTGCAGTTAAGTTCTTTAAGTATCGTGAGGCACAGCTTGATAAGGTGGATAACACACTTGTTGACAGAGAAAATAAAGTATATCCCGTGTAAAATATAAGGGGCAGTTAGCAACAGCCCCTTGTGGGGCTGAATGAATTTAGATGCAGAATTCGCAAAACGAAGTGAAATGCGAATGTATTCGCATTTCGCCTTGCCCGACGGCGTACGTTGGTACTCCGAGGGTGAGTTTTGCGGATAGTTCAAAGGCATTAAACACAAGAAATCCGCAAAAAAATGCGGATTTCAACGTTAATTTATTATATTAAATTTAACAGGCATTGATTTGATGCCATTTTAAGCCTTTGAACGATCTGCGCTAAATGCAGCAGCCCCTGTTTTGATTTAGTTTAAGTAATATTATATTAGATGCGGTTTTAATAAACTCATCCATTTCGCTTTCTGTAAGATATATGAAACTGTGTTTGGAATCGTATGTATTTGTTTTATAATAATCATATATATACTTAATCTGCTTTGTAAGTTGACCTTTTTCATAATAGGGTAAATAATCCTTAACGTTTTCAACTTTGCTCAAAAGCTGCATAGGCTCAAAATCAGATGCCTTTTTTAAAAATAAGAAGTCAAGCCCATACCAATCTTGTTTCACAACGTTGATAAATTCGGGATTATCACGATATTCTTTTGCATATTTCAATCGGTTAGCCATATATATTGAAGATGACCACAATATATCTGTCAGAAGATGAATGTAGTAACCGAAATAGAAATAATAGTCACCGTCTTTAATACGACCTTTGATATATGTATCATAAAATTTTGTGTAGTTGCACACTATTTTACAGCCCGAAGGTGCCCAGTGGGTAACAGACGGAGGCGGGCAAAAGCCTGACAAACTATCCTTTTGTCCGTAACCGCAATCAGGTGCAAGTGAACCTAAAATAAATTCAGTTTTGTATTGGGACGGAATAATCCCTCTTTTTATAAATGTATCAGCAATTCTTAAATGCACAATCCATGTAGCCATAGTTATTTCTCCTTTACGTCATCAGAATATATTATAAACCAATTATGTATTTTTTTCAAGTATTTTGCCGAAATTTACATAAAAAGAGGGCGTTGCGTCAAGCAACAGCTCCTTGTGGGGCTGAATGAATTTAGATGCAGAATTCGCAAAACGAAGTGAAATGCGGATTTATTCGCATTTCGCCTTGCCCGACGGCGTACGTTGGTACTCCGAGGGTGAGTTTTGCGGATAGTTCAAAGGCATTAA
>JAQXXM010000173.1 GCA_029226065.1 Clostridiales bacterium
CTCGGAGTGCTACATCGTTCTTATGGACAGCATAACTGCTTGCCAACAGATTGTGTAAATTATTTCTCATACATATAAGCCTGTCACGGTATATTTGCCTCAAACGCTCTAAACCCTTAGGGAAATGCGTTTTCGGTCAAACATACCGTGACGGCTTTATAGCATAGTGTAAAAGAGGCTGTGGGTATGTTCTCGTACGCCGCCTAACCATAAATTCAAGCGGCGGTAGAGAATATACCCATTGCCGCTTGGGATGGGATATAAACAACAATTTACCCTTATAGCACAATAGTGACATATTTGTGGGTGCGGTGTGCTTTTTTTGTTTTGGGGGTTGACTATCCAAAATAAATATAGTATAATATAATGTGGTTAAATTCAATTACATACAGATAAGGAAAGGAATATAATTCAATGAAATATATGGGTGTAAACGAGATTCGTGAGAAGTTTTTAAGCTTCTTTGAGTCAAAGGGATGTTTGAGGTTAAATTCATTTTCGCTTGTGCCGAAAAATGATGCAAGTCTGCTACTGATTAACTCAGGTATGGCGCCGATGAAAAAGTGGTTCACGCTTGCAGAGGAGCCGCCAAGACGTCGTGTTACGACCTGTCAGAAGTGTATCAGAACGCCTGATATAGAGCGTGTTGGTAAAACTGCACGTCACGGCACATTCTTTGAAATGCTCGGTAACTTCTCATTCGGTGATTATTTCAAGCACGAGGCTACGGCATGGGCTTGGGAGTTCTTCACTAAAGTTATGGAGATACCTGAAGAAAAACTTTGGGTGTCTGTATATGAGGAGGACGATGAGGCAAGAGATATATGGATAAATGAAGTGGGTGTTGACCCGACACATATTGTAAAGCTTGGCAAGGAGGACAACTTCTGGGAGCATGGTACAGGCCCTTGCGGTCCTTGCTCGGAGATATACTTCGACCGTGGTGAGGAATACGGATGCGGCGAGCCTACATGCGGTGTGGGCTGTGACTGCGACAGATTTATGGAGGTCTGGAACTTAGTATTCACGCAGTTCGATAAGGACGAAAACGGTAACTACAATCCGCTTTCAAACCCCAATATCGACACAGGTATGGGACTTGAGCGACTTGCTGTTGTTATGCAGGGTGTTGATAACCTGTTCGAGGTTGATACTGTACAGGACGTTATAAAGCACGCATCACGTATTGCAGGTGTTGAATATAAGAAAGACGAAAAAACAGATATTTCACTACGTGTTATTGCTGACCATATTCGTTCAACAGTTATGATGGTTTCAGACGGTGTTATTCCGTCAAACGAGGGCAGAGGCTACGTATTAAGACGACTTTTAAGACGTGCCGCACGTCACGGCAAGCTTTTAAATATCAGTGGTGAATTTCTAAGCACACTTGCCGATACTGTAATAAATGCATCAAAATCGGCATATCCCGAGCTTGAGGAAAAGCGTGACTATATCACAACAATAATCAAGAAAGAAGAGGAACGCTTTAACGCAACTATAGACAACGGTCTTGTGGTGCTTAATAAATACATCGACGAGGCTAAGGCTAACGGAAAGAATATCATATCGGGTGATGATGCATTTAAACTTCACGATACGTACGGATTTCCGCTTGATTTAACTGTTGAAATGGCAGACGAGCAGGGAGTGAGCGTTGACCTTGACGGCTTTAACGCCGCAATGGAGGCACAAAAGCTTGCGGCAAAGACTGCACGTGCTGACGGCTCAAGCTGGGAGGACGATACTGTATTTGACTTTAAGGATATGCCAAAAACAGAGTTTGTGGGATATACCGACCTTGAATGTGAGGCGAATATCCTCAAAGTCGCAGAAAATGACGATAAATTTTATATCGTAACCGATAAGACACCGTTTTACGCAGAAATGGGCGGACAGTCGGGCGATGTCGGCAAGATAAAGCAGGGCGATAATGTTGTTACTGTAATAAACACAACAAAAACAGGCGACGGTGTGTATGTACACGAGGCAACATCTGTAGTAGGTACTGTAACAGAGGGTGTTGCAACGCTTTCTGTAAACAAGGAAAACAGAATGGCTGTAAGCCGTAATCACAGTGCTACGCATCTCCTGCATAAGGCATTAAAGGAAATACTCGGCAGTCATGTTGCACAGGCAGGCTCAATGGTAAGCAGCAGTCATTTACGATTTGACTTCTCACACTTTGAGGCAATGACACCGGCACAGCTAAAGGAAACAGAAGAAAAGGTAAACCGTGCTATACTCGCATGTATGCCCATAAACGTACAGGAGCTTCCGATAGACGAGGCGAAAAAGCTTGGTGCTACGGCACAGTTCGGCGAAAAATACGGAGATGTGGTACGAGTTGTATCAATGGGCGACTACAGCGTAGAGTTCTGCGGCGGTACACATCTTAAAAATACATCAGAGTGCGGTCTGTTCAAGATTACGTCAGAGACGGGCGTTGCCGCAGGCGTAAGACGAATTGAGGCTGTGACAGGCGAGGGGGTATTAAACCTCATAAACACTTATGAGACAATTCTGTCAGAAACTGCCCAGACACTCAAAACTAACAGAGTTATGGAGCTTGCCCAAAGAGCAGGTACTGTTATGGACGAGTATCGTGAGCTTGAGAAAAAGATTGAGGTTGTAGGCGAGAAAATGGCAATGATGCGCACAAAGTCGATGATGGCAGGTGTAACGCATCTTGGCAGTGTCAATGTTTTGACGTCGCATATTGATGATGTTGATGTAAATGAGCTTAAGAAAATGGCAGATACAATAAAGATGCAGATGACGTGCGGTGTTGTTGTTCTTTCAACTAATGTTGACGGCAAAATCACATTCGTTGCTATGGCTATGCCCGATGCTGTTAAAGAGGGTGTACACTGCGGTAACATCATAAAGGAAATAACGGCAGTATGTGGCGGCAGAGGCGGCGGTAAGCCTGATATGGCTCAAGGCGGCGGTACGGACGCACTTAAGATAAACGATGCACTTGCTAAGGTTGACGATATTGTTAAAGCACAGATAAATGCATAAGGAGTACAGATTATGGATTGTTTGTTTTGCAAAATAATAAACGGTGAAATTCCGTCTGATAAGGTATATGAAAATGACAAGGTGTATGCGTTCCGTGACATCGCACCGCAGGCACCGATACACGTTGTAATTGTTCCCAAAACGCATATTGCCTCCGCAAATGATATTACGGCGGATAATTCATCTGCTGTTGCCGATATCTATGAGGCAATTCCCGAAATAGCTAAATCGCTCGGTATTTCAGAATCGGGCTACCGTATCGTTAATAATTGCGGTAAGGATGCGGGTCAGACGGTGTTCCATATACATTTCCATTTGCTTGGCGGAGAGACAGGCGGAAAAATGTATTAAAATTATGCGTTTATGAAAGGAGTTCAAAGTCGATGAAAAAATGGCATATTATGTTGCTTGTAGGCATACTTTCAGTCGGAATTACTACTATGCTTGGTATTGTGGTTTATAAATATTATATCGTACCAAAACACATAGAGCCGATTGTTGAAAAAATAGACGAGTATATAACTCAGGACGATATTATTGATGAATTATATGCTGAGGCTGAAACACTTCACGATAACGGTATTATAGAGGACACTACATATGCAGACTTTGTACGTGCATATAAGGATTATAAGCGTGATGATATTGAGTTTGCAAAACGTGTTCTTGCGGAGAATGAGGCAAAAGAGGATGTCAATGCTGACAACAGCACAAAGCTTAGCACAAAGTACGCTTCACACAAAGTCGGTATGGAGGCTATACAGGTGAACGAATCTGACACAGGCGGAAAAGCTGACGTTAAGTACAGTGATGAACGTACATCAGATAGAGTTAAGGCAGAGGACGTAGTTGAAGCGGAGAAGATTATAAAAGATGCCGAAGAACAGGAAAAATCAACAGCATCGCCGTCTCCGACACCTGACAGCGTTCAGTCTGCATACGATAAGCTGCGCAAGAATATGAGTGCTGACGAATTTGCGACATTTACACGCATTATGAGAAAGCTTGATATTTCTGCGTTAAAGGCAAATATTACCAATAAGGCGGCACTTAAAGAATATCTTACAGCAAATCTGACAAATGAGGAGTATTCTGAAGCTGTTAATCTTGGGTATAAGTACATACATATCTTTATGAAAAAGTAAAAGTATGGGTAAATTATAATAAGAACAGCGGTTTTTCAACTGTTTTGTTGTTAACTTGCACATAAAACAATTAAATTTTAGTCTCTTTGACGAAACTCGGGTATTTACACATAAAGATTGCATAAAAAAATTTTTTAATTTTGGTTATTATGAGACTAACATTTTAACAAAATATGTGTTATAATGATAGCGTAGTATATGAATGGGAACTAAAGCCTGTTCGATAAATTTTTAATCATATTTTTAAAGAGAGGTATCACAATATGGCAGATTTACAATTAAAGCATATCTATAAGAAATATGCGGGCAATGTTACTGCAGTAAGCGACTTCTGTATCGACATAGAAGATAAGGAATTTATTATCCTTGTAGGTCCTTCGGGATGTGGTAAGTCGACTACACTAAGAATGATCGCAGGTCTTGAAGAAATTACGGAAGGTGAGCTATACATAGGCGGCAAGTTGATGAACGACGTTGCTCCAAAGGATAGAGATATAGCTATGGTTTTCCAGAACTATGCTTTGTATCCGCACATGACAGTTTATGATAATATGGCATTTGCTCTTAAGCTTCGTAAAACTCCGAAGGATGAGATAAAGAAGAGAGTTACAGAGGCGGCAAGAATTCTTGATATCGAGCCGTTGCTTGACAGAAAGCCGAGAGCTTTATCAGGCGGTCAGAGACAGAGAGTTGCTATGGGCCGTGCAATAGTTCGTTCACCTAAGGTATTCCTGATGGATGAACCTCTTTCAAACCTTGATGCAAAGCTTCGTGTTGCCATGAGAACAGAGATTAAGAAGCTTCATGACAGACTTGCAACAACATTTATTTACGTTACTCATGACCAGACAGAGGCTATGACAATGGGTACAAGAATTGTTGTTATGAAGGATGGTATCGTTCAGCAGATTGACACACCGAACAACCTTTACAACTTCCCATGCAATAAGTTCGTTGCAGGATTTATCGGTTCACCGCAGATGAACTTTGTAGATGTTAAGATTACTAAGGAAGCTGACGGAATTATTGCTACATTCGGTTCAAACAGAGTAGTTATTCCTGAGGGTAAGGCTGGCGTACTTGCTGATTACGTTGGTAAGGAAGTATCTATGGGTATCAGACCTGAAGATTTCCATGACGATGAAGCGTTCATTTCAGCATATCCGAATGCTGTAGTTGATGCTTATGTTGATGTAACTGAAATGATGGGTGCAGAGACATACTTGTACTTGAAGGTAGACGATGTACCGTTTACAGCAAGAGTTAATGCTCGTTCAACAACTCAGGCTAAGGACACAGTCAAGATTGGTATGGACTTGAACAGAATTCATTTCTTTGATAAGGATACTGAGTTAGCTATCAGATAAAAGAATATGATTTAAAAAAGGCTATTGCGATCTGCAACAGCCTTTTTTTGAAGTTGAGTGGATTTAGGATACAGAATTTGCAAAGTGAAGTGAATGTAAAGAAGGATTTTTTCGCATCCCAATATGGGACTATTCGACATTATTTGTATACACGTTTTGCAATAGCCTTTTATTATCCAAGCAAATAATCCGTTATAAGCATAATACAAAATCCGACAAGCAATGCATACGTTGCACCACGCTCACTGCCGTGTGCGTGCGTTTCAGGTATCATTTCATCACTTATTATGTACAGCATTGTACCGCCTGCAAAGGCGAGTGCAAAGGGCAATATGGCCGTTGATACGCTTACTGCGAAATAACCTATAAACGTGCCGATAACCTCTACAAGCCCTGTCAGCATCGCACATATAAATGTCTTTTTTGCATTTACTCCTGCTAATAGCATAGGTCCGATTATTACCATACCTTCAGGTATGTTTTGGAGTGCTATACCGCCTGCAATAATAATCGCCCTTGATGTATCGCCCGAACCAAATCCGACACCTGCGGCAATTCCTTCGGGGAGGTTATGTATTGCGATTGCCATTACAAACAACAGCACCTTGCTAAGATTTGCGTTGTGATGCTCCTCTATATCAGCTCCTACAAGCTTATGCAGATGGGGAACAAGCTTATCAATAAGGTTAAGGCATAATGCACCTGCAAATACTCCCGATATGGTATATATAAGTCCGAATTTGCCGCCTGCCTCTAATGAGGGAAGTATAAGTCCTAATATTGCGGCTGAAAGCATTACACCTGCGGCAAAGGACAGCACAATATCTGAAAATTTGTGTGATATGCCTTTAAAAATAAATCCTATAATTGCACCTATAACCGTAGCACCGCCTACGCCAAGTGCCGTTAGAAGTATGAGTTCCATAATTTTACCCTTTCTGTCTTGCGTTTTATACCAATATTTTATCATATTTATCACATTAAGTCAATCACATACCGCTATAAAAGTGCAAAAAAAGTGTGGAAAAGGTGTGGAAAAA
>JAQXXM010000174.1 GCA_029226065.1 Clostridiales bacterium
CTGATTAAGATGATATAATGGTATGAGATTTTAGGTAATGGGGTAGGACTATGAAAATTTATAATACTCTTACAAGACAAAAAGAGGAATTTATCCCTATGGACAGGGATAACGTGAAAATGTATTCATGCGGACCGACCGTGTATGACTATTTCCATATAGGTAACGCAAGACCGTTTATCATATTCGACACTATGCGCCGATATCTTGAATACATCGGCTACAAAGTAACGTTTGTTCAGAACTTTACAGATGTTGACGATAAAATGATAAAGCGTGCCAATGATGAGGGGATAACAGTAAAGGAGCTTGGCGACAGATTTATTGCCGAATATTTCAAGGATGCAGAGGCAATAGGCGTTAAAAAAGCAACAATTCACCCGAAGGCAACGGAAAATATTGACGCAATCATTGACATCGTAAAGCGTTTGTGCGACAACGGATATGCATATAACGTTGACGGAAACGTATATTTCAGAACTAAGAGGTTTGACGAATACGGCAAACTGTCGAAACAGCCATTGGAGGATTTGGAGCTTGGTGCAAGAATAGACGTAAACGAGGTCAAGGAGGACCCGATGGATTTCGCTTTATGGAAAGCGAAAAAAGAGGGTGAGCCGTCATGGGATAGCCCATGGGGCGAGGGCAGACCGGGCTGGCATATAGAGTGCAGTGCCATGGCCAATAAGTATCTTGGCGAAACTATTGATATTCACTCGGGCGGTCAGGATTTGATATTCCCACATCACGAAAATGAGATTGCACAGAGTGAGTGTGCTAACTGCAAGCCTTTTGCAAATTACTGGATGCATAACGGATATATAAACATAGATGGCAAGAAGATGAGTAAATCTCTTGGTAACTTCTTTACGGTACGTGACATACTAAAGGAATATGACGGAGAGATTATACGATTCTTTATGCTCTCAGCACATTACAGAAGTCCGATAAACTTTGCAGATACGTTGATGGAGCAGGCAAAATCCGCTGTGGGACGTGTGTATACCTGTATAGAAAATCTTGAATTTTTAAAGGACAATGCAGAGGATATACCATGCGATGAGAAAATTACAGCCGAGCTTGATGCATTTAAGAAAAAGTTCTGCGATGCAATGGATGACGATCTTAACACCGCTGATGCTATTGCGGCAATATTTGATATAGTTTATATGGCAAACACGAAAATAACAAGTGCATCGGGAAAAACTGCAATTGAATCTGTAGTTTCAATGATACGTGAGCTTGGTAGTGTATTGGGCTTATTTAACAAAAAAGCTGACACATCGCTCGATGATGAGGTTGAAGCACTCATAAAGGAGCGTAATGAGGCACGTGCCGCAAAGGACTGGGCAAGAGCCGATGCTATTCGTGATAAGCTAAAGGAAATGAACATAGTATTAAAAGACACGCCAAACGGTGTACAGTGGAGCAGAGGTTAAGGGATATGGAGTTTACAAAACCTGCAAACCTCTATAATCCGCTTGTTTTAGCATATATAGGCGATTCGCTGTATGATATTTATGTACGGACTCGACTTATTAAAACACATGAGGACTTGTCCGCACATAAGCTTCATATAGAATCTATAAAATTTGTCAAGGCACACGGACAGAGTGCGGCAATGGCAGAGCTTGAGGACAAGCTTACAGAGGAGGAACTCTCGTCATACAAGCGTGGCAGGAACACCAAATCCTTTACAGTTCCTAAAAACGCTGATGTGGGCGAATACAGACGTGCAACAGGCTTTGAAGCACTGTTGGGTTGGCTGTACGTCAGGGGAGAGAACGAGAGACTTAACGAGATAATGACAATGGCGTATGACGCTATAGAAAGAGAGAAATAAAAAATGCCTTTAATAGATAAACCATTAGAAGAATTAAAAGTATATCAGGGAACAAATCCAAAACCGACAGATTTTGACGAATATTGGGAAAAAGCTTTGGCAGAGCTTGACGCTACCGAGCCAAATCCGCAATATATTCCTGCAAAGTTTCAGGCCAAGGGCGTAAAGTGCTACGATACATATTTTACAGGTGTAAACGGTGCTAAGGTATACGCAAAATGTCTGATACCCGACCATAAAGAGGGCGACAAGCTCCCGGCTGTGTTGCATTTTCATGGCTATACCGGTGCAAGCGATTCGTGGACAGGCTACTTATGCTATGCGCAGTCAGGCTTTGTTGTATTCGGAATGGACGTAAGAGGTCAGGGCGGTAACAGTGAGGACATAGGTGGTGTGTGCGGTAATACGCATAACGGACATATTATAAGAGGACTTGAAAATGATGATCCTCACAAGCTGTTATTCCGTGATATTTTCTTGGATACTGCACAGCTTGCAAGAATAGCTATGGATATGGATTGTGTTGATGAAACGAGAGTAGGAGCATTTGGTGGCAGTCAGGGCGGAGCGTTGACTATTGCCTGTGCGTCATTAGAGCCGAGAATTGCAAAGGCGGCACCGCAATATCCGTTCCTTTGCGACTATAAGCGTGTATGGGATATGGACCTTGATATTAATGCTTATGGTGAGTTGAAAGAATTTTTCAGACACAGAGATCCGCGCCACGAACGTGAGGATGAGTGGTTTACGAAATTAGGCTATATAGATCTGCAATATCTTGCACCGAGAATTAAGGCAGAGATAAAAATGGCAACAGGTCTTATGGACAATGTATGTCCACCATCAACGCAGTTTGCGGCATATAACAAAATGACTTGTAAAAAGACAAGCGTCATATACCCCGATTTCGGTCACGAGGGATTACCCGACTGGAGTGACATAGTATACGAATTTATGGCAGAAATGCTTTAATATAAGGAGGACAAAAGAAATGGATAAAAAGCGCTCTACAGAGTTAGCAATTATCGCAAACAGAGTACGTAAGCATGCACTTACGGGAATTTACAATGCAAAATCAGGACATCCGGGAGGCTCGCTTTCTGTAGCAGATGTATTGACATATTTGTATTTTGATGTTATGAATGTTGATCCGAAAAACCCTAAAATGGCAGACCGTGACAGACTTGTACTTTCAAAGGGACATACTGCACCTGCTCTTTACGGAGTATTGGCAGAACGTGGATTTTTCCCTGTTGAAGATGTCTACACTCTAAGACGTGTTGACAGTATAATGCAGGGACACCCCGATATGAAGAATATCCCGGGTGTTGATATGTCGACAGGCTCACTTGGACAAGGTGTGTCGGTTGCAGGCGGTATGGCACTTTCGGCAAAGCTTGACAAGAAGGATTACAGAGTATACGCTGTTCTTGGCGATGGCGAGCTTGAAGAGGGACAGGTATGGGAGCAGGCTATGTTTGCACCCCACTACGGACTTGACAACTTCACTATATTTGTTGACTTTAACGGTTTACAGATAGATGGTGATATTACAAAGGTAATGAACCCCACACCTATTGATAAGAAGTTTGAGGCGTTTGGCTGGAATGTAATCGTGTGCAGTGCTCACGACTTTGACGAGCTTAGTGCGGCAGTTGATGCGGCAAAGGCTTGCAAGGGTAAGCCGACGGCAGTTATTATGAATTCTGTGAAGGGTAAGAACGTGTCATTTATGGAAAACAATGCCGGCTGGCACGGTTCGGCTCCTAATGAGGAGCAATATAATCAGGCAATATCAGAGCTTGATGCAAAAATTGCAGAATTGGAGGCGATGTTATAATGGCAAAGGCGACAAGAGTATCATACGGCGAGGCATTGGTAAAGTATGGTAAGGACGAGAGAATTGTAGTTCTTGATGCGGACCTTTCAAAGTCAACAATGACGAATACATTTAAAACAGAATATCCCGAAAGATTTATAAACTGCGGTATTGCAGAGGCAAATATGATGTGTGTTGCGGCGGGACTTGCAACAACAGGCAAGATTGCGTTTGCATCAACCTTTGCGATGTTTGCCGCAGGCAGAGCGTTTGAACAGATAAGAAACAGCATAGGTTATCCGAAGCTTAACGTTAAAATTGGCGCAACTCATGCAGGTATATCTGTCGGTGAGGACGGCGCTACACATCAGTGCCTTGAGGATTTGGCACTTATGCGTACAATTCCGGGTATGGTTATAATTAACCCGGCAGATGATATTGAAGCACAGCTTGCAGTTAAGGCGGCAATCGACTATGAAGGACCTGTATATATGCGATTTGGCAGACTTCCTGTTGAGGACGTAAACGGTGCTGATTACAGGTTTGAGCTTGGAAAGGGCGTTACTTTAAAGGACGGAGACGATGTTTCAATCATCGCAACGGGACTTATGGTACAGGAGGCTGTAAAGGCTGCAGATATGCTTAAGGCTGACGGAATAAACGCAAGAGTTATTAATATTCATACAATAAAGCCTATAGATAAGGATATAATAATAAAGGCATCAAAGGAAACAGGTGCTATCGTTACGGCTGAGGAGCATTACATTATGGGCGGACTTGGCAGTGCGGTTTCAGAGGTGGTATGTGAAAACGCTCCATGTCCTGTTAAAATAATCGGTACGGATCGTTTTGGTAAGTCGGGTAAACCCGCAGAGCTGTTTAAGGAGTACGGCTTAACGGCTGAAAATATAGTGGCTAATGTTAAGGAAGTATTGAAATTAAAATAATACAGGAAAGGAAATTGATTGAAATGAAAAAGATATGTTCAATTTTCGCTGCTTTTGCACTTACAGCATTGATTTCTTCATGTGCAGGCTCATCATCAGCACCGCACGTAAGCGAGGTTGAGAAGATTTCGCCCGACACGCTTGTAACAGTCGAGGCGGTGTCAACGCTTACAGGTGTTGATATGAAGATAGATTCAAACGGTGTTACTACCGACGGCGATGTAACAAGCGTTACGTACGTGGCGGACCCTGCATATTCAGGTGATCCTGTTACGATAAGTATTGAGCAGTTTTCCGAGTCACTCACCACTAAGCAAACATGGGACGATTATGAGAACAGCCGTATCTACAGAGGAGATATGGAATTTGTAGAGGGAATTGGCGAGGACTGTTACGTTGCATTTCCGTATATAAATATATATGACAGAGGCTGCTATGTGCGTATAAGTGCAGGCTCGGGCGACAATGATGAACAGCGTCAGCTCCTTGAGGACTTGGCATCTATTGCCGCAGGTGAGGTTGAAAGGGTTATACCGATTGAGACGTATAATGAGGCAACGGAGAATGTAATAAAATAATCGGAGATAAAAAACCCGATTGTTCTGATTTCACCTTAAAAAAGTCAAAATTTTTAGCGTAGTAGTATCTATGACTGCTACGCTGTTTTCATCTTATATATTTGATTATGCAATTTTTTATTACACTTTCTTGAAATCCTCCATTATTTTGTAATTAGGTCGGATTTTGTGAATAACACGCAACACTTGCCTGCGCAGATATAAGCTCATACACCACACTCTGCAATATAGTCTGTATATCAGGTTGGAGTTGGGTATATATCTCTCATCTCGATAAAAGCCTTTTGCTACGGCAATTATCTGTTCATCCTTTATTCCGTGTTCAAGCACCCATTGATTATCACCGCACATTATGTATCCGTTTTCGTCTTTGCCCAGACAACGATGCATTATCTGTGTTCCGTCTAACCGTTTATACACAGGCAAATCGTATTTTTTCAGCCCTTTGGCTGCATCGTATTTTACAAGATGTACGGTGTCACGGCGGTTACGGAGCATCGGATACATACTTGTCCCTACAGGTACGGCAATATGCTCGCCGTTTTCTTTTATATATTTTTCTATAAGTGTTTCGTCCATATCGAGTTATTTATCCTTTCCCCAATAAACTGTTATATATATTATATCATCTTTTCGGGAAAGATACAATAGATATATAAAAAAAACCATAATATGTTCGGTTGACTTATGGGTTATTGAGTGGTATAATATATAATAAGAGTTTGTGAAGGGAGTGTCATAATTTGAAAAACAGAAATGCAAGTCGTATCTTTGCGATGCTTACGGCAATGTTATTTTTTATGACATCTACTGCTTCAGCGTCAGTTTTAGGTACGCAAAACGGCGGTTGGCAAAGCGATATGGGCGGCGGTGCTGTATATATAAACAGCTCTTATGCTTCCGAATCTGGAAACCAGACGGAAAACTATGTCGAATATACGCCGAACAGTGAGGCAGTACCTGTTGTGGTAAACGGCGCCAGTGTATACGGAAGCCGTACAATATCGTCAGCGGCAGAATATATGCAAAAAAACAGCCTTCGTCCGCTTATTGGCATAAATGGTGACTACTTCTCTCCAAAAACAGGCATACCCATGGGCTACACCGTTATAGACGGACAGATTTTTTCAAAGGAAAGCGGTATACAGGATGCAGTGGGGTTTAGAGCGGACGGAACAGGATTTATAGACAAAATAGGTATTGACGCATCTCTATCTCATAATGATACAAAGATTAATATTCAATATATTAATAAATGGCCGCAAAAGGGCTTTAGCTGGGTATATATGCTTGACAGTAATTTTTCCGACACAACAAAGACTGATTTTAAAGCTATATACGTCACCTGTTCAAGAGAATTGGGCGATATGTCATTAAACTCGGAGATGGTGTTAAGAGTAGACGATATCAAAATAAGCGACAGTGCAATAAAAATTCCAGATGGGAAATATGTTTTTGTTATGGATGTAGACGGACAGGCGGAATATTTTGATATGCTGTCGCACCTTGCGGTTGGTGATACCGTAGTATTCCGTAACTCTGTTTACGGTGCGGAGCGTAACGATTGGACATCGGCAAGCCATATAATGTCATCAATCGGCGGACGTTTGCTAAATAATGGTGTTGTAGGCAGTGGATTTTCGGCAGGAACAGCACCGAGAACTGCGGTCGGTGTAAAAGATAACGGTAACATCATTTTTTACACTATAGACGGCAGACAGTCTGGTTACAGCAAAGGAGTTACTATAGCATCACTTGCCAAACGTATGCAGGAGCTTGGGTGTGTTGACGCTATAAATCTTGACGGCGGCGGTTCAACGGCAATAGGTGGAATATTCCCCGGCTCTGAGTCGTTCCTCGTAACGAACAGACCTTCTGATGGTGCACAGAGACGATGTGCAAACTATATCTTTTTACAGGATCTGCGTGAAAAGACAGATATAGTGTGGTACGTTGACTGGCGTGAAATTGACAACAATAAATTTTTAGCAGGCACAAGTCATCAGCTTGAAGCATTAAAAGTTTACGATACGGGCAACTATAAAATGAACGGACTCTCAGGCGTTACGTATTCTATCCAAAACAGCGAAACGGCACAGTCTGAAGTAAGCGATACAGGGCTTGTAACTTTCCGAGGCACAGGTGCGGTAAAGGTGTCGGTAACTGGCGAGAGATATAATAAGGATTTTAGTTTTGAGGTTTATGAGTCACCTGATGAGATTTGCGTTACAGATGAGACAACAGGCGAAGAAGTAACGGAGCTTACGGTTTATGAGGGCACAATGACAAACTTCTCCCTTGAAGCAGGAGCGTATGTGGGCGGCGCACGTTTGTTGTCATATCCAAGCTTATTCAAGTGGGAGATTATAGGCACATTGGCAGAGGTTGATGAGGATGGCACTGTATCTGTAAAGGATGACGGTACGGAAACTGCATTATTAAGAGTGTCCGCAGGCGGAACTGTTAAGGAAATTCCCATAAATACAGTCAAAAAGTCTGCGTTTGAGGATGTTCGGTCACATTGGGCTAAGGACACAATAGAAAAAATGGCGCAAAGTGGTATAATAGATGGATTTAACGAAAATGGTGTAAGTCTATTTAAACCTGACGAGAAAATAACACGTGTACAGTTTGCGGCAATGACAGTTAAAGCGTTAGGGATTTCTATAGAGGATTACAGCAACACTAAGCTTGAATTTAGTGATGCAGACTCTATTCAGCCATGGGCATTGGACTACGTAAAGGCAGTGACGGCTCTTGGATATATTAAAGGGCGTTCCGATGATGGTGGAAAAACTGTATATTTTGATCCTGAGAACAAAATTACACGTGCAGAAGCATTTACAATTGTCAGCAGAATTATAGACGTGCAAAGTCAACGAGCATTAGCCTTCAGCGATGCTGATGATATACCGCAATGGGCAGTTGGCGCTGTGTCAGGTTTAGAAGAAAGAGGTATAGTAAAAGGATTTGAGGATAACACTATTCGGCCGAACAACCACATAACACGTGCAGAATCGGCAGTTTTAATTGATAACTCAGGCATATAAGAAGGTACACAAATGTTAAAAAGGTATAATAAACAAACGATAATAACAGCACTTAATATGGCAGTGCCTGCAATAATTGAATCTTTTTTCGTGGCATTTGTGGGTTTGGTGGACTCCTTTATGGTGAGTTCACTGGGCTCTGATGCCGTTGCGGCTGTAGGGCTTACCACTCAGCCTAAATTTGTGGGGTTTGCTTTGTTTATTGCTATAAATGTAGCTGTATCGGCGATTACTGCACGACGTTTGGGCGAGGGAAGAAAACGTGATGCAAACGCACTCTTATCATCAGTGCTTGTGCTTATACCAATTCTTTCGGTAATTGCATCATTGCTTGCAGTAAATTTATCATCGCCTATTATGAAGCTTTGCGGATCAACAGATGAGACGCACACCACCGCAGTTACTTATTTCTCAATTGTAATGGGTGGTATGTTCTTTAACTGTATGCAAATGAGTATTAATGCAATGCTTCGAGGAGCGGGGAATACCAAAATTACAATGCGTACGAACATTGTTTCAAATGTCATAAACGTAATATTCAACTACTTGTTGATAGGCGGTAAATTTGGATTTCCGAGACTGGGAATAGCAGGTGCAGCAATTGCTACGGTTTTAGGTACGGTTGTAGCGTGTGTTATGAGCGTTTTTTCGCTCCTTAAGGCTGATGCTTTTATAAGCTTGAGATATATTATCAAAGAGCGTGTACGCCCCACATTGCAATCATATATAGACATATTTAAAATGTCATACAGTGTGTTTCTTGAACAGCTTCTTTTAAGATTAGGGTTTGTTGCAACTGCCGTAATGGCGGCAAAACAGGGCAATGACGCTATGGCGGCACATCAGGTAGGTATGAACATATTAGGACTGTCATTCTCATTCGGAGACGGCTTGCAGGCGGCGGCTGTGGCATTAATAGGCAGGAGCCTTGGCGAGGGAAAACCTGATAAGGCTAAGGAATACGGCAGAGCGTGTCGATTTATCGGTGCGTGTATATCTGTAGTTCTGGCTGTGGTGTATCTGTTTGGTGCAGGCACGCTTATGCGATTGTTCTTTGATGAGCCGCATATTGTAGATATTGGTGTCAGCATTATGTACGTTGCAATTATAATAACACTGTTTCAGATACGTCAGGTCGTGTATATGGGCTGTCTCAGAGGTGCAGGTGATACGCTGTATACTGCTGCAGTGTCGGCAATAAGCGTAACCGTGATAAGGACGGTCGTATCGTATGTGTTTGGGTTTATTGTCGGTTGGGGAATTATTGGAATATGGCTCGGTGTATTAGCTGACCAGCTTACAAGATTTATGTTGTCTGCATTACGATTTAAAGCAGGCAAATGGGTTATGATAAAAGTTTAATGGAGGTAGATATATGCCAAAATATTATATGCCAACTACATTGCTGTCAGGTAAGGATTGTGTAAGACGTCATCCACGTCACCTTATTCACGGCACTTCCTGTATGATAGTTACAGGTAAAAACTCTGCGGTTCTTTCGGGCGCATTGGTAGATGTAACATCAGTGCTTAAGGAAAACGATGTCAAGTATCAAATTTATGATGGGGTTAATGGAGATACCAATATATCGGAAACATACGCACTTGCACAGTTGATAAAAAATATGGGCGCAAATTACGTCATAGGTATAGGCGGAGGCTCAGTGCTTGACGTTGCAAAAGCGGCGGCAGTATATGCAACAAACGATATGGCACCTATGGATATATTTAATGAAAAGTATGATAACGCACCGCTTAATGTAGTGTGTATTCCAACTACAGCTGGTACAGGCTCGGATACTACACAGTATGTGATGCTGACTATAGATGAGCCACAAAACAAACGCAGCTTTTCATCAGAGGTATGTTTCCCGTACGCAACATATCTTGATTCGAGATATACCATGACATTACCCATAGAGGTAACACGCAATACGGCAGTTGACGCTTTGTGTCACGCTGTTGAGTCGTATCTGAATAATAAGGCTTCAGCGTTTTCCGATATGGTTGCACTTGAGGCAATACGCCTTATAGGACAGTGTACAGATGCATTAGTAACAGGCAATATCACTGAAAAGGATAGGGAAAAGCTGCTGACTGCGGCATCTGCAGGCGGTATGGCAGTGGCACATACAGGCTTAAATTTTGTTCATTATATGGGGCATAAGGTTACGTGTTCAAAACATATACCTCATGGCAGGGCAAACGGAGCGTTGCTTGTTGAGTTTATATCGTTTATGGCTAAGGCTGATATAATGCGTGCAGTTAAAGTAATTGATGCCTTTGGGAGTGATTTGTCGGGATTTAAGAAGTTTATCGAGCTTAGTGTGCCGATTGATACAGAAATTACCGAAGATGACATACAGCAATGGACAGAGAATGAAGTGGATTTTGAGGTTTTGGAAAATTGCCCAATGCAAATATCAAAGTCGGATATACATAATATTTATTACAATGCATTAATTAATAAAAATAGGGACTATAAACGGTGGTAAGAAAGTTTGGAAAAAGATAAGCGACGCATCTCGCACGTCCGTGCTCACTTATGTACATTGAGTACACGGCGTTCACGTGGACACACAATCTGCTTGCTTCTCTTTTCCCAAACGCGTTTTGTGAAAGGAGTTAATGGTCATAATAATTTCAATATAGCGAATTGAAAAGTCAGTTCGCTATATTGACAAAATTTAGATTTACGAATAAAAAACACAAAAAACTATTGACAAAACACATATTATATGCTATAATTAGCGTTGTTGTTGACAATTAAAAATAGATGGAGAGATGTCTGAGTGGTCGAAAGAGCCGGTCTTGAAAACCGGTGACGGTTCCGCCGTCCGTGGGTTCGAATCCCACTCTCTCCTCCAGAAACGGAGAAGTACTCAAGAGGCCGAAGAGGCGCCCCTGCTAAGGGTGTAGGTCGGGCAACCGGCGCGAGGGTTCAAATCCCTCCTTCTCCGCCATTACATAAATACACTAAATGGTGTATTTATTTTTTAACCTCCATCGGCAAAAAAAGAACAAAAATTATTTTTTTTATTATATTTTATTGCCTGTATTGGCAATGATTTATTTTGCGAGGTGCTATATGAATTATTTATCTGTTGCCGATATGGCAAAAAAATGGAATATGTCGAAGCGTACAGTTCGGAATTATTGTGCTAATAACAGAATAACAGGTGCATTTTTAACAGGCAAGACGTGGAACATTCCTGAAAATGCAGAAAAACCCGAAAGGAAAAACAAAAATAGTAATGAGCCTCAAACTTTACTTGAAAGATTAAGAACGGAAAAAGCGTCTTCTATTTCCGGCGGAATATATCATAAAATACAGATTGAATTAACATATAATTCAAATCATATTGAGGGCAGTAAATTAACCCATGACCAAACGAGATATATTTTTGAAACCAATACCATTGGTGCGGAAAATGATGCTTTGAATGTTGATGACATTATAGAAACCGCAAATCATTTTAAGTGTATTGATATGATAATTGACACTGCAACATATAAGCTCACGGAAAAATTTATAAAGGAAATCCATTTCACATTAAAGTCCGGCACATCAGATTCAAGAAAAGACTGGTTCAATGTAGGTGATTATAAAAAATTGCCGAATGAAGTGGGTGGAAAAGAAACCGCAAGTCCTGAAACTGTGGCGCAAAAAATTAAAGAGCTTTTGAAATTCTATAATCAAAAGAATGAGCATACTTTGGAAGAAATAATAGATTTCCATTACCAGTTTGAAACTATACATGCTTTTCAAGATGGTAATGGTCGTGTAGGCAGACTTATTATGTTTAAGGAATGTCTTAAAAATAATATTGTTCCGTTCATTATTGATGATAGCCTTAAAATGTTCTATTACAGAGGTTTGTCCGAATGGAACAATGAAAAAGGCTATTTACTTGATACTTGCCTTGCGGCACAGGATAAGTTTAAAAAGTATTTGGAATATTTTAAAGTGCCATATAATGAATAATATTAATTACAAAACGAGGGAAAATCATTATGAAGAAATATAGTACAA
>JAQXXM010000175.1 GCA_029226065.1 Clostridiales bacterium
CGTGCAAAAGGACTTTACCATACAGATGATGCAGTTCAGATAAGATTTTCTGATAAAAACCCTGTTATGAAAGAGGTATATGACCTTTTAGGCGAAGATGTGCATAATGCACTTCATGTCAAATATAATAAATAACAGCACAAATAACAGCCTCTTGTAAGGCTGAATGAATTTAGATGCAGAATTCGCAAAACGAAGTGAAATGCGGATTTATTCGCATTTCGCCTTGCCCGACGGCGTACATTGGTACTCCGAGGGTGAGTTTTGCGGATAGTTCAAAGGCATTAAATACAGGAAATCCGCAAAAAAATGCGGATTTCAACATTAATTTGTTATATTAAATTTAATAGGTGTTGATTTGATGCTATTTTAAGCCTTTGAACGGTCTGCGCTAAATGCAACAGCCTCTTGTAAGGTTGTGAAAGGAGGTGGCACTTATGCCAAAGTATGCTTTAGCTTTGGCAGGAGGCGGTACACGGGGAGCATTCCAGGTCGGAGTATGGCACGCCTTGGGCGAATTGGGTATAGAAATCAGTGCTATAACAGGCACGTCAATAGGTGCGGTAAACGGAGCAATGTTTGCATCGGGTGCAGATCCTTCAGAGCTTTGGAAAACAATTGAGGCAAAGGACATAATAGATATTGAGGGTGACAACCTGTTTTCGTGGCAAACGCTGATTTCGACAGCAAAACAAATTAAAGACGGCGGAATAGATGCATCTTCATTCAACGAATTTCTGTCACGGCACCTTGACGAGGAAAAGGTGCGCAACAGCCACATCGAATATGGCCTATGTACCTACAGAACAGATACGAAAAAAAGCATGGAGCTTTTTGTGGAGGACATTCCCGAAGGTGAGCTTGCCGACTACATTGTTGCAAGTGCAAATTTCCCTGTATTTAAGCGTAAAACTATTGATGGAGTGGAGTATATTGACGGCGGTGTTACGAACAATCTTCCGCTTGATATGCTTATTTCAAGAGGGTATGATACAATAATTGCCGTCAGCGTAAAGGGTGTCGGACTGAACAGGGCTGTCGACCGATGCGGTGTCAATATAATTGAAATTGACTGTCACACACCTGAAGTAGGGATAATGGATTTTGATACAGAGTCCATCAAACGCAGTATAAAAAGCGGTTATTATGAATGTATGCGAGTGTTTGGTAAATATTGTGGCAGTATGTACTCCATTACTCCTGACTCGTATAGCCGTGCGCAGTTTATATACGGCAAGGAAATTCTTGACGGTATTGAAGAGGCGGCAGATATGTGCGGAATAGATAAGTATAAGGTATATACATTTGATGAGCTGTGCCGTATTGTTTTGACATCGTATAACGATTGCCGTACACTGAAATATATGGTCCGTGCAATGGAAAGTGAAATCTCGGCGCGCAGTATGCTTGATGCGTTAGGAAAGTATTTTCGTGCCGCAAATGCTATTGTTTATCTGTCAAAATATTATTTATATTAATTTAAAAAAAGTATTGCTTTTTTAAAAATTAATGGTATAATAAAGTCTGAAAAAGGAGAAACAAAGTTTGGAAAATGATAAGCGGCACATCTCGCACGTCCGCGCTCACTTATGTACATTGAGTACACGGCGTTCGCACGGATGCACAATCTGCTTGCTTCTCTTTTCCCAAACGGGTTTTGTGAAAGGAGTTAATGATAATAAATATGAAAGAACACAACTTTGGAGCCTCAAACTGGCGTGAGTTTATACCGATGCCTGTTTGTGAGGAACATCCTGAATACAATGAATTTTATATGAAGGCGTGGGAGCTTGCCTATGACCATATAAAGGAAATTCCCGGTATGCCGCAGACACCGTATATGGATGAAGCGTTCTGTGAAACCCAGGTTTGGATATGGGATTCCTGTTTTATGTCGCTTTTCTGTAAGTATGCAAGAGAGGTGTTCCCGGGTGTGGAAACGTTCAATAACTTTTATGAGGTTTTATATAACGGAAAGCATCTGCCAACGATACTTCCGCCCGCAAATGAGCCGGAATGGACAGGGGCCGAGGTAGGTGTCCCGTATGAACTGAAGGTACATATAGCAGATAATCCGCCGCTTTTTGCGTGGGCTGAATACGAAAACGCATTGATGGAGGGCGACCTTGACTATATAAAAGAGCTTTTGTATGAGCGTAAATTTTTGCAGAAGCATTATGAATGGATAGAAAGCCTTCGTGAAAATACAACGCTAAGAGGCGTAAAGGAGCCTGTCTGCCTGATTGCCGAAAAATACGGATATAAATGGGAGGGCGGACGTTCAGGTATGGACAACACGCCAAGAGGCAGAATAGGTGAGCATGCAACTATGGCACGTCCCAATAATCCCGATATGCTGTGGATTGACGCTATATGCCAGCAGGCACTTTCAGCACAGATGATTTCAAAGCTATATGCCCTTGTGGGAGACAAGGACAACGAGGAAGAATGGAATAAAAAGTATCTGGAAAAGAAAGAAATAGTCAATAGCCTGTACTGGGATGATAAAGATAAATTCTATTATGATATCGACTGCAACACCCACGAATTTTACAAGATAATGACTATTGCGTCATACTGGACAATGACAGCGGAAATTGCATCAAAAGAGCAGGCACAGGAGCTTGTAAAACAGCTGTTAAATCCCGATACTCTTGGTGGTCAGGTGTCATTCCTTTCTTTATCTAAGAGTGATAACGATTACAGTGCAAAGGGAAAATACTGGAGAGGCTCGGTATGGCTACCTACAGCGTATGCATCACTAAAAGGACTTGCAAACTACGGAATGTATAGTGATGCACACAAGGAATCGGTAAAACTCCTTGAGCATTTATACAGGACTTATAAGGAATATTCGCCTCATACCATCTGGGAGTGTTATGCACCTGAATTTTATTCTCCTGCTACCAATGAAAATGAAATCAGATATGTGCGTCCTGATTTTTGCGGTTGGTCGGCATTAGGCCCGATTTCCGTATATATTGAATATGTGTTGGGATTTCATACAGTCAATGCTTTTACAAATGTAGTGGAGTGGGAAAAGCCCGACGATATTAATGGGAAGATCGGCATTAAAAATCTTCGGTTTGGCGATATTGTTACAGATATTGAAGCTGTAGGCGAGAAATGCAGTGTTAAATCAAACGGAGAATATACACTTAAAATCAATGGAAAACCCTATGAGATACACAAGGGAATAAACGAGTTTGATATATAAATACCAGGGGCTGTTGCATTTAGCGCAGACCGTTCAAAGGCTTAAAATGGCATAAAATCAATTCCTGTTAAATTTCATAAAAAAAATAACGATGAAATCCGCATTGTTTTGCGGATTTCTTTTATTGAATGCCTTTGAACTATCCGCAAAACTCACCCTCGGAGTACCAACGTACGCCGTCGGGCAAGGCGAAATGCGAATAAATCCGCATTTCACTTCGTTTTGCGAATTCTGCATCTAAATTCATTCAGCCCCACAAGGCACTGCTACTAACGCCACACCCCTTGTTTGTTTAGTAATTGCAGTTTTGTATCCCTATTCACTAAACGCATCAAAGATGCTACATCGTTCATAGGGATAGCAAAACTGTATTTTAAAGTCGATTTAAAAAAAATTCCTCTAAAATCGACAAAAAAGACTTGTTTTTTGCTCTAAAACATTATATAATATAGTTGTATAGCTATAAACACACAAAAGGAGGAAAGCCGTCACAATGAAAAAATTTCTTATCGCTGTTATTTCACTCGTAATTGTTGCGATGACTGCCTATGGCGTTGCCTATCTCCTTTTGCCTGTAAACTCCGTAGAGCTTGAAAAGTACACACACAGCGTCAGCTTTCAGGCAGATAATGCGTATATTGTCCGTGACGAAACGGTGTATACGTCACAA
>JAQXXM010000176.1 GCA_029226065.1 Clostridiales bacterium
TTCAGGCTCGGGCAAAAGCTCGCTTATTAACGAAATTCTTTATAAAACGCTTGCCAAAGATTTGAACAGGGCAAAGCTTATTCCCGGCAAAAACAAGGGTATAAAGGGAATAGAAAATCTCGACAAGGTTATCGACATCAACCAAAGTCCTATCGGCAGAACGCCACGCTCTAACCCCGCAACGTACACTAACCTATTTACAGATATACGTGAGGTTTTTGCGTCGACAAATGAAGCAAAGGTACGTGGCTATAAATCAAACAGGTTCAGCTTTAACGTTAAAGGCGGCAGATGTGAAGCTTGCTCGGGTGACGGTATAGTAAAAATTGAAATGAACTTTCTGTCTGATGTTTACGTTCCCTGTGAAGTATGCAACGGAATGAGATATAACCGTGAAACTCTTGAAGTCAAGTACAAAGGAAAATCCATATATGACGTACTTGAGATGACTGTTGATGAGGCAGTTGAATTTTTCAAAAACATACCTAAGATACAACGCCGTCTTGAAACTATAGCACAGGTTGGACTTGGCTATGTAAAGCTCGGTCAAAGCTCCACTACACTATCAGGCGGTGAAGCACAAAGAGTAAAACTTGCAACAGAGCTTTCTAAACGCTCCACAGGCAGAACTGTTTATATCCTTGACGAGCCTACAACAGGGCTTCATCAGGCAGACGTTAAAAAGCTTATAGATGTACTCCAGGAGCTTGTTGAGGGTGGAAACACAGTTATAGTAATAGAGCATAACCTTGACGTTATAAAAACCGCCGATTATATAATCGACTTAGGTCCTGAAGGCGGTGACGGAGGCGGTACAGTTATTGCCTCAGGCACGCCCGAAAAGGTCGCAGAAGAAACAAAGTCCTACACAGGGCATTATTTAAAGAAACTGTTACAGGATAAATAAGCGTAAAAACGCAAGCTAAGAAAGGATTTTATTTTCATAAGATGAAGAAATATCAGAAAATGATTATATGCTCACTTCTCGCAATGCTTATCGGAGCTATTGTCGGTGCAACTGCGGGAGTATTTGGTCAGCTGCTGCATCTTGCAGAGGAAATACGCAGTGAGCATTACATATACATTGTGCCGTTCCTCGGAATTGCAGGCGTTGGTATGCTGTTTTTGTACAAGCATATAAGTCCGCCCTCCGAACAAGGGCTTAACCTTGCGATTGCATACAATATGGGCAAAGCCACAGATGACGGCAAGGTTGATCAAACAATAAAAAAACAGAGACTTGGCAAGTTCCCAAAGGCGTACGCACCCCTAAAACTTGTATCAAATCTCATAATGCTGTTTTTCGGTGCTAGCACAGGTAAGGAAGGCTCTTTTGCGGCATTCGGTGCGTCTATAGGCGACTACCTCGCACGTATAACAAAATCACGCAGATACAGTCATGTACTCCTTATATCAGGTGTTGCGGCGGCGGTTTCAGGGCTGTTTCAGACTCCTTTAGGCGGAATGTTTTTCGCATTGGAATTTACCGTTGCGGGAGTAATGGTTTATTCATTGCTTATCCCTACCTTTATATGTGCCTTTACAGCATACTTTTTCTCAAAACTCTGCGGATATACAGCATTTTACCATGCCGTATCATCAAATATAAATTTAGATGTCAAGAACATAATTTCACTTGTTGTTGCATCACTTGTATTCGGGCTTATCGGCAAGGCTTTTGCAATATCACTTAATAAAGCTCATCAGCTATACCGCAGAAAAGTAAAAAACAGATACCTTTTTATATTTATTACAGGCTCTGTTATGGCAGGTATATTTATACTCTTAGGCGGACGATATTGCGGTACAGGTGCTAATATTATTTCGGGGATATTCAATAACGGTACATTCCAATATTACGATTTTGCACTGAAATTCATATTTACAATAATATGCATTTCCGCAGGATTTACAGGTGGTGAAATGATGCCATTGCTTACAATAGGTGCAACTTTAGGCGCACTGATGGCATCGGTTACAGGCTTACCCTTAGAGCTTGCGGCGGCCATGGGTTGCGTTGCGGTATATGCAAGCGCTACAAACACACTTGTTGCACCCATATTTATCGGCATTGAAATGTTCGGCACAGATGCGGCACTGTATGTTGCCGCCGCCTGCATTATTGCATACGCAACAAATGGCAAATATTCTGTATACACCATGCAGGGGCATATTACAAAAAACATATACAGACGTCTTAGCAAATAACTATGTAAAATGGGATAAAATCGTTTACAGCAAATGATGTGACCACCCGTCCGTCAGAGTTTCGGTCTGACTTTCGGAGGTCACATCATTTTTACAATATTATGTTCTTTTTCTTATGTATATCTTATACCATTCCAAAGCTGATATACAATGCTTTATCAACACTGCTCATCATCGTTGAGTCGAGTTTACCTATGCGTTCCTTTAGCCTCTGTTTATCAATTGTCCTTATCTGTTCAAGTAACACTACCGAATCCTTGTTAAGTCCGTATATATTAGCAGATAGCTCAATATGCGTAGGCATTTTCGCTTTATTGATTTTGCTTGTAATAGCTGCGGCGATGATTGTCGGGCTGTATTTATTGCCCACATCATTCTGGACTACAAGCACAGGTCGTATTCCGCCCTGTTCACTTCCTACTACGGGACTGAGATCGGCATAATAAATCTCTCCTCTTTTTACTGTCACCTTTTACTCACACTCCGTCAATTTCTCTTCATAAACCCGATACGCTTCATTATCGGATTTAACACATAAATTTGCTTCCTCAAGATTAATTTCGGACATCTCGATATAGCCATTCATTAATATATCCTTAATATCCTTATTGGTCTTGTTGGTGTGTGACAAAGTCTCCAGCTCCTTTCATCGATGTTTACAGAAGATACTCAAGCACCTTAACGGTTTTGCCGCCATGCTTATATACACGCGGAACTCTGTGTCCGAGCATACATGTAACCTCATAATTGATTGTGCCAAGCCATGTGGCAATATCGTCTGCCGTCACAGCTCCGTCGCCAAATATAAGAGCTTCGTCACCTCTTTTAATATTATTGACACAAGACACATCAATCATACATTGATCCATGCATATTCTTCCCGCAATGGGGAATAATTTTTCCCCTACTGCAATTTTTGCTTTATTGGCGAGCAATCTCGAATATCCGTCTGCATAACCGATGGGAACTGTAGCTATCCTTGCCACGCCATCGGCTATGTATTCTTTGCCGTAGCTTACTCCTCTGCCCGACTCTATTTCTTTTACATACGTTATAATTGATTTAAGCGACATTACGTATTTTAAATCAAGTTTTGTTTTATCTACCTCATCTGACGGATACATTCCGTAGAGTATTACCCCGGGACGCACCATATCAAGATGGTATTCGGGGTACATCATTATTCCTGCACTATTACATATATGTTTTATCGGAATAGTCAAGCCACGTGCTTCAAGCTCATCGCATACCGATTTAAAACGCTTAAATTGTAAGCGTGTATAGTCCTCGTTTGACTCATCAGATGTTGCAAAATGCGAGAATATACCTTCAATTTCAAGCATAGGCATACGGCTTATAGCTAAAATTTCTTCTATTACGTCACTGTTATCTCCATCGTGTATCGGGAAACCTATCCGAGACATTCCTGTATCAAGCTTTATATGCACTTTTACAGGCTTTTTAAGGTTTAGTGCAGAGTCTGATAATGCTTTTGCAAACTCTGTCAGATAGACGTTCGGTGTAATATCGTTCTTAACAAGCTCATCAGCTTCGCTTTCAAGGCTTGAGCCTAAAATAAGGATAGGAACATCACTAAACAATCGTCTTAGCTCTATTGCCTCATTAAGTGTTGCTACCGCAAATCGGTCGGCGCCATTTTTTAAAAGCACCTCTGCGCATTTTGCTACACCGTGACCGTATGCATCAGCCTTTACCACAGCCATTATCTGTGCATTTGGGTTTGTGATTTTCCGAATTTCTCGTATATTATGTTCAAGGGCATCAAGATTTATTTCTGCCCATGTCCGCTTTTCCATTATCCTTACCTCTAATCTATATTAACATATAATCTACTGTTTGTCTACTTGTAATATTCGGCAAAACGCCTGCGGTAAACACTCAAGTATATCATTAGCACTTAATGATTCCTGTCCGTATATCTTACTTGCAATATCCCCCGCATAGCCATGTATATATGCACCTACTGCCGCGGCAAATTCTGCATTTATACCTCTTGCCGCAAGTGCTGCTATTATTCCTGCCAAAACATCGCCGCTTCCGCCTGATGCCATACCCGGGTTTCCCGTACTATTAATATATTGCTCAAGGCTCGGTGCTGTTACAATTGAGTGGTGTCCTTTTAATAATAAAACTGCGCCTATCTCCTCTGCAAACTCACGAGATACCTGAATACGATTTTCCTCTATATAATCCACATCAAGCTCCATAATGCGTGAAAGCTCCATTGTATGAGGTGTGAATATTAAATCACAAGCACAATTCTCTATAAGCTCCCTATCCTGTGCCACAGCATACAGTGCATCAGCATCTACAACTACAGGTACATTTGAGTTTCTCAAAATTGTTTTCACAATTTCAAGAATATCGTCTGTTCTGCCAAGCCCGGGACCGATTAAGACTGCATCGGATTTCTCCGCTTGTTCTAAAAGCTGTGATGCGGCTTCGTATGCAATACAGCCATCATTATCACGTACAGGCAAAGTCATTACCTCCGTTGTTTTCTCTTCAAGGATTGAGTTAAGACTTTCGGGACAGGCAAGCGTAACAAGCCCTGCACCGCTTTTCAGTGCCGCCTGTGATGCAAGATATGCCGCTCCTGTCATTCCCCTTGAGCCTGCAATAATAAGAAGTTTACCGTAATCACCCTTATGTGAATTATTGTCACGTTTTGAGATAACACTCCTTGCAAACTCACTGTCGGTAACGTTGATTTGCAGATTTTGCGATTTTATAACTGTATCGGGAATAGATATCGGTGCCACAACAACCTCGCCCACAAAATCTGCCGCCGGGTACATAAACATACCTATTTTGTATGATGCAAAAGTGACCGTCTTGTCTGCATTTACGCATATTCCGCAGATTTTGCCACTGTCGCTGTCTATACCGCTTGGCACATCCACAGACAGTATGTATCGAGCATTTTCATTTATCAGCCTTATAACATCGAATGATGTACCGTAAACAGTTCCTTTTATACCTGTTCCTAATATTGCATCAACTACAACATCATACGAACGAATTACATATTCAAAATCTTCTGTGTCCGTTATTGTGTCAACAGGTATATTCATTGCATTTACAATATCATAATTAGTTTTTGCATCGCCTGAAAAATCGTTTCCGCTTACAAGGTAGATATTGACCTTGACACCCATATTATACAAATGCCTTGCAATCGCAAGTCCGTCTCCGCCGTTGTTGCCTTTTCCGCAAAAAACAGCTACACGCTGTTTCTTTATATCAAAATCCTTGACAAGCTCACTGACACAGGCAAGTGCGGCATTTTCCATAAGTACAATACTCGGTATCATACCAAAATCCGATGCCGCTCTATCCAATGCTCTCATTTCTGTGGCATAACATGCTTTAAACATTCTTATCCGCCCCTTAGTGAACGTATTTCTTTACTGCTTTAGGGTTGAATTTCCATAAAGCATCAATTATCCTCTGAGTTGGCTGAAATATAAGCATCTGTCGCTGTCCTTCAGCATTATACTCGATAAAGTATGTGTCAAGATACTCATTCCCTGCACTATAATCTCTGATTTTTACATTAGCATTGCGATGCTTGTACGATGAGTTGTTTTCATTATCATCAACGCACGCCATAAGCTCAGCATTTTTAATATCAATTGATGTCATTCTCTTTCTTGATCTTTTTGCCATTATTTTGTCAACATCAAGACTGCTGTTTATTACTATATACTCATATTCAACGCTAAATGAATTGTAGATTTTATAAGCCATAAACCATACACCTGCTATAAGCAGAGTAAACACACTTCCGAAAAGGCCTGAAAATTCAATGTATAACGATGTAAGTATAAGCATAGTATTAAACAACACTACACTTAAAAGTGCTGCCGCACACGCTAATCCAACAGCCTTTACTAAATCTTTCCTGTCTCTTTTTTTTCTTACTAATTCTTCGATAAATACGTCCATCTCAATCCTCCATTCCACTGCTTTTCAGTGGCATAAATTTAACATAAAAGAGAAACGATAAGCTCGTCTTTTCTCTTGCATTAAGTGCCAAAAAAGTCCGATTTTCTATCATTACTGCTCCGTTTCTTCTAACTGTTTTAATTTTACATATAAAGCCCTTAAGGCACGGCTTCTGTGGGAAACACTGTTTTTCTCCTCGGGAGTCGCAACCGCAAAGCTTTTTCCAAGCTCATCACTGAAAAACACGGGATCATATCCAAATCCGTTTTCTCCTTCGGGCTGGAGTAGTATTCTTCCGCAAACCTCACCCGATGTAACAAGCTCTGTACCGTCAGACATTATAAACGCCACGCTTGTCATAAATTTTGCACGTCTGTTGTCTACACCCTGCATTTCGCCAAGCAGCTTGGTGATTTTGTCACTATCTGATGCACCCTCACCTGCGTAGCGTGCACTATACACTCCTGGTCTTCCGTCAAGTGCTTCAACACATAGTCCCGAATCGTCTGCCAACACATAATCATCGCATACAAGCGATACTGCTCTTGCCTTTATAAGTGCGTTTTTCTCAAATGTATCACCTGTCTCCTCGACATCAATATCTATGCCCGCCTCTGTCTGTGATACCACCTCAAACCCAAGCGGCGAGAATATTTCGCGTATCTCACGGATTTTGTTTGCGTTCTTTGTAGCAACAATAATTTTCATTGTTATTCTCCTCTTATTTTCGTACCTGTCCCGAGCCATAAACGACATATTTTATTGATGTCAATGCCTCAAGCCCCATCGGACCTCGTGCGTGCATTTTCTGTGTACTTATACCAATCTCGGCACCAAATCCAAATTCATAACCGTCAGTAAATCGTGTTGACGCATTAACGTATACTGCCGCGGCATCTACCTCGTTTAAAAATTTCTGTGCATTATCATAACTATCGGTAACAATTGCCTCAGAGTGCTTTGTGTTATGTTCATTTATATGAGAAATAGCCTCATCAACACCATCTACAAGCTTAACCGAGATTATGTAATCATTGTACTCTGTATAATAATCCTCCTCTGTTGCCAAAACAACATTTTCAGAATATATTTTCATAGCTTCTTCGTCTGCTCTTATCTCTACTCCTGCACCCTGGAGACTTTTAAAGATTTTAGGAACAAAATCATTTGCAATAGCTTTATCTATAAGCAACGTTTCAGCGGCATTGCATACAGACGGACGCTGTACCTTTGAATTCATCACTATTTCCGTTGCCATTTCAAAGTCTGCATATCTGTCAACATATACGTGGCAATTTCCTGCCGCAGTTTCAACCACAGGTACAGTCGCATTCTCTACTACGCTCTTTATAAGACCTTTTCCGCCTCGAGGAATTAACATATCTATGTATCCGTTCATTCTCATAAGCTCTGTAGCTGTTTCTCTTGACGTGTCTTCGACAATGTTTAACGCACCCTCGGGAATACCGCAAGAATATGCCGCCTCCTGCATTATCCTCATAATTGCCTTATTGGAGTTTATCGCCTCACTTCCGCCTCTTAAGATACACGCATTTGATGTTTTCAGGCACAAAACTGCCGCATCTACCGTTACATTTGGTCTTGCCTCGTATATAATTCCTATAACGCCCATAGGCACACGTTTTTTTCCAATCATCAGACCGTTTGGACGTTTTGTCATATTTATTATTTCACCTATAGGGTCATTTAATGCCATAACCTCAAGAACACCGTCAGAGATAGCTTTTATTCTGTCCTTTGTAAGCATAAGACGATCAATCATCGCTTCACGGATGCCGTTGTTACGTGCATTTTCTATATCTGCCTTGTTAGCCTCAATAATAACATCTGCATAGTTAACAAGTGCCGACGCAATTTCCTTTAGTGCATTGTTTTTTGTTATGGTTGACACACTTATAAGGTCTTGTGACGCTTTTTTCGCAGCCGCACATTTTTTTGTAAGCTCACTCATATTAAAACAGGAGACTCCTTCCATTCGTAATTTATACTATACGCATTTAATTATACCACATTGTAACATAAAAATCAATAATAATAGAGCAAAAAATTAACCCTTATAAATTGCAATCTGACTTTTAATAAATTTTAGGCATATTAAAAGCCTCCAGGATGATATTTTTATTATATATCATCTTGGAGGCCTCGTAAATACTTACGCAAAATCCAGGATTATCTCCACTATAGGATTTATAATTTTTTCAAATTCGGGTTGTTTTATATACGAAATAGATGACTGCTATTTCATTCAACAATACTCCACATCCCCAAATTCTTTTTTGCTTCACCAAATTTTTTCGGAGTTTCTTTTTTCATAAGAGAAGAATAATTATATTTAAAGTCACTGTATGTCAGATTTCTCTCACGCTCTATACTCCATGGCGTTTCTAATTCCATTTCATATAACCAATATCCGTCATACCCAACCTCTTCAAATGCTGAAACAACAGATTTCCAATCAATGCTACCTTCGCCAGGTAACCAATGTCTTTCATTTATGTAATCATAGTCAGAAATATGAGTTGTAACTATTTTATCCCCAACATTTCGTATGAAATCACATATATCTTCGCTTAAAAGATGGTTTGTATCGAAACAAACTCTAAGATTTTCGTGTGCAGAGATAAGTTCAAGAATTTCTTTGGAGCAATTTCCCAAACAAGTTCTCGGCAGATCTTCTACAGCTATAATACAACCAATTTCTGCAGCATATTCAGCAAGTTCCTTTAAGCTGTTTTTTGCACATAGAATCTTATCTTCTCTTTCCTGTTCATCAATAGGCTCACCACTCGCATGAATAACAAAAACCTTTATTCCTACACTGCTCGCCTTTTCTATGTAGTATTTAAAAAGCTCAATTGTTTGTTTTGAAAGTTCCCTGTTAGAAATATCTATTTTATCAAAAGGAGCAAATGGTAAATGAAACGACCACAAATCAACATTGTATTGTTCAGACCATTTTTGCAACTGGAAAAAATCTATATTCTCGCATTCCTCCAATGATGGTGAAATCTCCATAGCTTCTATCTTATTTTCCGAGTAATTTCTGAACAACTCTTCATCAAGAATTTTATGGCAGCTTGACAATGCGAGTCTACAATTTAACGACATGTTGTTATCCTCCACATATATTATACTTTAATTCTTCTGCGTTGTCAATTATTCTTCCTCTGCAGGTGTTTCATCTGTCTCTGTCTTCTCATCTTCTGTAGTTTCTTCCTCAACTACTTCAGGCTCTGTCACAGCATTGCTTTTAACAATAACTATTGTCTGAGTTTCACCATCCCACAAAACTGAGAATTTAAAGCTTTCTGCAATAAAACGTATAGGTAGCATTGTACGGTCGTTAATGATTTCAGGCTCAACATCAAGTTCTGTTGCCTCATCATTCAAATATGCTGTTGTACTGCCTATTGTAAGCTTGATTGTATCATCATTCAGCTTAAGTGTAGCTGTCTTTGTAGCATCGTCCCATTCAACAGTACCGCCCATTTCCTTAACTATTATAGCTACGGGAACGAGTGTTCTTTCGTTCTTAATCACAGGAACTGTTCCCATACCCGGGTCAATTTCCTTGCTGACTTCGTTTACGATCATATTAGGGTTATCAATCTGCATAAGAAGTGAAAAACTCTTTGTTTCCTCTTTGGGAGTTTCCAATGTTACTTCCTCTGTACCATCTGAAGTGATCTCTAAAGCTTCTTGACCATCCAGATTACCTTCTACTACTGATACTTCCCCTTCTGATGTAACAACAGGTTCTGTCTTTGTTGTGTCCTCCTCTGCCAATGCTGTTACTGCAAGTGAAGCAGTCATAGCTAACGCTATTAATAAACTTATTGCTTTTTTCATTCCAAAAGCCTCCTTTGTATTTTGAATATCTATATTATAGCACACATTACAGCACAACTTCAAGTATCAATTTGTAAAAAATTTTCAATTATTATTGGTACATTTGCGCAGGTTTTAATTTTGATTAAATACAGCTTGCTGTCACAAGTGCTTGATATATCGTATGACATAGCAGTATATAAAAATCCTCAAAGTGGCTGTTGGATTTAGCACAGATTTTAAAAAAACATAAAAAAACTATTGACAAAACACATATTATATGCTATAATTAGCAATGTTGTTGGCAGATAAAAAGAGATGGAGAGATGTCTGAGTGGTCGAAAGAGCCGGTCTTGAAAACCGGTGACGGTTCCGCCGTCCGTGGGTTCGAATCCCACTCTCTCCTCCAAACAAAGAAACACCTAAATGGTGTTTTTTTGTTTGGTATAAAAGGGATTCGAACCCTGAGAGGGCTTTTTGCGTGAATAAAAGCTGCCTGTGGCAGGTTTTTAGCAAAAAGAGAGCGAGCGAAAACGAAGCGAAGTCTGGCGGCGAAGCCGACAGTATCCCACTCTCTCCTCCAAAACAAGAAAACACCTAAATGGTGTTTTTTTGTTTGTTCACAACAACTTAAAAAAGGGGTATGTAAAACATTACGTTTCACATACCCTGTTATTTATCTTATACTGTCTTCATAATTTTTAATTGTAATAACATTTTGTTTTTCGATGCTGTTCAAGTTGCTGTTTTCGTTTGCATAGTTATATGCACTGTTGGGCTTATACCACGAGCAAGAAGCAAAGTAATTTTGCAGCTCTGCATCTTTGAATGTTCTGCCGTGTCTTGCATATATTTCGTTTCGTGCTATACGCAGCTGCTGTGCATTTAAGCCTTGCAAATCACTTGTTGATAATAGCTTTGTGCCGGATTCGGGTAATATATATGACGAACCAGCGGCATTGCTGTTATTATAATGAGTAATGTTAGTTATAACATATACAGGTTTTCCGTTATAAGTTTCACTGCTCTTGTTTGCGGTCAATGTCATTTGTTTTCCTGCAATAAAGTTATTTGTTGTGTTATCAGAAACTTTAGCATAACATACTTCACCGTTATAGTTAAATGACATATATGTCTTTCCGTTATCCTTTATTACTTCTATACCTGTTACAAGTGCCGATGTAATGTCGCTTTTCTTTGGAACGGATGAAGTCGGTTTCTTTGTAGCTACAGGCTTTGGAGTTGCAACAGATGACGGCTTTGCAGGAGCCTTTGTAGCCTTTGGAGCGGCAGTTTTTATCGGTGCAGGTGTAACTACAACCGACACATCACCCTGTTCGGGTGTCTGCTCACTTCCGTCCTCACCAACAATGCCTATTGTCGGCTCGGGAGTCATTGTAACATCAGGTGTAGCAGTTGCTGTCGGCTCTGCATCAGGCGTTGACGTAACAACGGTTATATCATTATCCGCATCACTGTTAGTTGTGGGATTAATATAATATACGCAAGCAGCAACTGCAACACCGCACAACAACACAAGCAAAATAATGAGGAATCTGTTACGTCTCTGTCTGCGTTTTTTATCTACACGTCTCTTTTCTATCTCTTGAAGCTGGGCTTTCTTTTCAGATGAAATTTTATCAATTTGAGCAACACGCTTTGCTTCGTTTTCGTCCATTATAGCTTTTATATCGACATCGTCGTCTGCCCCGTACGTTTCTTCAGATACGGGTTCATCATAAACCTCGTTTTCTGCATACACCGCACCGCAGAATTTGCACTTTACTGCATCATCTTCGATTTTTGCGCCACATTCTCTACAAATCATCGTGTATCATTATCTCCTTCCATAAAACCGATGTAAAACACCGAATTTATTGTTTCTCGTTTGGGATATATGTAGCTAAGTGTACAATACACCTATTATCCTAAAATAATTATATATTTTGTGTCGGATAAAGTCAATAACACACGATTTACATTTTTATTACATTTGTTACGTTGCTATTATGCATCATTTTTCCTTTTTTCAAACATAAGGTTGTGCAATTTATTTGTGATTGCAAATTCGTTTTTACCGGCAATGTAACCGCATACACTTGCTACTATGGGTAATATAATGCTTATTGCAATTATTACAGTAGGTAAATGATTTGGAATATTTATAATGAATGCAAGATACGGCGACTGCCATATATAAAACAGGACTGTCAATATTACACCAAACGCTCCCGACATTATCCCATCAACAGCGTTATAAGCCCAGTTCAGTTTGAAAATGAATATGGATATTACGCTGATTATGCTTATTATTATGCCCCATAATACTGACCATTTAATATCAAAATTTAACTTTGAGTATGATTTATTGTCTTGTTTTCCTAATTGAGCGGCATTACTGTATATAGCCCAAAAATGAGCAATAATAAACACATTGCCTACTATTATTCTTATAATATTGTTTGAATACACACCAAGGCAGAAAACCATCTGCACTATAGCATATAATATGACTGTTTTAAGCTCTTGCCTGAGCATATAAAAAGTCTGATTTCTTCTTGAGTATTCTGATAATTTTTTCATAATAATCTCCATTCCGCCGCCATGTGTCGGCACAAATAGTATTTAAATCTCTCTTATCCGCAGGGCAAGGAATGATAAGAGATTATTACGCCCATGTGCGTTTCCGAAGGCTTGCCGAGGAAAATTTCGCACGGGCAATTTAATCTGCCGGAGGCATAACGTGAAAGGAACTTTCACGTTATCACTTCCTTTCCTGATGCTGAACAGCCCGCCACGTAGCCCGAACTCCATGCCCACTGTAAATTATATCCACCGCAATCTCCGTCTATATCAAGCAGTTCACCACAAGCATATAATCCCTTAACGAGCTTTGACTGCATAGTTTCAGAATTAAACTCTGACACTAACGCACCGCCCTTTGTCACCTGAGCATTATTCCATGATGAAGTGCCGCATATTTTAAGTTTCATTCCTTTAATAACAGAAACGATTGTTTTTAATTCCTTATCAGACAGA
>JAQXXM010000177.1 GCA_029226065.1 Clostridiales bacterium
ATACGCTCTGCGGCTTTGTCAAGAGCCTCGTCTATCTCTTCTTTTGTGATGAGTACACGTTTAATTTTGTTATTGTATTCATCAATACTTTGAATGTCCGTTTTAATCATCTCCTTTTTGCTTTTCTAAGATTATAACATAAAATTCATATAAAATCAACATTTTCGACATTATTTGTTAAAATTTTTTGTAGGATTTTTATAGCAACGCAAAAGCTTGATTTTAGCCAAACATTCAGTGTCTAAATGCGGTTTTCAAAGAAGAATGAAAAAAGGCTGTTGCATTATGATATAATCCCCTTAGAGTAGACACTTGAAATAACAAAAACATTTCGAGACTATTCTAAGGGGGTTATATCAAATGCAACAGCCCCTTTGCCTGACCTTGGTAATTCAAAGCATATCACATATCCGTATACATTCAAATTATTAAGCTTCACCGATTTTACCATACTGAAGCATAATGCACTTATTTGCTTTCTTTTGTTTCAGGTTTCTTTTTGAAAACAAGCAAGAAAACTGCTACACCCATAATAAGCACACCAATGACATTGAAAACAATCGTTCCAATACCGCCGGCAACCGGGAGTTGGATACCGATTTGATTTGTAATTTCAATCGTATAAATACCGTTTGCATCTGCTTGCGTATCGTTAAAGCTAATCTTTGTGACTTTGTTTGTAATATTATATCCAAAGGGTGGCTTTGTTTCTACGACATAGTAGTCTCGTCCCGTTAAGAGCGTGTCGGTAAAGATTGCAAGCGCCTTTGCGCCATCCTTAGTTAATGCCGTAGTTGCGGAGCCGATTTTGATACACTTTATACTTGCACCATCATAGGTAATTGTCTGATCACCATCGTCATCCATTTGGTACAGGGTGAACTCTGCACCGGCAAGCGGGTCACGGTCATCCTCGTCAACCTTGCTGACTTGCAGCGTATATGCCTTTTCATAGCGTGCATAATAGGTCGCATCACCCGTAGTGATGTATTCTATTGTTGTGCCATTGTTTGTAATCATTTCACTTGGCACCTTATTCCCCTCCGAATCATACCAGCCAATAAATCTATAACCTGCCCCGACAGTGGCAGTGGAGCTTATGGGTGAGCCTACCGCGTCTACATAAGTGTAACGTCCGAGCGTACCGATATTATCATCCGTGGTGTCTTCCCAAATATCGCCGTTCTTTATCTGACGTATATAGGTTTGAGTAACGATGTTGGAGAACTTTGCATAATATGTTTTTACGCTTTCCTTTGTTTCAACATAAGCGTATTCGGTGTTTGTGCTGATTAGTTTGTCGTTTTCATCATACCAACCTATGAATGTACAACCCGGATTTGAAATCGCCTTAACCAGTACCGTTTCATCCATTGTGGCATAGTATGCCTTTCCGCCTAATGCTGTGTATGTATCGTTATAATTCTCGTCTGTCGGGTTTGTAACGCTTGTAATTTCAACTGTTCCACCCTCAGTCGAATCTATACTTACACCGTTTTGCACAAGCTGCGGAATAAATGCCTGCCGCCATCGCCATTGTGCCACCATCGTAATTCCACGATGAATGTTTGCGTAACTCTTTGTCGCACCGCCGTCATTCCATGTTACGCCCAAAATCTTTTCAGACTCTCCTATGTCTAATGCTTTGTTGAAAGAGATGTTTCCGTTGTAAATTTTAAAATACTGAGCCTTAGTATCTTGTACAATGCCGCCTATTTTATAATCACATGCTATGGAGTGTACGGCAGGGAGAATCATTCCTTCCCCTTGGTCCGCATTTACCAGTCCTATATCTGAAGGAATATTGTCCACAATATCCCCAATCATCTTCCATCCCATAAACTTCCAGCCATCATCGCCCTCTGCTGCTTTTGAAACATAAGGCTTTATAAACGATTCTCCGTTTATGGATTCTCCCATGGGTTTAAAGCTGTAAACATTTGCAGCTTCCTCATCGGGATGCGGTCTGTCCGATATAATATAGGGATGTCCGCCATTAGAGTCGTATGTAACGGTTGGGTGTTTAATAAATACAAAGTGCAAATCCGTAGCTGTGATAATATTTTCAAGATAATATTTATAAACTATATCGCCGTTTTCTGCTACAGACTTTACCCATTTCCC
>JAQXXM010000178.1 GCA_029226065.1 Clostridiales bacterium
TGTGGCGGTTTTTGCCGTAAAACCGAAATAATATTCCTACTATAACAGATGAAATAATATGTATTATGTACATCATAATTCCGTACAGGGGGCTTAGATATATTGCCGTGCCGACAGTGCCGATTATAAAAAGAGGCCCTGAATTATTGCAGAATGCCAGGAGCCGTTCAGCCTCGGGCTTTGACAGATTTCCGGCTTTATATAAATCTTTTGCGCAGATTGCTCCTAAGGGAAATCCGCTTATTATCCCCAGTACAAATGCCGCAGCGCCCGCAGGTGCTACGTTAAACAGCGGACGCATTATAAATCCACATATTTTTGATAACGTTTGTGCAAACCCTGAATATATCAATAGCCCTGAACATACAAAAAACGGAAACAGCGACGGAATTATGACACTGTAGCACATTTCAAGCGTTTTGCGTGTATAGTCCATTACGCTTTGGGCATTTACAAGTATAAATGATGTTATGGCAAGCACAAATATGTAAAAAAACTTTCGTTTCATTTTCGTTCCCCTGTCTGTTGTTTTCTTTAATAGATATTTAAATATATTCATTATGTGCCTCATTTAAGCATATAAATTTACTGTTTAGGGGGGATAGTGTGAAAAAAATACGAGATGCTTTGGCGGAGAAGCTGTCCCTGCCTAAAGATGTGATGCTTGATTTGCCGCGTGTTTCTATATGCGGGGATAAGGAGATATATGTTGAAAACCATAAGGGAATTATGGAATATACAAATACGTGTATACGTGTAAAAACAAATGACGGTTTAATGTGTATTTACGGTGCAGAACTTAGAATTGTAGTCCTTGAAAGTGACAGAATGGTAATAAACGGTGACTTAGAAAGGGTAGAATACGAAAAAATCGGGAGAAAAATAAAAAATGTTAAAAAAAATCTTTAAATTTCCGTCAGGATATGTTATAATAGAAATAGTTGGCAAAAACAAAGAAAAATTTATTAATATGTGCCTTGCAAATAATTTCCTTATATGGGACGTTCTTCCGTCAAATTCAGGGTTAGTCTGTAAGATAGCAAACAGCGATTTTAAACAAATACGCAGGCTTGTCAGGAAGTCGGACGTTAAAGTTAAAATTGTGTCAAAACACGGCATTAACCATATTATAAAAAAGAACAGATACAGGTTTATGCTGCCTGTTGCAGGGGTGCTTGTATGTATATATTTCCTTATAATGCCACAGTATATATGGTGTGTGGAGATTGACGGCGCAAAAAACGCCGATACGGAAAAGATATATCAAATCCTGTCGGATATGGGTGTATATGTGGGCGCAAAAAAGAGTAATATACAGGATTTGGGCGATATAAAAAATGCAGTCATATTCGGTGAGGAGGAAGTAAACTGGGCATGGCTGTATATAGAGGGTGCAAAGGCGAGACTGCTTGTACAGGAACGTACACGTCCACCGGAACTTGAATCGGACGAACCCCAGACTATAATTGCATCTCATGACGGATTTGTGCGTATTGCAGAGGTCAGACGTGGCGAGAGACGTGTTGTTGCAGGTGACAGCGTGAGTAAGGGAGATGTGCTTGTGTCGGGCAAGGTGGCTGTCTTTATGGAGGGTTACCCTGAAAAATATGCTTATGTTAATTCTGATGCACGGATAATAGCCGATACGGTGCGGAACGCAAAGGGAACATTTGATAGTTCCGAAATATTGCGAATAAAAACAGGTAATCGGAAAAAACGTATTGGATTGGAGCTTTTCGGCAAGGAATATTTCCCAATAGGACGTGCCGAGTCCGTTTTTGAAGATGCTGATGTAACTGTTAAAAACCACGATGCGATTTTGCCGATAGTGGGATATCTCGGCTTTGGAATAAATGTATATGACGTATGCGAGGTAAACGAGGTAAAAAACAAACTCAAAGAAGATGAAGTTTTGTGCAGGGCAAAGGAGAGCCTTGAAGAAGAGATAATGAAAAATGTAGGAATTGAGGCACAAAAAATTGATGAACGGCTTTCGTACAATAAGGATGGCGACACATACACCGTGAAGCTGACAATGGATTTAAGAGAAAATATAGGTATAAAAATACCGCAGGAGGAGTGAACATATTGACAAAACGAATGATAGAGATACCCGATAATATTGATGTGTCTGAGTTGTTTGGACGTCTGGACTCAAATATGAAACTGATTGAAAAAGCGTTTGGAGTAAATATATCCTTGCGGGAGGAGGGTATACGCATAACGGGCGAGGAACTTTCTATAGAACGTGCAGGAAACGTTGTGCATATTCTGATAACAATGCTTTGCGATAACGAGAGAATAGACGAACAGAAAATATTGTACGCAATATCGGTCGAGCAGGAGGACGGAGGCATAGATGTATCAAAGCTCGGTTCTGACTGCGTTGCAATTAACATAAAGGGACAGCCTATCAAGACAAAGACGTTCGGACAGAAAAAGTATGTAGAAGCGATTGATAAAAACACTATTGTATTCGGAATTGGACCGGCAGGTACAGGAAAAACGTATCTTGCGGTGGCAAAGGCGGTTACAGCCTTAAAACGTCGTGAAGTCAGCCGTATCATTTTGACACGTCCTGCTGTTGAAGCAGGTGAGAAGCTTGGCTTTTTGCCGGGAGATTTACAGAACAAGGTTGATCCGTATTTAAGACCGCTCTATGACGGAATGTATGAGATGCTCGGTGGTGAGGGCTTTTTGAAGTATCAGGAGCGTGGCGTTATAGAGGTTGCACCTCTTGCGTATATGCGTGGACGTACGCTTGATAATGCGTTTATCATACTTGATGAGGCACAGAACACAACTCCTGAACAGATGAAAATGTTTCTTACACGTATCGGCTACGGTTCTCACGCTATAGTTACAGGTGATATTACGCAGATTGATTTGCCCGGTGATAAAAAGTCCGGACTTAAAGAGGCAATGAAGGTTTTGCATGGCATTGAGGGGATTGCGTTTTGTAAGTTTACGGAAAAAGACGTTGTACGACATCCGTTAGTGCAAGAGATTATTAAGGCGTATGCGCGCTATGACGCCTCACGAAAAAGATAAGCGTCGCATCTTGCACCTTTCGGCTCGCTCGAGTACATTGAGTACGCATCGCTTGCCGAAAAGCACAATCTGCTCGCTTCTCTTTTCCGTGAGGGATGGGTAGATAAGCGTCGCATCTTGCGCCTTTCGGCTCGCTCGGGTACATTGAGTACGCATCGCTTACCAAAAAGCACAATCTGCTCGCTTCTCTTTTCCGTGAGGAATGGGTAGGTAAGCGTCGCATCTTGCGCCTTACAACTCAATTGAGTACATTTATACAATAAACAAATAAGGAAATAACAATGGTAGAATTTATATTAGAAAACGAAACCGATGAAGAAATCTCAGAGCAACAAATAAATGAGCTGAACCGTGTATGCTGTGAGATAATGAAAAATGAAGAATGTAATTTTGATGCAGAGATAAGCTTC
>JAQXXM010000179.1 GCA_029226065.1 Clostridiales bacterium
TCAGCCCATCAATGTTGCCATAACGGCTTTCTGTGCATGTAGTCTGTTTTCAGCCTCATCGAATATAACACTTCTCGGTCCATCAATAACATCCTCTGTAACCTCAAAGCCCCTGTATGCGGGCAGACAGTGCATAAATACGGCATCGTCCTTTGCGTGTGAGAACAATTCCTGATTTACCTGGTATGGCATAAAGATACGCTGTCTTTCAGCCTTTTCCGATTCCTGTCCCATAGATACCCACGTATCTGTGTATACAACGTCTGCGTTACTTATAGCCTCAACGGGATCCTCTGTTAATACAAGACTTCTGCCTGACGCTTTAAAGTCCGCCTTTGCGTTTTCGACTACCTCCTCATCACACTTATAGCCTGACGGTGTTGCAATTGCACAGTCAAGACCTGCCTTTGCACAGCCGTACATAATTGAATGTGCCATATTGTTTCCGTCGCCTATGTATGCAAATTTTAAGCCTTCAAGCTTACCCTTATGCTCGTATGTTGTCATAAGGTCTGCAAGAACCTGACACGGGTGCAAAAGGTCTGTAAGAGCGTTTATTACAGGGATATTCGCCTCCTTGGCAAGCTCTAAAACGTCACTGTGTGCGTACGTTCTTATCATAATTCCGTCAAGATATCTTTCAAGAACCTTTGCAGTGTCATGGATTGTCTCACCTCGTCCAAGCTGAATATCATTCGATGACAAAAACAACGGATAACCGCCAAGCTGTGTCATACCTACCTCAAAGGATACACGTGTACGTGTCGATGATTTTGTGAAAATCATACCTAATGTCTTGCCCTTTAAAATCGGGTGCGGTATGCCTTTTTTAAGCTCATCCTTAAGCTTTAAGCCAAGCTTTAGTAAATCCTTTAATTCCTCACTTGTTAAGTCGTGTAAGCTGATTAAGTCTTTCATTTATATATCCTCCTTAAGAACTGTATCTAATGTATCTATGAATAAGTCAATTTCCGACTCCGTTATATTTAACGGCGGTGCAACTCTTATTGTCAAGCCCTTGCAAAGGCTTGTAAGCATTTTACGGTTATGAAGTGATATAAATACCGATTTTGCAATTTCGGGTTTAAGCTCAATGCCTATCAACAACCCCTCGCCACGTACCGCAACAACCTTGTCGGGGTACTTTGCCATAATATCGGATAGTTTCAAACGGAACAGCTTACCCATTTTATCAGCATTATCCAACAGGTTTTCACTCTCGATTATATCGAACACCGCAAGCCCTGCCGCTGTCGCAAGCGGATTTCCGCCAAATGTTGTGCCGTGGTCACCAGGCTCAAATGCCGATGCAACCTCAGCTTTTGCACACACCGCACCGATAGGCACACCGTTACCGAGTGCCTTTGCCGATGTGAATATATCAGGCTCAATGCCGTAAAGCTCGTGTGCAAAAAGCTTACCTGTTCTGCCCATACCTGTCTGCACCTCATCGACGATAAGGAGTATTCCCTTTTGAGTGCAGAACTCACGGAGTTTTTTCGCATATTCTATATCCATAGGATGCACACCGCTCTCGCCCTGAATAAGCTCCACCATAACAGCCGCCGTCTTGTCCGTCACTGCATCAACCACAGCATTAAAATCATTGGGTGCAATCTGTTTAAAACCGGGTGTTAATGGCTTATACGGTGCCTGGTAATGAGGCTGACCTGTTGCGGCAACCGTTGCAAGAGTTCTGCCGTGGAACGAATGGTCAAGGGAAATTATCTCGTAGCGGTCTATGCCTTTTTTGTAGAAGTATATTTTTGCAAGCTTAAATGCGCCTTCGTTTGCCTCAGCACCGCTGTTACAAAAGAACACTTTTTCGGCACAAGTGCTTTTTACAAGCTTCTCTGCCAACCTTGCCTGATTTTCTATGTAGTACAAACTTGATGTATGTAAAAGCTTATCAACCTGATTTTTTATGGCATCAGTGAACACAGGGTGGGAATGCCCCAAAGCGTTTACGGCAATACCTCCTAAAAAGTCATAGTATACATCGCCGTTATCATCATAGAGTTTCATACCCTTACCATGGGTAAACACCACAGGCAGACGTTCGCCAAACGTATTCATATAATACTCTTTGTCAAGAGCCTTAATTTCATCTAACATAGTATATTCCTTTCAAACTAAAGAAAATCGGGTTTTCAAGTTACGTCTTTTTAACCCGATTTTTCTATTTATACGAACTTCCTATAAATAGCCAAATGCTCATTCAATAAACATTATGGATGTATTATACACTAAAATGAATAATAATGCAAGTGTTTTTCAGAAAAAACTTTAATTTTCGTGAATTTGCCTGTATAATTATTCATATTATGCAGGAAGTTGTGTATAATTATTAATTTTAGACGTTTATCAGATATATTCGTCTATTAGATCGGCATAATCGTCAAAGGATTGAGCGCCTACAAGCTTTTTCTTAACCTCGCCGTTTTTAAAGAGCATAACCGTAGGAATTGACGCAATTCCAAACCTTCGTGCCAATTCACCCTCTTCATCAACATTTACCTTGCATATTTTCGCCTTACCCTCGTATTCATCGGCAAGCTCTGCAATAATCGGCAACACCATCTGACACGGTCCGCACCATGCCGCCCAGAAATCCACCAATACAGGCATATCTGTTGCCATTACCTCATCAAAATTCGCATTTGTCAATTTTACTTCCATAATTCTCTCCCTTTCTTTACCTTTTTACCTTTTCTTTTCTCTAATCAAAGCAGTTCTGTTTAGTTGCTGTCTTGTTACCCACAGGAGTGGTGTGGCTCTATGCTAAGCGGTTTTGTTATCCGTATGAACGATGTAGCATTTTTAATGCGTTTAGTGAATACGGATACAAAACTGCGTAACCATCAATTTCTAATGTGTTTAGCGAGTGTAGGAACAGAACTGCCTAACTGTCCCATTGCTTATTCACCGCTTTCTGTATACTTCTGCGCCACAACCTCAATAACTGCACGTCCGTTGGTAAGCTCCGTTACCGACTTAACAAACGCATCTCTGTCGCCAATCGGTACAGCACAGAAAAACGTCACATCATTTTCATATATTGTGTCGGTTACACTACAGCCGTTTGCTGCAAAATGATACTGGAGCTTGCCTACAAGGTCATATTCGACCTTTACCGATATAATATCACACATTGTCCGTGTTATTATACCTGCCTCACAAAGTCCCTGCTTTGCCGAGGCACTGTAAGCACGCACAAGTCCGCCTGTACCCAACAGAGTACCGCCGAAATATCGAGTAACAACGACTATAACATCAACAAGTCCGTTTGTACGAATAGTATCAAGGACAGGCATACCTGCCGTACCGCCCGGCTCGCCGTCATCAGAGTAACGGAAAATATTATTTTCGTCAATTACATACGCATACACATTATGGGTTGCATCAGGATACTCGGAGCGGATTTTCCCCAAAAACTCAAGTGCTTCAGCCTCATCTGAGACAGGCTTGACATGGGCGATAAATTTCGACTTTTTCTCTATTAAGAGAGTCTCCGATTCCTGTGCTACCGTTTTATATATATCTCTTTTTGACAAGAGTATCACTATCCTTCGTTTATTTCGTATTTTTTCACTGTGGCAAACAATGCGCCGTCTATTAATGCACGTATCTTTATTCCGTCATCACGGTACTCCTCGCTAATAATCTTCTCCGTTGTATGCAATGTGTTTAAAACACCGCCGTCAGAATACGGTATTAAAAGCGTTGTTTCGAGTTTTTTACCTGGTGCGGTATCAGCAATTGCACGCATTAAATCGTCAATTCCTCTGCCTGTTTTTGCACTGATAAACACATTATTTTCAGTGCTTGACGGAATAATCTCACCGCTTATATCACATTTATTGTATACATTAATTGTCGGTTTTCCGCCCGCACCTATTTCGGACAATACCTCATCTACGACTCGTATTCGCATATCCGCATCAGGCGATGCTCCGTCAATCAGATGAATAATAAAATCAGCATCTGCCGCCTCTTCAAGCGTTGACTTGAATGCCTCTATAAGATAATGCGGAAGCTTTCGGATAAATCCGACAGTATCAATTAAAATTATCTGTCGGTTATCATCAAGGGTAATTGCACGTGAAGTGGTATCAAGTGTGGCAAACAGTTTGTCCTCGGCAAACACACCTGCATCTGTGAGTCTGTTTAAAAGCGTCGACTTGCCTGCGTTTGTGTACCCAACTATAGCACCTACGATATGCCCGTCCTTACGTCGGCGTGACCGCAACAGCTCACGATGCTTTTTAATCTCCTCAATCTGTTCTTCGAGTGCGTTTATACGCGCTCTTATGTGACGTTTGTCGCTCTCAAGCTTTGTTTCACCAGGGCCTCGTGTTCCTATACCTCCGCCTGTACGGCTAAGCTCAAGTCCCATTCCCCGAAGTCGTGGAAGCTGATACTTAAGCTGTGCCAGTTCCACCTGCAGTTTGCCCTCGCCTGAACGTGCCCGCATAGCAAATATATCAAGAATAAGCATAGAACGGTCAATGACACGCACGCCCAAAATATCGCTTATATTTCTTAGCTGTATAGGTGACAGTTCATCGTCAAATACAACAAGAGTCGCATCTAACGCATCTGTCATCTCTTTTAACTCACCGAGTTTGCCCTCACCGAAATACGTACCGCTTTCGGGCATCGGTCTGTTCTGTACCATTTCGCCCACAACTTCACCGCCAGCAGTGTCAACAAGCTCACATAGCTCGTTCATTGATTCGTCTGTCGTATCGTTTAAGCTGTCACGTCTGCCCGTATGCAGACCTGCAATTATTACTTTTTCTCTGTTGTCATCTTTGCAGTCCATAACTCCTCCTGTTCTATACTTAGTATAACAGAAATTTCCCAATTAGTACAGACATTTTTGAAATTTTTTTCAAAAACTTTTAAAAAACACTTGAAAAATCAATATTTTGTGGTATAATGGTAGGGTATTATTATATTATCGGTCAGAAGGAGGTTAGATTATGCAGACTGCGTTTATAGTGCTTCATCTTATAGTGACAGTATTACTTATAGTTGTTGTGTTAATGCAAGAGGGTAAGGATCCCGGAATGAGAGGTATTCAGGGTGCATCATCCGATATGGGTGATTCATTCTTCAAAAGAGCCGGCGGTACCACAAAGGAAAAAATGCAGACAAGACTTACAAGTACAATATCTGTGTTGTTCCTTATAACAACTATCGTGCTTGTGGTTTTAACAGCTAACTAATTAACGTTGTATTCTAAAAAGGCTGATGCGTTCGCATCGGCTTTTTT
>JAQXXM010000180.1 GCA_029226065.1 Clostridiales bacterium
CGATAAAGTCATTGTATACCGCACGCTTGCGTGAGAGTGCTGCGATAATTATAATCATAATCAGTGCAGGTGTAATATATTCCATAAACATTCCCCCCATTATGAGAATATGGGAGAATGTGTTATAATAGAACAAAAGTGATATAAAGAGGATGTTGCGCTAAATGCAACATCTCCTTGTGGGGCTGAATGAATTTAGATGCAGAATTCGCAAAACGAAGTGAAATGCGGATTTATTCGCATTTCGCCTTGCCCGACGGCGTACGTTGGTACTCCAAGGGTGAGTTTTGCGGATAGTTCAAAGGCATTCAATACAAGAAATCCGCAAAACAATGCGGATTTCAACGTTAATTTGTTATTAAAATTTAACAGGCATTGATTTGATGCCATTTTAAGCCTTTGAACGGTCTGCGCTAAATGCAACAGCCCCCCACTCTTATTAGTTCAGCAATGCCCTATCATTCGCAAACTCCTCACCGCTGATGTCTGCGAACTTCTTAAGTAAATCCTCAACTGTAAGATTTTTCTTTTCATCGCCCGACACATCATATATAATTCTGCCCTCGTGCATCATTATCAGTCTGTTACCATGTGCAATGGCATCCTTCATATTATGTGTAATCATCATTGCCGTGAGATTGTTCTCTTTTATGAATTTATCCGAAAGCTCAAGTACCTTTTCAGCCGTTTTCGGATCGAGTGCCGCTGTATGCTCGTCAAGCAAAAGCAGCTTCGGCTTTTGCGCAACTGCCATAAGAAGTGTCAACGCCTGTCGCTGACCGCCTGAGAGCAAGCCGACCTTGCTACCCATTCGGTTTTCAAGTCCAAGCCCAAGCTGGCTTAGCGTTTCTTTATAGATTTTCTTTTCCTTTGATGTCAATGCCCATGACAGTCCGTGGCTTTTACCGCGTCTGTAGGCAAGAGACATATTTTCCATTATCTGCATATCGGCGGCAGTACCCATCATCGGGTCCTGGAATACTCGACCGAGATATTTAGCACGTTTATGCTCGGGAAGTCTTGTAACATCAACATTGTCTATTACTATGCTTCCGCTGTCGACATAGAACACACCGCAGATACTGTTCATAAGCGTTGACTTTCCTGCACCGTTGCCGCCTATGATTGTTACGAAATCGCCCTCGTTAAGAGTGAGAGACAAATTAGTTAAGGCACGCTTTTCGTTTACAGTGCCTGTGTTGAAGGTTTTTGAAATGTTAGTAATTTTAAGCATTTTCTTTCTCGTCTGAAAATATGTTATTTTTCAGACTTAACCTCCTTTTTTATTCTTGAGTTTGAAATCGAATTTTTCCAGAATGGTATTCCTAAGAATATCGCAACAACAAGTGCTGTCAATAGCTTAAGATCGTCCGCCTTAAGTCCTAAACGCAGTACAAGAGTTATTATTATGTAGTAAAGTATACCGCCGACAACAGCCGAAACAAGACGCACGGCAAGGTTTCTGTAAATCTTTGCGAAAAGCACCTCGCCTATAATAACTGCCGCAAGACCTATTACGATTGCGCCTCTGCCCATATTTATGTCGGCAAAGCCTTGATACTGTGCAATAAGTCCGCCTGACATTGCAACGATACCGTTTGAAATAACAAGGCCTAAAACCTTGTTTCTTTCTGTGTTGATGCCGTTTGCACGTGACATATTCGGGTTACAGCCCGTAGCACGGAGCGACTGACCGAGGTGCGTGCCGAAGAAGAAGTACAAAACAGCTATAAGTATCGCCGCAAATATTGCGCTTGTGATAAGTGCCGATACAGTATTAAAGCTTGAAAGCAGTACATCGTATTTACGAACAGGCAGTGCTACGTTTGAGCCGTCCATTACTCTCAGGTTTATTGAGTAGAGTGCAAACTGCGTAAGTATGCCTGCCAATATTGCCGGTATGCCGAACTTTGTGTGAAATATTCCTGTCACAAGCCCTGCAAGACAGCCTGCAAAAAATGCAATTGCCAAAGCAAGCCATATATTCATATTGTTCTGCGTTACGCATACAACAAGCACAGCACCGCCCGTGGCAAATGAGCCGTCAACAGTCAAATCCGCAACATCAAGAATTTTAAAAGTAATATATACACCTATAGCCATTATGCCCCATATTATACCCTGCGCAATGGCACCGGGCAAACCGATTGACATAAGTGTTTGTAAAATTGCCATCTGAATTTAATTCCTTTCCTCATAAAAGTACGGAGCTGTTGCGTTAGCAGCGCCCCTTTGTGGGGCTGAATGAATTTAGATGCAGAATTCGCAAAACGAAGTGAAATGCGGATTTATACGCATTTCGCCTTGCCCGACGGCGTACGTTGGTACTCCGAGGGTGAGTTTTGCGGATAGTTCAAAGGC
>JAQXXM010000181.1 GCA_029226065.1 Clostridiales bacterium
CAAGTCTACCTCGTAGAAAGGGAAATCCTTACCTGTGATACGTTTTATAGTATCAACTGCTTTCATACAGGAGTTATCGAAATTATCGACAACTACTATGTCATAGCCTGCGTTTAAAAGCTCAACACAGGTGTGACTGCCTATGTATCCGGCACCGCCCGTAACAAGAATGTTCATAATTTTTCCTCCATATTTATTACAATGTCTTTGTACTTTATATTATACAACAATATTTATTAAAATTCAAGTGGTATAATATAAAATATTGAAAATATATTATAAAGCAGTTTTGTGCTAAGCAGTTCTATGCCTGTATTCACTAAACGCATCAGGGGTTGATAGTTACGCAGTTTCGTATCCGTATTCACTAAACGCATTGAAAATGCTACATCGTTCATACGGATAACAAAACCGCTTGGCTATTATGCTACATCATTCGTGCAGGAAACAGAACTGCTTGGCATATTACGCAGTTTTGTACTCACATCGCTAAACGCATCAAAGATGCTACATCGCTCCTGTGAGTAACAAAACCGCTTGGCTATTATGCTACATCATTCCTGTGGAAAAAAAGACTGCTTGCTGATAGCTCCACAACAAAATTTTAAGATTATTAAGCAAAAAAATCGTTGTAAAAATGCACAAAATTTATATTGAAAATTCTTGTATTTTGTTAAAAATTTTATGAAATTTTTTAACTAAAAATGTTGACTTTTTCGCATGAGTATGCTAAAATATGTATGTTGTAACACGTGACAAACGATGAAGTGGGAGGTTGCGGCGTAGGTTAACGTCGGTTTTTCCATGGAGATTGTCCGACTCAGGAAGTCGGGCGGCAGTCAAGCCATTAAGTCTGTGTCCTATGTACGCTAAACCTGTGTCTTGCGTACAAAAGGGGGTAGTTGCGCAATTCTTGCGCTTACTTTAATGGTGAAAATTGACTTGTACGACCCGCAAATCAATTGGATTTGGCGGGTTTTTAAAAGGGGTGGAGAGAAACACCCGAATGTGTGTACAATTTTCCGCGAGCTGTCGTGCAGAGTGCAACAAATTATTAACAAGGAGGGAATCAAAGTATGGCAGCAAACCAGAAAATCAGAATCAAGTTAAAGGCTTATGATCACGTGGTATTGGATCAGAGCGCTGAGAAGATCGTTGAGATCGCTAAGAGAACAGGCGCTAAGGTTTCAGGTCCGATTCCGCTACCCACAGATAAGGAGATTATCACAATTCTTCGTGCGGTTCATAAGTACAAGGATTCTCGTGAGCAGTTCGAAAGAAGAACTCACAAGAGATTGATCGACATAGTTGTTCCTGGCGCTAAGACAATGGAATCACTTATGAAGATTGATTTGCCCGCAGGTGTGGATATTAGCATTATCCAGAAATAACATCTTCGGCTAATTTTTGCAGTAACTCGCATGAGTTATGATGCAGGTCACGTTTGCGTTGCTTTTCGCAAACCAATAACTGTTAAGGAGGAAAACAATGAAAAAAGCAATTTTAGGCACAAAGATTGGAATGACTCAAATCTTTGGTGAAGGCGGCAAAGTAATCCCCGTTACAGCAATCCTTGCTGGTCCGTGCACAGTTATTCAGAAGAAAACTGTTGAGACAGACGGCTACAATGCAGTTCAGGTTGGCTACGGCGAGATTAAAGAAAAGAATGTCAACAAGCCGCTAAAGGGTCATTTTGCAAAGGCTAATTCAGCTAACAAGAGATATCTAAGAGAGTTCAGACTTGAAGATATCGAGAGCTTGAATGTCGGTGACGAGATTAAGGCAGACATTTTTGAGGCCGGTGAAAAGGTTGACGTTTCAGGTATCTCAAAGGGTCACGGTTTCGCAGGCCCGATGAAGAGATGGAATCTTCACAGAGGTCCTATGTCACACGGCTCACACTCACAGAGAGTATCAGGTTCAATGGGTATGTGTTCATTCCCCGGACGTGTTTTCAAGGGTAAGAAGCTACCCGGACATTACGGTGTCGATAAGGTAACAATCCAGAACCTTGAAATCGTAAAGGTAGACGCTGAGGAAGGTTTAATCCTCGTTAAAGGCGCTGTACCGGGCGTTAAGGGCGGTCTTATTACAATAAGAAACGCCGTTAAAGCGTAATTTCGGGTATTTGGAAAGGAGGAAACATAATGGCTAAATTGGCTCTATATAATATGGAAGGTCAGAAGACAGGTTCTATGGACGCTTCAGACGCTATTTTCGCAGTTGAAGTTA
>JAQXXM010000182.1 GCA_029226065.1 Clostridiales bacterium
GTTAAATTGAACTCACCCACGCCCATATCAATATCAGCATTATTGAGTTTGCCTCCGTTTATCGTCACACTTCCTGCTCCGCCGTCAATCTCTGCACTAAATAATGCATCAAGCCGTTTTGCATTTAATTCACCTGCTCCGAGGTCAATATTGAGCTTGTTTGACAAAAGTTCATCTATCCTGACACTTCCGGCTCCTGTGCTTATATCCACGTAGTCAAAAACGTATCCGTCAGGTATCGTTAAAACCACTTTAATACCACTGTCAAACACCGAGAAAAATGGTTTTCTTTCATTTATTTCAAGAGTTTCACCGTTTTCCTTACATTCCAAATACTTGTGATTTGTCTCTAAAGCAAATTCTTCACCTGTTTTTATTTCAAGCTCTGATGCACTTACGTCGACTTTCAGACTTGTATAATTACTCCCCACAGACTGTTCTGTCATTTCAACTGACGGACGTCCGCTTATAAAATATGTAGCAGTAAATAATGCTCCGCATATACCTGTTATAATACTGACACTTAGAAATATTGCAAATGCCATTGCAAGATATTTAACTATTTTTTGTAAGGTTGTCATTTTACATCAACCCCTCCGAATATGCAAGTACCGTTCAAATAAATTGTGTGTAAATTATCCTTTGAATTTTGATGTTTTTTGTTGTCAACACCGCCGAAAATGGAATTTGAATTAATTTTTACATTTACGTTATCCGGAACAAATATATCCGCTCCACCAAAAATACAGCAAGCATTTATGACAGTATCGCCCTCAAACACAGCATTCCTTAAATCAAGCTTCACTCCGCCGAACACTGCTGTAAGCTCTGCTCCGTGAAAAACTTCGTTATTAAAGTTTATGTCCTGTCCCGAAAAAGCGGCAAAGCCCGTTTTAATATCATCGCTGTTTGCTTCGATTCTTTTTACATATTCCCTGTTTCCAATAACGCCCTTAAAAATCATCTTAATTCCGATTACAGCGATTATTATAGGTACAGTGAGTTTCCACAGCATATCAAAATCAAGAACATTCTGACATACCAAAAGCAAAAACACACCTATCAAGAGTCCGATAATATTCGATATTTTTTCATGACTTGTAAACAGTCCTATAAAGCTCGGAACAATGATAAACAACGTCCACCAACCGTCAAAAAATATGTCTATACTTGTTATTTGCAGTGCGTTAAGAACAAGCACACAGCTAACACCCAGTAATGCAATACCCCATAAAATACTATTAATTCGTTTCATTTCTTTTTTCCTCCTTAAATTCTTTTAAAGCGGCTTTCACAGCCAATTTTATTACGAAGTAGGCCACAACGGAAATTACTCCTACGATTATGGCATACATAAAAAGTGTCGCAATCGCTCCCATAAATCCTCCTCCTTTTGTTTCTTTACCTGTATTATACAATATTACGTTCAATGTATATAGTCAGATTTTACAGCAAAATGTGTCAAATTTATAGTTTATATTTCTGCTAAAAATTCACGTCTGAACTGCGACGGTGTAATACCCTCTGTTTTTTTAAACACCTTTGTAAAAACTCTGTAATCGCTATATCCCGTATTCTCTGCTATTTCAGTTACGGAAAGCGAGGTCGAAAGCAAGAGTTTTTTTGCCTTTTCTATGCGAATATTTGTAAGATATGCTAAAAATCCCACTCCGATTTCGTTTTTAAAGAGCTGGCTTATATACTGCGAATTCAAGTGGAACTCATCGGCAAGGACAGAAAGGCTGATTTCTTCGGATATATGCTCCTGCATATATCGGGTTATGGAGGAGATGACACGCTCCTCCGTTTTTTCGCAGTCGGTCTCGGCATTTTCTTTGTTCCTATATATAGAAATTTTTAAATTGTCGATACAGCTTCCAAACTCCTCATAATTGACAGGCTTTAAAATATAATCCGTAATTTGCAGACGCAGAGCCTGACGGCAATATGCGAAATTGTCATACCCCGACACGATTACATACGCAATATCAGGATGTTTAGCACGGCTCATTTCTATTACCTTTAAACCGTTCATAATCGGGATATTTATATCCATAATAACAATATCAGGTAAAAGCGTATCTATTTGACCTAATGCCTCCATACCGTCTGAAGCCTCACCTACAACCTCACAGCCATGCGAGTCCCAATCAAACAGACGTTTAAAGCCTTCTCTTATTATAATTTCATCGTCAACTAACAGTACCTTCAGCTTTTTCATTTATATCCCTCAATTCCTTTCACAAATCCAAGTTTGAATTAAAAGCGTTCAGTTTGTGCGTACGCACAAGCGAGGCTGTACTTTGTGTACGCGAGTGCGTGCGGGCGTGCAAGATGGGCGGGTTTCATTCAAACGTATATCCCTCCCGAACAAGCGGCAACAGTATATGTGCCGTTACTCCGCCATCTGAGTTCTCACTGTAACTTATCCCGAACTCCTTACCGCATAAAAGCTTTATGCGCTTTTGGACATTTAATATACCTATGCTTTCTGTCTTAGCTTTCTCTTTATCGTAATGCAAAAGCATTCCGTCAATCTTGTTCTTTACTCCATCGTCAAAACCGCTGCCTGTATCCGATACCTCAATTTCAACACAGTCCTGTTTCCGATTTGATTTTTTTGCCGTAACGGTTACATTACCTCTGTAGCCCTTGTTTTTAAGCCCGTGAAGGAGGCTGTTTTCAATAATCGGCTGAAGAATAAAATTCGGTACAAGTACGTCGCTCAAATCGGGGTCAATGTCACAGTTATATTTAAGTTCGGGATATCGGCAGCACATCAATTCCATATATGCATCGGAAAGCTCGGTTTCCTCCTCCAGTGCTGTCATCTGTTTGTCCGTCTTTATGCTAAGACGGAAAAAGTCTGATAAATGCATAAGTAAATCTGCTGTTGCCTTATCTCCGTTTAGCTGTGCCTGAATACGGATTGTATCAAGGGTATTGTACAGAAAGTGAGGGTTTACCTGACTTTTTAAGTAAAGCATAGACATTTTCTGTTCCGTAAGTTCTGCACGCAGA
>JAQXXM010000183.1 GCA_029226065.1 Clostridiales bacterium
GTTGCTGCCGCTAACCGTTCTAATAGGCAAAGCTGTTGATTCGGATACTCCGCAATCTATCATTCTGCCCTCTGCATCATAAAGTGCCATAACCACTGTAGCTGTATCAGCTATACAATATGATGAACGCCCTCCGTCAAACGCACGATCATACTGATTACCGTTCTGGAATATCCAAGTAAAGCCATAATCATGCACTCCCCGCTCCTAAAACTTGTATATATAATTGTTTCACTTTAATCCCAAAAAATAACACAGCTGTCGGAATATGAATTATAATCCGACAGCTGTGGTTTATTAAGTTTTTGCAATCTTTAAAATGTGTTAGTTTTATAAATTTGAACTCAGCTTACAGTTATAATCAATACCTGAAATGATATCCTGTTCATAAACATCGTCAGGAATTTCTATTATAAATGTGTAATTATAACCACAGTCATCTTTTTCTATATATACATCATAAACAGTAATACCTTCTTTTTTTAAATGTTCTGTCAAGTTTTGCTGATATTGTGCTTCTGTCACACCTTTAATTACCAGTTTTTTTGATTTTGAATTCTTCATCCAACGGAAATCTTTATGCAGCAAAATTTGTGCAATAACAATAAGTGCCGATGTAACTACACCAACCGCATACATTCCCGCTCCGACTGCAAGTCCTACACCCGATGTTGCCCAAATTCCGGCAGCGGTGGTAAGTCCGGTGACCGTATTTTTATGTACAAAAATCATTCCTGCACCCAAAAAGCCGATTCCGCTTACCACTTGTGCAGCAAGTCTTGCACCGTCAGCACCTCTGCCACCTACCGTTTCCGATACAATATCACCAAAACCGTACTTTGAAATAACCATCATAAGGGCAGACGCACACGCAACAACAAAATGCGTTCTGACTCCCGCCTCTTTTGAACGATTTTTACGCTCAAGCCCTATGAATATTCCGCATATTCCGGCAACAACTATTCTTGCAATATAATAAAGTTGGCTGACATCAAATAAATTCATTATAATGACCATTAACTCCTTTCACCAAACCAAGTTTAAAAGAAAATTGTCCGTATTTTACTTTTATAAAGCATCAGGATATGATTCTATTGCACCTTGCCTTTGCACACTCTTCCCGCAATAGTCGTTTGATGCTTTTACAAATTGATTTAATTCATCTTTTGATATCTTATCAAGCATGTAACGCTCATAGCCGTTCCGATACAAATTATACAAAAACGAACCGTTAAAGGCGTCGCCCGCACCTGTCGTATCAACCGCTTTCACCTTTTTTGACGGAACATATACCCCTGCATTTTTCGTAAAAGCATACGCCCCCTCTGCTCCGCAGGTACAAAGAACAATTTTTGCATTTTCTAAAAGCATTTTTGAACCTTTTTCAATATCATTCGTTCCCGTTATAAATTCAATTTCTTCATCCGATATTTTAATTATATCCGCCGATGACAAAAATTCATCAATCGCTTCTTTCAATTTCCGCTTATCATTCCACAAAGGAAATCTGATGTTCGGATCAAAGCTTATAATAGCACCTTGTTTTTTTGCAAGTTCAATCGCTTTTTCATGTGCCTCTTTCATCGGGAAATTACCGAGAGAAACGGAACAAAAATGGAGTGCATAGCAATCCTCAAACATTTCTCCCCTGATATTTTCCGCATTGTAAAGCATATCGGCAGACGGATTTCTATAAAACGAAAATGTACGATTTCCGTCATTTGCCAAGCTTACAAAAGCAAGTGCGGTATTTGCCCGGTCGGTAAGCAGCACATTATCCAAGCCGATATTAAATCCGGCAAGCTCATTTACGATTTTATCGCCGAACGGGTCATTACCAAGCTGTGTTATCAGTTGCGTCTTGCCACCCAGCTTTGCGAACGCACCTAACACATTTGCAGGGGCACCGCCCACCTTTGGAGAAAATGATTTCACATTTCCAAAATCACAACCTGTTTCGCTTGGTATAAAATCAATAAGTGCCTCTCCAATCGCAAATAATGTATTTTTCATTTTATAAATTCCACCTCTGTTAGTTATACTTCGTTTTCAATAAAATTAATCAAAGCTTCTGCCAGTATTTTATGTCCCTCGTCATTAAAATGAAGTCCATCCACAGTATATTTTTCCTTGTGCTCAATTATATTTGGATTTATCGGTAGTCTTTCATACAAATTTAGTACAGGTATATTATGTTTTTTACCTGTTTGCTCGATAATCTTAACATACTCTATTACCGCTTTAGCATCGCTATACTTCATTTCACGCTGTGACGGCAATTCATCATTCATTGTACCGTGCTGCATTCGTGCAGGCGTCATAAACACTTTTTGTGCGTTTGGGTATAGTTCTTCAAGCAGACTCATAAGAAACTCTACACCACCACAGAATGTTTGCGGCGTTGTGTCGCCTATTTCCCCGAAAGGAGCGTCACCATGAATATAGTCATTTATTCCGCCATACACAACTATTAAATCCGCTTCAGGGTATAAATCATATGCTCTGCCGCAAAAGCACAAGTCATAACGCGGTTTCTCACTCGGTTTTCTTTGGTGTGCTATGCGTGTACCGCTTACGCCATAATTATATGTGGCCTTTAAGTTACACCAACTTTTTATTCTGTTGTCATAACGATTGTTTTCGCAATCCTTAACACCCACGCCTTCTGTAATGCTGTCTCCCAAAAAATCCACTATTTTTCCTTCTAATTTCATTTGTGATTACCTTTCCTTGTCAAACATTCGGATTTATTATAAATTTACCCTTACCTCTAAGTTCCCTGTCACCCAGAATTACGGGCAGCTCCTCAAGATTTGCAACCTTATATATCATAGACTTAACATCAATTCTTTTTGAGTCAATCATCTCAATTGCTCTTTGCTGAGTATATGGATTTATGTATGAGGCTTTTATTTCGATTTCTTTTTTGAATATTTCAAACGGCTTTATATCTATCGTTTCATCAGGTGCGGTAAGTCCAAAAAACATAACTATCGACTTTTTGCCTGCAAGCGCTATTGCCTGCTTCATAGTCTGCGGACGGCCTACACATTCTATTACCTTTGTTACTCGGGTAATATTATTTTCTTTTAAGACCTTTTGAGCATCCTCGCTTAACGGATCTATACATATATCTGCACCCAATTTTTTTGCAA
>JAQXXM010000184.1 GCA_029226065.1 Clostridiales bacterium
TTGAAAAATATAAAATCAGAATTGATTCGGTGGGCTATTCCGTTTCGGAAATAGCAAGATTTGCAGTTGATATTATAGTCGGCAAGAGAGATAGTGGTGTTATTATAAAACATAGTATCATAGAGCATACAGAAAAGTAACGGCATCTATTTCGTATATGAGAGCCAAAAAGAAACAACAATTTTCGACAAGAAGATTGTTGTTTCTTTTTGTACTCTTATCTTTTCACTATTCTCTCTTCATTCTTCACTGAAAATTCTCGTTTCCAGATAAGAGATAAGAGATAAGGGAAATGGTGATTTTTTCTTCTGAAAAAATTTAATTTATGATATACCAAAATCGAAACCTAATAAATAAGTCGGACATCCGAATTGTTCGCCTTTTCAAAAAATCGACAAGACTCGCAAGAGGCTTGTCGGTTTTTTATAGAGTTTACATATTCGCCTAAGGTTTGCCGACTTTTGGAAAGTAATAGTAAGGTCAGGGGGTGTTGCATTAAGCAGCATCCCCTTGTGGGGCTGAATGAATTTAGATGCAGAATTCGCAAAACGAAGTGAAATGCGGATTCATACGCATTTCGCCTTGCCTGACGGTGTACATTGGTACTCCGAGGGTGAGTTTTGCGGATACTTCAAAGGCATTAAATGCAAGAAATCCGCAAACAATGTGGATTTCAACATCAATTTTATTTAATAAGTCTTTATCAGACATTGATTTTGTGGCATTTCAAGCCTTTGAACGGTCTGCGCTAAATGCAACAGCCTCCTCATCGTATTTATATATCCTTGTCCCAAAGTCCTATGTAGAAGTTGCTGTAATCTTTATCATTATCGTGCATTGCGGCAATTGCTGAACGTGGGTGAAGATTAAGTATACCTGTGCATAGATATGGTACATCGTAGCCCCATACAACGCCTTCAGCTTTTAGCTTTTCGATGTCATTCTGAACAAACTTTAATACGGGTAAAATCTTGTATTTTGGATTTTTCAAAAATCCCATTAACATTTCAAGTGTGCAGTTTCCTGCGCCTCTGCCCATTCCGCTCATAGTACCGTCGAGGTAGCTTACACCGTAAGAACAAGCCTCAATAGTATTAGCAAATGCAAGCTGTTGGTTGTTATGTGCGTGAATACCTATTTTTTTACCGTATTTGTCTGCAATCTTTCGATACTTAAAAGATAGGTCACGAACCTGTTCAGGATAGAGTGAGCCGTAGCTGTCAACTAAGTATATGACATCAACGTTGCTTTCGCCCAATAGCTCTAACGCCATATAAATATCATTTTCCTGGGCTGTTGATACTGCCATTATGTTACACGTAGTTTCGTAACCGAGTGCGTGGAAATATTCTATCATTTCAATAGCGGCAGGCATAGTATTAATGTATGTTGCTACACGCACCATATCAATTACGCTGTCGCATTTTGGCACAAAATCTTTCTTAAAGTCACATCTGCCTACATCTGCCATTACAGCAATCTTAAGGTCAGTGTCATTATCTCCGACAATACTTCTTAAATCTGCCTCGTCACAAAACTTCCATTTACCGAATTTATTTGTATCAAAAATATCCTTTGATGCTTTATATCCAAACTCCATGTAGTCGATGCCGGCTTTGACATTCGCATTATATAGATTTTTTACGAATTCATCATCAAAATAAAAGTCGTTTACCAGTCCTCCGTCACGAATTGTTGCATCAAGAACCTTTATATCAGGTCTGAACTGCATTAAGTTACCTTGTCTTTCCATGGTTTGTATTCCTCCTGTGTTAAACATTGCGTTAAAACGCTATACTACTTAATATACAACTAATCAAGCCATTTGTCAAGTAAAATTAAGCTTTTTTGTAAAAAATAATTGGCAAAGGATAATTAGAATTTTAAATCAGAGAAAAATCCATATCTAATTTGCGGAAAACGTATATACATTCAGTTTATGGAATTCTTGAATTCTGTTGGCGACATACCTGTTTCACGCTTAAATGCAAGCGAAAAGTAGCCTTGCGAACTGAAACCCAGTCGCTCTGAGATTTCTGTTACGGTTATGCCGTCTTTTATTAGTTGAGATGCAACATTCATTTTGAGTGATATTAAATATTTATGTACGCCTAATCCCGAATATTTGGCAAAAATGCACTTTAATCTTGTTGGACTTGTTCCGCAAGCTTTTGCTATTTCTGCAATATCGGGTGATGATGAAAGATTGTTATTCATATAATTAACGGCATCTGCAAAAATCTGTGCATCAACACTTTGCAATGTGCTAGACGGTGTACTGTTATTTGCGAGTGATGAAAAGAGTTGATAAATGTATGATACGACTGACTGAGAATAAGATGGGGAAGTATCAAATTTGTCAATATACATTGAATGAGACATAGGAAGTGTCATATCTTTTTGGGTAGGTATTGACTGGCTGTTATTCTCTCTTAAGAAGTTAAGAAGAGAATTAATAGTGTCAGTTTGCGTACGGTTAAGCAAAAAAACTTTATTTTCAAAATAGTCCATATTTTCGTGTACAGTAAAAGAAAAGATGAAAAGATGTGCATCTTTTTCACAATCTATATGGAATTTATGCATTTCAAGAGGCTTGTGAAATATAATTTGATTATTTTTCATATTATATATCCTGTCATCACCACTTACACATATTGAGCCCGATACAACGTAAACACATTCCCAGAAATTGTGTGATTCGCCAGGAAATTCAAAGTCTTTATCGTAATTTGCTTCAAACATAGAATAAAACTCATTAATTTTAATATGTTCTCTGACTTTATATGGCTTCCACATACTCATCCTCCTTGGTCTGATTTTATACATAATCTGTCTAATATTGTATAGATATATGTTTTTTAGTGTGCTATAATTATACCATAGGAATATGATTTTGTAAACACCCAAATCCAAACGGAGGTAAAAATGAGTAAGAGTTTAAATAAAATTATGGCGCAGTTTAATGTAAATGCTTCAATTGAAAACTATGGTAACGGTCATATAAATGATACATATATTTCAAAACCGGATGATTATATCCTACAGCGTATCAATACTAATATATTTAAAAATCCTGCAGAGCTGATGGATAACATTGAAAACGTTACTGCTTTTTTGCGTAAAAAAATAGCCGCATACGGAGGAGATCCTGAACGTGAAACTTTGACGGTTGTACATACAATGGATAACAAGAATTACTATCAGGATGGTGATGCCTGCTTTAGAATGTACAAGTTTGTAAGTAACACAATAACAATTGAAAATGCAGATGATCCGATGGATATGTACCGTGCAGGTCATGGATTTGGTAGATTTCAGGCATTGTTGGATGATTATCCTGCACTTACATTACATGAAACAATTGCTGATTTTCATAATACACCTAAGCGTTTAGAGGCGTTGGAAAAGGCAATAAGCGAGGACAAAGTCGGAAGAGTAAAAGATGTTGTTAACGAAATTAAATTTGTGCTTGACCGCAAAGAAATGGCATCTACAGTAGTAAGAGCTATTAATGATGGTGAAATACCTGTAAGAGTAACCCATAACGATACAAAAATAAACAATATCCTGTTTGATGCAGACACTCGTGAGGCAATATGTGTTATTGATTTGGATACCGTTATGCCGGGCAGTGCGTTATATGATTTCGGTGATGCACTGAGAATAGGTGCATCAACCGCCGCAGAAGACGAGACAAACTTAGATGGAGTACATTTTGGTATTGAAAAATTTAAGGCATTTGCTAAGGGGTATCTGGAAGAAACATCAAAGTTTCTCACTAAAAAAGAGATAGAGCTATTGGCGTTTTCGGCAAAACTCATGACATTTGAGTGCGGTGTAAGATTTTTGACAGACCATATTGATGGTGATACATATTTTAAAATCCACCGCAACAATCATAATCTTGACAGAGCTCGTAATCAATTTAAACTTGTAGCGGAAATTGAAGAAATAGAAGAGGAATTAAACAAGCTTATTTACGGAATATGTGCAGAAATCAAGTTAAAGAATAAGAAAAAATAATCAGAAAGGATTAACATCATGAAGCTTATAATTTGTGACGATTACAACGGAGTATCAAAAGCAGCGGCAGATATAGTTGCAAAAGAAGTAAACACTAACCCTGAATGTGTATTAGGTCTTGCAACAGGTTCAACACCTGTTGGAATGTATGAAATTCTTGCGGATATGAATAAGGCAGGAAAAGTAGATTTTAAAAAAGTAAAATCATTTAACTTGGATGAATATTATCCGTTGTCTGCAGAAAACGATCAGAGCTATCATTATTTTATGAATGAGAACTTTTTTTCAAAAATAAATATTGATAAGAATAACACGCATATTTTAAACGGAATGTGCGAGAATGCTGAAAAAGAATGTGAACAATTCGAGCAATTAATCGAAGAGACGGGTGGTATTGACCTTCAGATTTTAGGTATAGGGCAGAATGGACATATAGGATTCAACGAACCCAATGACAACTTGTGTTCGCTTACTCATTTAACAGACCTGACAGAGAACACTATTGACGCAAACTCAAGATTTTTTAAGAGTATTGACGATGTACCGAAACAGGCATTAACGATGGGTATAGGTACAATATTAAAGGCACGCAAAATTATAATTATGGCTTGTGGAGCAAATAAACATGATGCGGTAAGGGCATTGCTAAGCGGTCTTATTTCAACTGATATGCCTGCATCAATGCTTAACGTACATACAGATGTAACGTTGATATGTGATAAGGAAGCATATTCAAATGATTGTATAGGCATAGATTTAGGCGGTACGGAAATAAAGTTCGGTGTCCTCTCAAGCGACAAAAAACTTGTTTATAAGGACAGTATTCCTACTGATAACAGTTCAGAGGAAAAAATTGTTTCTGGTATAGCGAATAAATGCAAGGAAATAATGAAGAAATATACCGTCTCAGGTATAGGTGTTGGAACACCCGGAATAATCAGAAACGGCCGTGTTACAGCATCAAATCTTCCGTTTAAAGATACAAATCTTAAAGAAAAACTCGAAACCGCTGTGGGATTACCTGTTCGTGTATCGAATGATGCAAATTGTGCGGCATTGGGTGAGGTAATCTGCGGTGCAGGTCAGCATATCGAAAATATGGTGATGATTTCCTTAGGCACAGGTGTAGGCGGAGGAATTATCGCAGGTAATAAGATATATGAAGGTACAGGCTGTGCCGGTGAGTTTGGGCATATCGTTATTGAAATTGGCGGAAGACAGTGTCCGTGCGGTCAGTTGGGTTGTCTTGAACAGTATGCATCAGCAAGCGCACTTGTTGATGCTGCAAAATCTGCAGCAGAAACCAATACTGACAGTATTCTTAATAAACTGTATACAGAAAAAAGAACAATGGACGGCAGAATATTTTTTGATGCTGTAGAGAGGGGTTGCTCTGTTGCTAAAGCTGTGCTTGACGAATATATAAATTACCTTGCAATTGGTATAAAAAATATATATAATATATTAGATCCTGAATTGATTGTACTATCCGGTGGAATAACGAATAGTGACAAACTATTATTAGACCCGCTAAAGAGGGTTTTAGGTGATAATATAAAAGTTACAATATCAAAGCTTAAGAGTGATGCAGGAACTATCGGTGCGGCATTGTTAGTGTAAAATAGGAGGAATAGATATGAAAGCAATAATTAATGGGCGTATTGTTACAAAAGATGAAGTTATCGACAATGGTATAATTGTATTCGACAATAAAATATGTCAATTAGCTCACAATATTGATGTATCGGGATGCGAAATATATGACGCAAAAGGCAATTATGTTATACCGGGTTTGGTTGATTTACATACACATGGATTTTGCGGCGATGATGTATGCGATGCTGATATAAACGGATTAAGACGAATGGCTGTTGCTATTGCTAAAAACGGTGTAACTTCGTGGTGTCCCACTACGATGACAGTTGAAAAAGCTAATATTATATCAGCTCTTGATACTATACGAAAGCTAAAAACAAATCCTGTAGGTGCAAAGGTGCTTGGTGCAAATGTTGAAGGCCCGTTTATTAATCCAACCAGAAAAGGTGCTCAGGCAGAGGAAAACATATTAACGCCCGATGCGGACTTTGCTCTTGAAAACAAAGATGTTATAAAACTTATAACTGTCGCACCTGAAATGGACGGCGGATTGGATTTCGTTGAGAAAGTAACCTCAAATAGTGATATAACAGTTTCTATAGGTCATACTGATGCAGATTATGAATGTGCAAAAAAAGCTATAGAGAAAGGTGCAAGACACATCACACATTTATTTAATGCTATGACACCCCTTCATCATCTTCAGCCTGGAGTTATAGGTGCAGCATTTGAGGATGATAGAGTGAGCTGTGAGCTTATTGCAGATACATTCCACGTAAAAACTGCTCTTTATAAAATGCTTGCACGTAACAAAAAAGATAAAATGGTGCTTATAACGGACTGCATTCGTGCAGGTGGAATGCCTGACGGCGAGTATACTTTGGGTGGTCAACCTGTTACAGTTAAGGGAATTGAGTGTAGGTTAAAAGATGGCACAGTTGCAGGCAGTGTTCTTACACTGAATAAAGCTGTCTACAATTTTATGCACAATTCTGATGTTTCAATTGTACAGGCTGTAAATATGGCATCATTAAATCCGGCAATGGTAGTGGGGGAAGGGGATACCATAGGCTCACTTGAAGTCGGTAAATGTGCTGATATTGTAATTGCAGATGATGAAATGAACGTAATAAAAACGTTTATAAACGGAGAAAGGATATAAAGTATGAAGTTGCTCAAATCCAAATTTAAACTTTTGAACAGTCTTGAAAAAGTATTCTTTGATTTCCCTGAGGAATTATCGACATTAAAAGATGCAAGCTTGCTTAAAAATGAGATATACTCATTTCAGCTTGCAACATATTTTAAGGCGGAAACTGATTGGGATGTAAAAGGTAATATTGTAATCGACTCCGCACTTAAGGACTATATAACGATATATAATATTGATTATGTGCCGGGTAAAGTGGTTGTAATGCCAAATGAGTTTGGCGATGACGATTTTATTACAAAAAATCCGTCATATTTTCCCGATATAATGCATAAACTCGACGGTAATAATTTTGTTGTGCCGAGTGAGCGTGTTACGACGTTTTGGTTTGCACTTGAACCACGGGGCGAAGTAACCGGCAGACACAACATTACGATAAAATTCTATGACGAGGATGATAACTTCATTAGTGAGGTTGAGCATAATGTAAACATTATTAATGCGGAGCTGCCGAAGCAGAAGCTTATATGTACAGGTTGGTTTCATGGCGATTGCATTGCCGCACTGCATAATGTGGAGATAGGCAGTAACGAGTATTATGAAATAGTCGGAAAGTTTATCGACGTATATCATAAATTTGGTCACAATATGATCCTTACACCATTGTTTACACCGCCTCTTGACACAGATGTAGGTGCAGAACGTCCGACAAATCAGCTTGTAAAGGTTACACAGTCAAATGGAGAATATACCTTTGATTTTAATGAGCTTGACCGTTGGATTGATATATGTCTGGAGCGTGGTATAGAATACTTTGAGATGTCGCATTTGTTTACTCAATGGGGTGCAGAGTTCACACCGAAGATTATGGCAACTGTAGACGGTGAATATAAACGTATATTTGGCTGGGATGTTAAGGCGTTGTCAGAGGAATATACAGGGTTTTTAGCCGCATTTATGCCAGAGCTTATAAAATACTTAAAAGGGAAGAAAGTATATGACAGATGCTTTTTCCATGTCTCTGATGAGCCGAATGAAAAACATACGGACCAGTATGTTAAAGTAAGCGGAATAATACAAGATTATGTTGGTAAGGAACGTATGATGGAGGCAATATCAGATTATGTTTTTTACGAAAAAGGTATTATAAACAGACCTGTACCGTCAAATGACCATATAGACCCGTTCTTAGACAACAATGTGAAGCATTTATGGACATACTATTGCTGTTGTCAGGGAAACAAGGTCGCAAACAGGTTTATGGCAATGCCGTCATACAGGAACAGAATATTAGGCTATCAGTTGTATAAATACAATATTGAGGGATTTTTACAGTGGGGATTTAATTTCTGGTTCGGTGTAAGATCAAGGTGCGTAATTGATCCGCACTTTGTAGCCGATGCAAATAATGGATTTCCGGCAGGTGACGCATTTATTGTTTATCCCCTCGACAAAACAGGAGAGCCTGAAACATCATTAAGACTATATGTCTTTAATGAAGGCTTGCAGGATATGCGTGCATTAGAGCTTTTAGAAAGCTTAGCAGGACGTGAGGCTGTTGAGGGCTTACTGACAGATATAAACCGATTTGCAGATTATCCCAGAAGTTCAGAATACATTTTAAATCTGCGTGATACGGTAAATGAAAAAATAGAGGAACTTATTTGATTAGATTAACATCTTTCGCTCTGAAGCTTTGCTTTTTGCAAAAATCGGGTGTGCGAAGTTTTT
>JAQXXM010000185.1 GCA_029226065.1 Clostridiales bacterium
TATATCTGAATTTTTCAAATATCTTGTAACAGTATCAACTGCAATTTCTGCCGCCTTATCGTTCGGAAAATGAAATTCTCCCGTTGAAATACAACAAAATGCGATTGATTTGATTTTGTGTTTCTCTGCAAGTTTCAGACATTCAATATAGCAGGATTTAAGCAAATCACAATCTTTCTCGGTTAATCTGCCGCAAATGATGGGACCTACCGTATGAATAATATAATCACAGGGCAGATTATATGCACCTGTGATTTTTGCCTGACCTGTAGGCTCTTTGTACCCTTGTTCTTTCATCAGCCTGTTACATTCTGCACGAAGCTGAACACCGGCATAGGTATGAATTGTATTATCAATGCACCCATGACACGGAACAAAGCAGCCAAGCATGGCAGAGTTCGCCGCATTTACAGTCGCTCCGCATTTTAGGGTTGTTATATCGCCCTGCCAAATGCACAATCTGTCACGGACGGGAATGAGATTATTTGCATCTGTAATGCCTTTATTCTGTATTTCTTGTTTCAGATATTCGTCTTGTATTCTCAAAAATTCCTCTGTTACAGGTTTCGGTGTACGTATGTTCATTAAAGAACGCAATAATTGTTTTTGCTCCGTTGCTTCAGAGGGGATTGTGATATCCGAATACCGCACGGACTCTTTTATAAGATAATCAAGCAAAAAATATAATCTTTCATTTTGCATCATAGTATCAACCTCTTTTCTCAACAGCATTAAATGGGCATATTGCAACGCAGTTGCCGCAATGCAGACAGTTAGTTTGATTTATTCTGACAGGCTGTATTGTTATATCAATACATTTCTGCGGACACACCGCCAAGCATTTACCGCAGCCGTTACATTTATCAGTTACATAATATCCGTTTGTTTCATCAATTGCACCGCCAAATACAAAGCTCTGCCGCTCAATCGGCTTTTTGGAAAGGTCGAATAATTCCCCTGTACCCTTAAAAATTTGAAACACCGTTAATGCACTCTGTGATTTTTCATCAGGATAGAGTTCGTTAATATACGGATTTTTTTGAAACAGCATTCCTAACCGTTGTGTTCCTATTTCACGAACACTTCCTCGAACCGATACGGAAATGCTGTGCATCGTATCATCACCTTTCATTCCTGTAAGTGCCAAATATCCCTGTCTTTTTAATCTCTCATAAAAATTTTTACCTTTTGCAGTTAGAAAATATAAACCGTCGCTATCATAGTCCATTATATCAATCACACACGTTACGGGCAAATTATTGTTATCAACAGTTGCAATGACTGTTGAATGTATATCCTCTTGTATTATTCTGAAAAAATCTGTTATCTGCATTGTGGCATACCTCCTGTTCATACCTATATTATAAAACTGCTTACTCGCTTTGTAAAGTACGCACAATATTGTGACATAGTTACCGCAAGGTAACTGTCTTGACAAAAAATAAACAATACTTTATAATAGAAACATAAGGAATAATTTTTGCATTAGTTTCTATAAGATATTTACGGAAAGGATGACCATATATGAAAAAAGATTTACCTGCATGCCCTGTGGAAACAACGCTTATGTTAATTTCTGATCGTTGGAAGGTACTCATTATCCGTGATTTGCTTGAAGGAACAAAACGCTTTGGAGAACTGAAAAAATCAGTCGGTAATATTTCTCAAAAGGTCTTGACTGCAAATCTTCGCTCTATGGAGGAAGATGGGCTATTGACAAGAAAGGTTTTTCCTGAAGTGCCGCCGCGTGTGGAGTATACCTTGACGGAAACGGGATATAGCCTTAAACCTATTCTTGATTCTATGGTTGATTGGGGTGTGACATATAAAGAAAAAATGGGGAAGTAAAAAATCAAATTGCTCTGACTTTTTTACAACCCCATGCTTTAAAATAATTAGTTTGTTATTGTGAAATATCGTTTTTGTCACCCTCATATTTTGGGTAAACCTGTAATTTTGAGCCGTCATAGAATGCTGCAAATACATCTTCATAATCAAGCTTAAGTGCCTTAAGCTGTAATTCAAGCTCATTTATGCTAAGCCCTGACTGGGCAAGGTTATCGTGTAGTATGTTGCCGTCATTTATAATTGTGAAAAACGGACGTTCTATTTCGGGCGTGAGTGACATATCCTTTGGCGTCGCAGGACGTGACACGCTCCGAGGCAAAAACGACAGCATGCCGTTCTGCTCTAACATTGCCGTTTCGATATCATTCATATCAAAATAGCCGTTTATGCGGCACTGACTTAAAAACTCGTTTATATCAAGCTTTGCAATCTTGAAATTATTATAGTAAAGCTTTCCCTTATCCATAAGTATAATGGATTTACCTGTTAAAAATCGGCGTAACGTCATATTTTTTGATCCGACTTTGCTTATAAGTGCAATTGTGACTGTATAGACTGCCAACGCAATAAGAGGATACAAAATATTATTGTCAAGATGAATAGCCATATCTGCGGCAATAGAGCCGATTGTTATGCCGTTAATGTAGTCGAACATATTAAGCTGTGACATCTGTTTGTTGCCTATAATTTTCGTGCTGAAAAACAGTCCGGCAATAGAAAGAACGCTCGACAGAAAAATTTTAAAATAATCCATATATATACCTCCCGTCATAGTATTTACCGATTTTACTCATAATAAACCAATTTTTATCTTAACGCATATTTTTGTCCTACTTGAATATATATGAAATGAATAGCAATTTCAAGGAGGAAGCGAAATGGAAGAAACGAATATTTATCGTGATATAGCACGGCGTAACAATGGTGATGTATATATCGGCGTAGTCGGACCTGTACGGACGGGTAAATCAACTTTTATAAAGCGGTTTATGGATACCCTTGTTATACCTAATATGACAAATGTATATCAGGCAGAACGTACCCGTGACGAACTGCCCCAGTCTGCGGCAGGCAGAACTATTATGACTACTGAACCAAAGTTTATACCAAATGAGGCAATCGAGATAAACTTGGGCGATAACGCAAGTATGCGCGTAAGAATGATTGACTGTGTGGGCTACATAGTAGACGAGTCTTTGGGATATCAGGAGGACGGCGAGCCGAGAATGGTAAACACACCCTGGTTTGACCACCCGATACCCTTTAACGATGCCGCAGAGCTTGGCACTAAAAAAGTAATATGCGACCATTCCACAATCGGACTCGTAATAACTACCGATGCATCATTTTCTGAAATTCCACGTGATGCGTATGTTGATGCAGAAAAGAGGGTAATTGCAGAGCTTAAGGCTATAAACAAGCCGTTTATAGTTCTCCTTAACTCGCAGGAGCCAACCTCATCACAGGCAAAACAGCTTGCCTCACAATTAGAAGCTGAATATGATGTGTCGGTAATGCCGGTAAATTGCGAGGAGCTAAAGGGTGAGGACATAAATGCTATACTTAATAAGATACTTATGGAATTTCCGTTATACGAAATCGAAATAAAGATACCATGCTGGTTAAAGCGGCTTGACAGCAACCATGAGCTTGTAAAGAGTGTGTACGAAACAGTTATTGATGCAACACAAGATGCGGCAAATCTCCGTGATGTTGACAAAGTTGCAACACGGCTTTCTAAACCGGATTTCATTAAAAAGGCAAATGCTGATAATATTGATTTAGGCACAGGTGCGGTAAAGATAGAGCTTGAATTGACCGACGGGATGTTCTATAAGGTATTAAGCGAGTGTTCGGGTACAAAAATCGGCAATGATGAGGAACTTTTAGAAGAACTAAAAGAGTTGTCTAAAATGAAAAAAGAATATGAGCATATTAAGGATGCACTCGAATGTGTACGTGCAACAGGTTATGGCGTCGTATCGCCACGTAGTGACGAAATGGTGCTTGATGAGCCGAAAATCATTAAGCAGGGAGGTCGCTACGGCATAAAGCTAAAGGCCTGCGCCCCGTCAATACATATGATGCGGGCAGACATTGAAACTGCAGTGAGTCCTATTGTGGGTACGATTAAGCAGTCGGAGGAGCTTGTTGAGCATCTTCTTGCCGAGTATGAGGAGGATCCCAAAAAGCTGTGGGAGTCAAATATATTCGGAAAAACTCTTAATGAGCTTGTCAATGACGGACTGAAAAACAAGCTTGACCGTATGCCTGAGGAGGCACAGGCGAAGCTTCGTGAGACGCTTGAACGCATTATAAACGAGGGTAGCGGTGGACTGCTGTGCCTTATTCTGTAGGGGGGTAATGCTTTTGTATAAACGTATGGTGGCAGGTGTTTTGGCAATAGTATTAACAGGCTGTTCGGTGTTTTCGGACGGATATTCTACGACAATAAAAAAAGAAGAACAGGAGACGGAGTATTCGTCTGTATATGCCGAGATAATTGAGTTTGGCGGATTTAAGAACAAGGAATACCAATCGGAGCTTAATTTGTCTGTACAAAAAGAGGTGGAGGATGCCATATCAGCCTTTGATGCATTGGCATCCGAGGCATCGGGGGCGTTGCCTAAGGGCGTCAAGTCGTCGCTTTACATAACACAAAATGTTAAGCGTAACACTACAGACATAGTCTCTTTTATAACAGAGGTATACACATATACGGGCGGTGCTCACGGCAATACTGTGTGGGAACCTCACACTATTAACGTAATTTCGGAAAATCCGCATAATTTAAGCTTGGGTGAGTTGTTTAGAGACAAGGAGTATATGAAAAAACTTAATGTTATTATAGAACGTATGGTTACGGAAAATCCTGATAAATACAGTGAGTTGTGGCAAAAACCTGAAATTACAAAGGAGAATGAGGATAGATTCTATATGACAGATACCGAGCTTGTAATATTCTTCCCGCCATACGATTTATCCTATTATGCAAAGGGGTTTATAGAGTTCCCGATACCCATTTCCGAGCTAAATCCCATATTGAACGAGGAATTTAAACAAACTAAATAATTTCAGATAAAAGCTCAAGGACTTTTAAGCGTACCTTGGGCTTTTTTGTTATGAGCTTATAGCTTTCATCGGTAAGGGAAGCTTTAAGCTCTGCCTGTGCCTCATCTGACTTGTCACTCACGCACAGGGGCGGATACATTACACACCACCAATTCTCACCCTTGCCCTCGTCAAGTATTATACGCACACCTGTGTATTTGCCTTTTGGCAGAGTTATATTACCGTATGTCTTTTTTGGAAACATAAAAGTGCCGTACTCGGCAGTTGCATGGTAGGGGATATTGTTTTTTAATAAGTATGCGTTTGCGGTATTCTCGGCACAGGTTAAAAAACGCTTTGTGTCGGTTATAGGTATATCCGACACTGCAGATATAACCTCATCACGTACAGCAAGCTTTGTTTTCTGGTCATAGTCGCTGTTTGAGCGTGCGAGTATATGCAGACGTATTATGTTGCTTTGTAAATCCTTTGATATTGCTGTCGTATAAGCTGACAGCGACAGCATAAATATGCTGAGCATAGCTAAGATGAAAAATGTTTTCTTCATATCGGTCTCCTTGATTAAAACTAAAAAAATTATTGACATTTTTAATAATTCTATACATTATGGGTAAGATATTAAAAAATGAAAGGGTGATAGTTATGAAAAAACTTATTTCAATTATTACAATGTGTGCGGTGCTGGGAGTTACGGTACTACACTATCCGTCCGTTAAGGTATATGCCGCTACATCAGACCTACAGCTTATGGCACGTGCCGTAAATGGCGAGGCACGAGGCGAGCCGTATACAGGACAGGTTGCAGTGGCGGCGGTTATATTAAATCGTGTCAAGCACTCGTCATTCCCAAATACCGTTGCAGGTGTGATATATCAGCCCGGTGCGTTTACTGCCGTATCTGACGGACAAATTAATGTGCCTATTGACTCAAACTCTACAGTATACAAGGCGTGCCGTGATGCAATGAACGGTTGGGATCCGTCAGGTGGTGCGATTTACTACTTTAATCCCGACACGGCAACAAGCTCGTGGATATGGTCAAGAGAGCTAATAGTGCAAATAGGCAAGCACAGGTTCTGTAGGTGAAGAAATAAGATTACAAAGAGGGGAATAATATGGAAAAGACAAATAAAATTCATGCAGTGGTATACACAATATTAGGTGTAATAATCGTTGTAATGGCTATTATGTGGTACAGATGTGCAGTCAATAAGGACAAGCTTGATACATCCTTGGCAAATAATTATGACAGGGCATTTTTTGAACTATCTGATTATGTCAGCGACATAGATGTACTTCTCACAAAGGCACAGCTTGCCGGAACTCCCGCACAGCTTGCGTCAATCTCAAACGAGATATTCATGCAGGCGGCAGAGGCAAAGTCATGCTTTGGCGAGCTACCCCAACAGGATGTAAACCTTGAAAAAACAGCGAAGTTCTTGTCACAGGTGGGTGACTATACGTATGTGTTGTCGCAGAATATGATAAACGGACAGGAAATATCCCAGGAGGAATATACAACACTTTCAAAGCTTAATGATTATGCAGGTGAGCTTAGCAGAAACTTAGATGAAATAGAGGCACGTATTTATAAAGGGGAGATAAGCTTTAACACAGCATACGGTGCCAATATTATAACACGTGCATTGGCGGCAGAGGACATCTTAGGCGATTTAGAGAATGTGGAAAAATCTTTTGAGGGGTATCCGTCTTTAATTTATGACGGACCGTTTTCGGAGCATATAGAAAATGCAGAGTCTGTGATGCTTAAAGATGCAGGAGAGGTATCAAAAAAACAGGCGTTACAAAAGGCAAAGGAGTTTATCGGTGAAAAGGCTGACGGACTTGAGTTTGAGACAGAGATGAATAATACTGCCATTGAATGTTATGTCTTTTCAAAGAATACTGATAAGGAGCAACTAAGCGTAACAGTTACCAAAAAAGGCGGATATGTTCTTTATTTTATAAACAACCGTGATGTGCGTGAAATGAATTACGATAAGGACTCCGCTACGGCTGTGGCGTATGATTATCTTGTAAATCACGGGTTTACCGATATGAAAAGCAGTTATTTTGAGATAACCGACAATACTGCTACTATTAATTTTGCATACTCGCAAAACGGAGTCAAGATGTATCCCGATTTAATTAAAGTACGTGTTGCACTTGATACAGGCGAGGTTACAGGCATTGAATGTAAAGGCTATCTTATGAACCACAAGGACCGTGGCGTTATGAGCGCAGTAATCAGCGAGGAGGAGGCTAAGGCGAACATATCCGCTAATCTTAATGTGAATGCTGTATCGCTTTCGGTAGTACCAAAGGATTCATTGCGTGAGGTTTTATGCTATGAGTTCCACGGCACGTATAAGGACAAGAATTTTATAATCTATGTCAATGCCGAAAACGGACGTGAGGAGGAAATACTGCTTCTGTTGGAGTCAGAAACGGGAGTATTGACGGTGTAATATGCGAATATGCAGTTTTGCACTCACATCGCCAAACGCATTAAAGGTTGATTATTACACAGTTCTGTTTCTACATTCACTAAACGCATCAAGTGCTACATCGTTCGCACAGAAAACAGAACTGCTTAGCAACTAAGATAGTTATGCAGTTCTATACCTGTATTCGCTAAACGCATTAAAAATGCTACATCGTTCATACAGGTAATAGAACTGCTTGGCTATACCTTTTTCAAAATAGCAATAGAGAAATGGGAGCATATTTTTAAAATGTTCCCATTTTTTTTGAAAAAACAGTTGTAATTTCCTGATTAAGATGATATAATGGTATGAGATTTTAGGTAATGGGGTAGGACTATGAAAATTTATAATACTCTTACAAGACAAAAAGAGGAATTTATCCCTATGGACAGGGATAACGTGAAAATGTATTCATGCGGACCGACCG
>JAQXXM010000186.1 GCA_029226065.1 Clostridiales bacterium
TCTGCCATGTTGCGTTATGCTTAAGCTTAACTCCCCACGTGCATCCTGTTTTCTCATCCTCAAGCGCTGCATAGGGGAAATATCTGCCCACGTTTCTTGAGCCTACAGAGCCTATCGTTTCACATTCGCCGCTCCAGCCCCAGCTTTGCGCCATACTCATCTCTGGCAGAGTATAGCTGATGTGCTTGCCCTCTGTGGACCATCCGCCTTTAAATACATGGTAACGCAAGTCTTTTGAGCCGTCATCGTGCATAAATGGGCTTAGACCGTCAAGGGATACAGAGCTTATCATTTCAAGCATAAAATCCCTATTGGAATTGTTTTCAAACACACACTTTACTTCAAAACCATTTTCATTGTTGTAATGGGTTAGAATATGCCTTACCGCATATCCCTCCTCCGCAGTCAGATACGTTTCTATGGTTTGACTGTTATCGGTCTCCGTAACCTTCTGAGAAGAAAATTTAAGTTTTTCTGTACTTTCGCCATATTCCAGGCTCATTCCGGTCAAGCCTGTGCGATGATGCGACAGATGCAGCTGCACAAGGTACGCTACACTGCGGCCAATGAAGCTCGGAAATCCTTCACACTCTATCTTTCCTGTGCTATAATCATCGTTTATCTTATCTTCCGTACCGTTCGGAATAAGAATCATATAAACACGTTCGTCAATATTTATATATCTTACTGTAGTTTTTTCAAATATATAGTCGGTATATTTGTAATTCTTTTTATGTCCCTCTGTTCTTTCCATGTTAATCTCCTTCCTGTGACTTTCAAAATCCACTGCGACCTTTACTGTTATTCTGCAAAAATTGTTACTATCTCAAAAGGTTTTACCTCAATCTCAACACCTCCCTTTGTTAGTTTAAGCTCCTTTTGCTTGTTTTCGTTTAAATCTGCAATAAAGCATTTCTTTATATCAAACCCAAAATCAAGCTGTACATTAGTACGTCTGTTGTAGGTCTCATACATTCTGAATATGATACCGTCTGAATCTTCTGCCTTCTTAACTGTGTCGATAATTACATTCTCCGCACTGCACTTTACAAGCGAATATTCCTCCGATAATACTCCACGATGATTTTCCGTCTTGACAGCATACATCGGCACATTCAGGTTGAATGACTCTAAAACAGTACCGCCCTCTTTATGATTACCTGCATGCGGGTATAGAGAATATACAAACCTATGCCCGCACTTATCTGCATCAGGATTAGGATATGTTCCGCTTTTTATAAGCGTTATACTCATATCACTGCCTGAAATATCATATCCGTATTTACAGTCGTTTAAAAGGCTCACGCCGTATCCGTCCTCGGAAATATCGGCAAATTTATGGGCACACACCTCAAATTTTGCCGCATCCCAGCTCGTGTTCTGATGAGTAGGACGCTCAACAGTACCGAACTGTATATCATACGTTGCTTTTTGTGCATGAACATCCACAGGGAACATTGCTTTAAGCAATACGTGATCCTGTTTCCAATCTACATATGTATCAAAATCTATTCTTGCAATATCATCATACAAGCAGATTTTCTGCTCAATAACAGAGTCAATAAAGTGTCTTCTTATCTTTACTCCCGCGCATACGCCATCATCAAAGGTGTCGATGCTTAAAACATCATCTACCACCCACATTTTGTCCTTATAATAGCTTGTGATTTCCCAGTTATCGTAATCTTTTGGGTAATCCTCAAAGGCACGTAAAACGTTCGCTTTTTCGCCTTTGCGTATTACCTCACGCTTATTCTTCTTATCGTAAATGCTTGTGATGTCTCCGTTTTTCAGTTTTATCTTAAAGAACTTATTTTCAATAATGTTCTTGTCTGCCTTTACAGAATTTGTAGTTTTAAAGTCTTTTACAACTTTATAGCCCTTAGCAGGTATATCCTCTACATATACCTTCTTTCCGTCTATCGTGACAATACCGCTGTTATCAAAGGATAGAGGGTTATATACGAAAATACCGCCATCTGTATCAACATTTTCTGCAATATCTGTCAATGCGTTATTTATTATATTTGTGCCTGTATCACAGATTTTAAGGTACTGTCTGTCACTATCCTCATACACTTCTTTTATTGACGAACCAGGAATAATATCATGGAACTGATTAAGAAGTATTAACTCCCAGCCGTCATTTATATCCTTTTGAGGATACTTTGTGCCGTTTAGCAACATATCTGACACTGACAGAAGCTCTGCTGTCTGATACATATATTCGCTTTTACGGTTATTCTTTTTATTTTTAGCCATACTCGTGTATGTGCCACGATGAAATTCTAAATACAGCTCACCCACCCATTTGGGAATATGCTTGGATTTTTTCATCTTTCTTTCGAGCTTGTCAAAGAAATTTGTTGCTGTATCAAACCGAACACTTACACAGCCGGGTATTCCTTTTTCAAGGCGTTTTCCTGCCTCTATCATTTCCCATGTAGGTCCGCCGCCGCCATCACCCCAACCATAGGTTATAAGCACCTCATCACTTATGTCCTTATTCTGATAGCGTTCCCAACCGCCTTGGGTATATGCAGGGTTAAGCATAGGAAGATAGGTCGTCATATTCATCGGTTTTTGACCTAAGGGAACCTCTAAAAATTGATTCCCAATCATAATATTTTGCTATTTCGATTATTTTTTCAAAAATCAAGGCAAGAAATAGCCGATTGCCATTGATTCT
>JAQXXM010000187.1 GCA_029226065.1 Clostridiales bacterium
TATGGGCAAACAAATACGACGCAATAAAGGAAGGAGGGTTTTACAATGCCCAGAAAAAAAGAAGTAATACCTGAATATAAGACGGTAATACATAATGGTAACGAGTATTTTAGGACAAGAATAAAAGACGCTGACGGAAAACGAGTTGCAATTTATGGTCTTACTCGCAAAGAGCTGCATGAGAAAGTCAAAGAAGCGCAAAGAGAAATAGATGATATAAGCTTTCGTAAAGAAAATCCTACAGTTAAGGAATATTGCGAAAAGTGGTTAATGATGAAGTCAGCCACCGTAAAGCCTCAAACATTACGAGGATATGAACTTTCTTTACGAAAATATGTTATAGAACCTATCGGAGATATGTATATAGATGAAGTAACATTGGATGACTTAAAATTACTAATGGTTCCTGCATCCAAAATGTCATCAGCAGTATATAGCACAGTAAATATGTTAATTAAGTGTATTTTCTATTCTGCCGAAGCTAATCAACTGATTGAGAGCAATCCTTCTGTTACTCTTTCAGCAAAAGGCGGGAAATCACAAAAGAAAAAGGAAGCATTAAGCGATGAACAAGTAAACACGCTGCTTGACACTATAAAAGAGCTTCCCCCGTATGTGTTTGTTATGATTGGGTTATATGCAGGACTTCGGCGAGAGGAAATACTAGGTCTTCAATGGGACTGTGTATTCCTCGATGAAGCAACGCCATACATTGCTGTACGCAGAGCTTGGCGTTCAGAAAAGAACCGCCCTGTTATAAGCACCGAATTAAAAACCTCGGCAGCAAAACGAGATATACCTATTCCTAAGTGTTTGGTTGATTGCTTAAAGGAAGCTAAAGAAAAATCAATTTCCGATTATGTAATTGCCGATAGTAAAGGAGAACCGCTTTCATATTCGCAATTCCAAAGAGTTTGGAAATATATTGAGGTGCGAACAGCAAAGGAAAGAAAATACTATAAATATGTTAACGGTCAAAAAGTAGTATGTACAATTCATCCGGAACTCGGAAGTCATCAGCGAAATAATCCAAAGCTGGTATATTCATTGGATTTTGATGTTACACCGCATCAGCTTCGCTACACATACATTACCAATCTAATCTATTTGGGAGTCGATCCGAAAACGGTTCAATATCTTGCGGGGCACGAAAATAGTAAAATAACTATGGACATTTACGCAAAAGTAAAGTATAATAAACCTGAAGAGTTAATAGGTGTTGTTAATAAAGCTCTCGGAAATAAGAATACGGACTGACATATCAAAGCTATTATAGGGGATAAAAA